>JASHRS010000022.1 GCA_030037215.1 Silvibacterium sp. | reverse complement strand
TGGCCGGGGGTGCGGCCATGATCGGTGCCATGCGCGCGATCGCGCAGCTTAAGCCGAAGATTAAAGTCATAAGTATTGTCTGCGCGACTGAAAATATGCCCTCAGGCAAAGCGCAGAAGCCCGGGGATGTGCAGATTGCCATGTCCGGTAAATCGATCGAGGTTATTAATACCGACGCAGAGGGCCGCCTGGTGCTGGCGGATGGGCTTTTCTACGCCCGGCAATTGGGCGCAACCCACCTTATTGACGCCGCCACTTTAACCGGCGCTATTGCCATTGCGCTTGGCCAGGTGAATGCCGGGGTTTTTTCCAACAACGACGCGGCCTATGAACAATTTGCCAAAGCGCTTGAGACATCAGGCGAGAAATTCTGGCGGATGCCGGTGGAAGACGAATATCGCGACCAGATTCAGTCGTCCATTGCAGACATTCGGAACACGGGCCTGACGCGCTATGGTGGTGCGACGAATGCGGCAATGTTCCTGAGAGAATTCGTTGACGAAACACCCTGGATCCACCTCGACATTGCCGCTACGGCATGGCTTGATGCCGACAAGCCCTGGATCGCCAAGGGCCCAACTGGAATCGCTGTCAGGAGCATCATTGAGTGGGCGCGGGGCTACGGAGCGTGATGCGCCTCATATGCCTGATTCTCAAACGAGAACAATCAGACAGATAGAAGGCGCACTACAATTGACCTATGGAACCGCTTGTTATCGCAGGTAAGGCCTTTCAATCGCGGCTTATTGTCGGTACTGGAAAATACAAGGATGGACCCGAAACCCAGACTGCTATAGAAGCATCCGGCGCCGAGATGGTCACGGTGGCTGTTCGTCGCGTGAACCTTGACCGCTCGAAGGAGTCGCTGCTGGACTTCATCGACCCCCAGCGCTACTTTCTCTTGCCTAACACCGCTGGCTGCTATACAGCCGAAGAGGCAATTCGCGCTGCACGCCTCGGACGCGAGGTCGGCCTTTCCGACTGGGTGAAGATCGAAGTCATCGGAGATCAGGCTACGCTGTATCCCGATGTTCAAGCAACGCTTGAAGCGACTCGCGCGCTGGTCAAGGAAGGGTTTACGGTATTGCCCTATACATCGGACGACGTAGTATTTGCGCACCGCCTCATCGATGCGGGGGCAGCTGCGGTCATGCCGCTCGCAGCACCCATTGGCAGTGGTCTCGGAATTCAAAACAGGGCAACATTGCAAATCCTGCGCGAAAAGGTTACCGAGGTTCCGCTGATTGTCGATGCCGGCGTAGGCACTGCTTCCGATGCGGCACTGGCCATGGAAATGGGAGCCGATGGCGTGCTGATGAATACGGCCATAGCGGCAGCGGCGAATCCTGTTTTGATGGCGGAGGCTATGCAGCATGCGGTGCTCGCCGGACGGCAAGCTTTCATTGCAGGCAGAATGCCGCGCAGGTTGTATGCCACGGCCAGTTCTCCTCTGGAAGGAATCTCCAGATGAATTCCCACCCGGTAATGCGTGCGGTACACTCTCGCCATGCGCGTCTTCGGCATTGACTGCGGCACGGAGTGTACTGGGTACGGCATCGTCGAATGGGATGATACGGCGCGCTTTCCGCAACTGGTATCACTTGGCGCCGGTGGCATCCGCCTTCCGAAAAAAGAGCCTCTCAGCCAGCGCTTGGCGCTGGTCTACGCGGAACTACTCGCTCTGCTTGAGGTACATCGCCCTGACGTTGTTGCAGTCGAGGAAGTGTTTTATTCGGTCAATGCCAAATCAGCGCTCAAGCTCGGTCATATCCGCGGAGTAGCACTGTTAGCGGCAGCCACGGCAAATCTGCCTGTAGCCGAATATGCCCCACTGAAGATCAAATCCACGGTAACCGGCTATGGTCTGGCGCAAAAGCAACAGGTGCAATTCATGGTTGCGCGGCTGCTCAACCTCTCAGCTCTTCCTGAACCGGCAGACGCAGCTGACGCTCTGGCTATAGCAATCTGTCATATCCAGCACGCGCAGACGTATGCGATGCATCCAGGAGCCTTATGAAGTGCCATCGGGTGTCTCTTTTCTGCGTCGTAATCTTCACGCTGCCAGCGCTTGCACAGAGTATTCCCAACGCCACATCTGTGGCTGCGCCTCCCGATATTAATGCCTATATCCAAGGCGCATGGGATACGCTTTCGCGTTCGATGAGCGACTGTCATTCGCTGGTTGATCCAAAAATTAAAGCCGCGCCGATTCTCTATCTTCCTAGAGAATTGCCGATGCCAGAGAAGGTTGCAGCGCTGCAGTCGAAATGCAATGTACACGTCGAGAGACTGCCAGTACGCGTTCAGCATTTCGGGGAAATTAAGCCGCGAGATATCGGCGCGACCGGGCTGCTGTATTTGCCGAACCCCTATGTTGTGCCCGGAGGCCGCTTTAATGAAATGTACGGGTGGGACAGCTATTTCATCATCCTTGGACTTCTGCGCGATGGCCGCATCGATCTCGCACGTGGAATGGTTGAGAATTTTTTCTTCGAAATTGCCCATTACGGCGGAATTCTGAATGCGAATCGAACGTACTACTTCACTCGATCACAGCCGCCTTTCCTAAGTTCGATGGTGCTGGCTGTTTATGACGCCGAGGCTGCGCGTGCAGATACGCCGGAAGAAAAGGCACAATTGAACGCATGGCTGGCCAGTGCCTATAGCTATGCGCAACGTGACTATAGCCTGTGGGCAAGCAATATTCATCGTGCGGGAGATACCGGCCTTGCGCGCTACTACGATGTCGGCGAAGGACCTGTTCCTGAAATGGCCGACGACAGTACGTACTATGTCGACGCCATACGCTGGTTATTAGCGCACCCCCAATCGGATCCCGGATACCTGGTCTCTCTTCCTGATTCACCCTCATCCGCGGAGATGGCAAAGGTAGACGCTCTGAGTTGCGATGTCGCAATATCTGTGGTCTGCGCGCACGCACACGTCAATGGTCATTGGCTCACACGCGACTTCTATAAAGGCGACCGCGCAATGCGCGAATCCGGTTTCGATACAAGCTTTCGCTACGGGCCGTTCAGCGGTTCAACACATCACTTTGCTGATGTTGGTCTCAACAGTCTGCTCTATAAATACGAACTCGACATGGCGCATATTGCCACATTGCTTCAGAAGCCTTCCGATGCATCCCAGTGGAAGCTACGTGCAGCGAACAGGCGCGCCGCCATCAATCGTTATTTGTGGAATTCTGCGCGCGGCCTGTATATGGACTATGACTATACGACGCACAAGCCTTCCACATATGTCTATGTGACTACCTTCTATCCTCTTTGGGCGGGCGTGTCCGATGCTGCACAGGCAAAAGCAGTGGAAGGAAACCTGAAACTATTAGAGCATTCTGGAGGGCTGGCCATGAGCACCTATGACTCCGGAATGCAGTGGGACCTTCCATTCGGATGGGCGCCAGTTACCTGGATAAGCATCAATGGTCTGGAAAAAGCCGGCGATGATGCCGATGCGCGACGCCTGGCAAGTGAGTTCAGCCGCACTATCGAAGAGAACTACGCACATGATGGAACGATTCGCGAGAAATACAACGTAGTCACGGGCTCATCGCAAGTTCAGGTTACAGCCGGCTACAAGACGAATGAGATTGGATTTGGATGGACCAATGCCGTGTATCTTGAAATGCAGCATCTGCTCGCATCGGCAAAGACTGCGCAGCCTTGAAGGATTGCTTCACACACAGCAGGCGAATCAACCAGAATTGGTGACCAAATAGCGATCCATCCATTGCAGGATCTGCTTGCGCATCTCCGGTAACTCTTCGTGTGCACAATCGAAAAGCTCGATCTGACAATCCTGCTCGCGCCCATAAGCGCTATAAAGCGGCAGCAACTCGTTCCGGACCTTCTCGACGCCTTCAGGCGGAGTAAGTGGATCATTGCGCCCATTCACGCTGAGATGAGCGCGTGGAACCGTTAATTTATTGATCTGAAATGTATCGAAATGCTTCAGCAATGAAGGAACAAAATAATAAACGCCATGGCCGCTTAATCCATGATGTTCAATCAGGGACTCATAATCCGTCAGGCAGCAGACGTCCATTGTCAGTTTCACCCGCGGATCAAACGCCCCAAGCCACCATGCCTTGGTTGCGCCCATTGACATGCCGAAGGCGCCCAGTCGCGAGGAATCTACTTCCGGGCGGCTCGCAAGGTACGAGAGCGCCCGAAACTCATCGAGCATCATCATCCCCCATAACACTCGCCCCTGCCATAACATCTGCTTGAACGTGTTTTCTTCTCCCTCCTTTCCGTTCGGCTCGTGTTTACGCTCTCCAAAGCACCAGCTATCGATAGCAAGTGTCACCAAGCCTTTTTCCGCGCAGACAGGCGCATAAGCGGGCTGGACACTCGTCCCCCGGAGCAACTGCTCTTTGCCCAGGTCATATTGGCCGGCATGCCAATGAATAAATAGCAGACCAGGAGCCGGATCCTGCCGATGGTCTGGAATCAGTAGCAGCGCCGGAACTGGCTCAATGCCATTGAGGTCCAGAATCCAACGCTGCAGAGTGTATCCATCATGCTTTTCTTGTCGCACCAGTTGGGGCGGTGCCGGCTCATGGTCCCACGGCAGATCACCCAGCAGGCTCCAAAGCTCCCAACGACGACGCTCCTGATAGATCGCAAATTCACCCTTGGCACTTGGGGGCGGCGAAACAGAAGAAACTTTATGCGCCTGCGGCTGCGGCGCCATTGCAAAAGCAGCCAAGGCGGTCGACTTCGTCATGAATTCACGCCGCGAAGTTTGGGACAAAGAAATACCTCACACGAAGGAACACAGGTCAGAATTCTCTGGTATTTGCAGGGCCTGCCATTTCGCGGCAATATCTGGGGATTTTCAAGGTTGGAAAGTTCCAGATGCAGTTGGTACCGGACTACATGGCGGAGAGAGTGGGATTCGAACCCACGTTAGAGTTTCCCCTAAACACGCTTTCCAAGCGTGCGCCTTCAGCCACTCGGCCATCTCTCCAACGCCCACTATCTCGAATTTAACACACGGTTGTTCGCACTTAGCGCCGGTTACAATCGAAAAATCCTGGCCTGTTGCGAGCAGATGCATGCATTCCTCCGAAGCTGAAATCTTCGACGGCCATACTTCGAAGGCGAACCTTCTTGCAGAATTGCGCGCGTTGCTGGCGCTGGCGATTCCTGTGGCTCTTTCCGAAATAGGCTGGATGACGATGACTGTCGTGGACGTCGTTATGGTTGGCAAACTGGGGCCAGTGGCAATTGGTGCGGTGGGGTTGGGGAATGCAATTTATTATGCTCCGTCGCTATTCGGCATCGGATTGCTCCTCGGGCTCGATACGCTGGTCTCCCGCTC
>JASHRS010000179.1 GCA_030037215.1 Silvibacterium sp. | reverse complement strand
TCTTCTTCTCGCTCACCGCCGGAACCTGGCTCTCATACGCATACAGCGCCGCCAGACCCACACTCGTCCCACGCTCGCCGCAGCACTCCCGGAACCCGGCAATCAGCTCCCGTGTCGCCGGCCACTGTGGGGTCCGTTTCACCTCGTCGCGATTCAGCCCCAGGCTCTCGGCAAACTGCAGCCACAGCTCAGGATGGTTCGGCTCGCCCGCCTCCTCATCCATCAGGTTCGACAAAATCTGACGCCGAACCCCGCCATCCTCCGTCTGCGCATGCACCGCCGACAGATACGTCGGAAACGCCGCCACATGGTGGTAATACTGCGCCGCATAATCGCGCAGGGCATCAAGCGACAGCTCGCCCCGCGACCACGCCTGGTAAAACGGATGCTGCAACAGATGCTGCCGCGCTACGCGCGCGTCAATCTCATTAACTATGGACTTCGATGTATGGCCTTGGCTCATGCTCGATCTTCTCCTCAGTAGGTTTGGATGAGATAAGAATACTCCTCAAACCCCACCCCGCCACAAACGCTCGGGTGCCCCATCCTTGGCGCGGTATTTTGCGCAAAGGGTGGGAAAGATCGAACCTCAACCAACCCCTTGTCATCCTGAGCGAACCCTGAGCGTAGCGAACGGGCAGTCGAAGAGCTGCATTTTCCCGTACAAGCCCGGAATCGAGTTGTTTGAGAAGACATAGCTGTCCTGCATGGAGCTATTCTGAGAGCAGAGACAACTACATGAAATGGCCGGAAGAATTGCTGCTGATTCGCCATGCTGAGTCCGCATACAACGACTTGAAAAGAGCAAAGCAAGGCGACCCCGAGTACATCCGATTCCGCGATATGTTCGAGAACGGCTCCCCAACACCCGAGTTGCAAGAGCTCGCCCGGACTCTTCACAAACGCTACGCGCTCGGATGCAGCGACCGCGATACTCCAATCACCACAAAAGGCGAAGAGCAGGCTCGAATCACCGGCCAGGAAATGCGTAAGCAAGGTGTCAACTGCCCCGATGTTGTCTTCGTCTCGCCCTACCTTCGCACAGAACAAACATTCAGCATCCTCCAGGAAGAATGGCCCGAACTGCATACTGCAACCGTCTACCGCGAGGAGCGCATTCGTGAAAAAGACCACGGTCTTGCCATTCTCTACAACGACTGGCGCATTTATCAGGTCATGCATCCAGAGCAAGCCGAGTTACAGCGCTTGCTCGGCGAGTATGACTATCGCTTCGTGAACGGAGAAAATATTCCAGATGTGCGCCAGCGAAATCTGTCTTGGATTACGACGCTCACCCGTGAATTCTCTGGCAAGCGGGTCATGGCGATCACGCATCACCTGACGATCCTGGCAACCCGGGCAAACTTCGAACGATTAAGCCCCGAGCAGTTTCTCCATCTCGACGAACATGAAAAGCCCGTGAACTGCGGAGTCACACGGTACATAGGAGATCCGCAACTCGGAAGAAGCGGCAAGCTACGACTGCACGAGTACAACCGGCAGTATTGTTGAGCGGTAAGGAGTTCTTCAAGTCTATTTCGCTTAAATGAAACATATTTGGGAAGCGCATTTGGCTGTCGAAAAGAAGACCAGGGTTCCCAATTGAACTGGGGCCACCTACTCAAGCTCCCTTTATCTGAACTGGTCCTAATCCCTACCGCCCAATCACTAATCCCTGCATCTCCAACTGCTCCGACGCATGCTCATCCAGATACGGCTTGAAGCATGCCCGGCAGCGCGCTTCGTACAGCCCCGCCGCGCCTACCACCACCAACGCCTGGCTTGCGCCCAGCCGCTGCGTATGCACCGCCGGAGCGCCGCACTGCATGCACACCGCCGAGAGCTTCACCACCTCATCGGCCACCGCCATCAGCTCCGGAACCGGAGGAAATGGCTCACCCGCAAACGTCGTATCCAGCCCCGCCAGAATCACCCTCTTGCCCAGGTGCATCAGCTCCAGCGATAGCGCGACGAGCGACGGATCGAAAAACTGCGCCTCATCCACGCCGATCACCTCAAAGGTGTCGAGCAGCGGAAACAGCACGGCACGCAGCTCTCCCACATTCGCCACTGTGTGCGCGTTGAGCGTCTGCGCGCTGTGTGAGGCAATGGCCGTCCGGTGGTAGCGCGCATCCAGATCGGGCTTGAAGCACATCACCTTGCGCTTGGCGATTTCCGCCCGCTTCAGCCGTCGGATCAGCTCCTCCGACTTGCCGGAAAACATGGGCCCGGTAATTACTTCAATCCGGCCCGGAGAAACATAGCCAGGGAACGAGGTTTGAGACATAAGCAGACTGATCTTTCCTCTTTTTTTGAGCCCAGTCTACACGCAAACCCTGTGCACGCCACCCTTGATAAAAACGGATAGATATCCAGCGATTCCAGGATCGATAACCTGTCAAGTCCCCAATGCCACAATGGCCTCGCTAAATCATTCATTAAATATCATTTCCACGCCACAGCGCTTTGTCTGGTTTTCGTTCCCAGACTGGTAAAATAGACTTAAGAGGGTAAATAGGGGACGAACAAAAGATCGCGCCAGTGCGGTCTTTTTCTTTGGATCCAGAACTCGCCTGAAAAACGATTCAAATGAATGAATTGTGCGATGGATTTTTACTGAAACTTGTTTGAAATCAATGATGTAGCAAATGGAACAATCTTTGAAAACCTGGCAGAATGAATGACTTGCACCATTTTCACAGTAAAATTTACCGGGGGGGGTTGTAACTACTCCATTCAGGCAAGCGACGGGAAAACACTGCCGGCATTGGAGGGGACTTCCTGAAAACCACGAAAGATCAAAGGAGAGCTGGAGAGCTATAGTATTGGCATTTTGGCATTTACCGAAGGTCATCCTTTTAAATCAACGAGTTAACGAATCGGCTTTCCTGAAAACTGAATAGAATGTGCGACTTGAGTCATCTTCGAGAAAAATTTCGATCATGAATCTCGGCCGCGAGTATGAAGTCTGCAAGTACAGCCTTCACAAGACGACTAAGATAATTCTCTGAAAGGTCACAATTCATGGCCCAGGCAGTTGTCCATCCCGCCCGCACGCTTTCGCTCAGCGAACTCGCTCCTCGCGTCCTGCAGTCGGAAATTCGCGCCATGACCGTCGAGTGTGACCGCGTCGGCGGTGTCAATCTTGCGCAGGGTGTTTGCGACACCGATGTTCCCGCCCCAGTCGCTGAAGCGGCCATCGAAGCCATCCGCGAAGGCTTCAACATCTACACACGGCTCGATGGCATCGCGCGCCTCCGGAACGCTATTGCTGCCAAACTCCGCGATGACCGGGGCCTCACCGTCGATCCCGACCGCGAAATTCTCGTCACCAGCGGAGCCACTGGAGCCTTCCACGCCGCCACAATGGCCTTGCTCAATCCCGGCGACGAAGTCATCCTCTTCGAGCCCTTTTACGGCTACCACGCCAACACGCTGACCTCGCTTCGCATGAAGCCGGTTATCGTCCCCCTCGCCGCGCCCAACTGGACCCTCGATATCGACGCTCTCCGTGCCGCCCTCACGCCACGCACCCGCGGAATCCTCATCAACACCCCGGCCAATCCCACCGGAAAAATCTTTACTCTCAATGAACTGGAAGCAATCGGCGTCGCCGCCGCCGAGCACGAGCTCTTCCTCTTCACCGACGAAATCTACGAATACTTCCTCTACGGCAATGCCAAACACATCAGCCCCGCCATGCTCCCCGGCCTGCGAGAGCGCACCATCCTCATGTCCGGCTATTCCAAAACTTTTTCCATTACCGGCTGGCGCATCGGCTACCTCGTCGCCGACGCAAAATGGCTGCCGGCGATCAGCTACTTTCACGACCTGACCTTCGTCTGCGCCCCATCGCCTTTCCAGCACGGCACGGCCGCAGGACTCGAGCAGCTCGGCCCGTCTTTTTACAGCCGTCTCGCGCGCGATCATGAGAACAAGCGCGACCGCCTCGTCGCCGCACTTGAGGATGCCGGCCTTACGCCGGACATTCCCGCCGGCGCCTATTACATCCTCGCCGATGTGACTCGCATCCCCGGCAGCACCGCCGCGCAGAAGGCACGTACGTTGCTCGCTCAGACAGGAGTCGCTGCAGTCGCCGGCTCAGCGTTCTTCCGCCCCGGCGGCGGCGAAAACCTGCTGCGCTTCTGCTTCGCTAAAAAAGACGCCGATCTCGACGACGCATGCCGCCGCCTTCGGGCTTTACACTGAAGCCTGCATGCTGGCCACCGTCGTCGAATCTGTAACTACGATAGTTACATTTGCTTCGCTCTTCTATTTCATCGCTGCGCTATGGAGCGCGCGCAGCTTCATGCGAAAGCCCGTCGCAACCTCTGATTTCGCTCCCGGCGTAAGCATCCTCAAGCCGCTCAAAGGCTTCGACCCGGGAATGTACGAGGCCTTCGCCAGCCACTGCCGCCAGGACTATGCTGGCGACTACGAGCTGCTCTTCGGCGTCTCCAGCATGGACGATCCGGCCGTCGCCGCCGTCGCGCGACTGAAGGCCGAGTTTTCCGACCGCAGCATCCGGCTCATTCTCTGCCCGGAAAAGCTCGGCCTGAACGGCAAGGTCAGCAACGTCGCGCAGCTCGCACGCCAGGCACAATACGAATATCTGATTGTCAACGACAGCGACATCCACGTCTCAAAGCGTTACCTCACCCGCATTATGAACGGCTTCGCAGCGCCCCAGCACGGCAAACCCGTCGGCATGGTCACCGCACCGTATCGCGGCATAGCCCACGGCACTCTCGGCTCAAAGATGGAAGCGCTGGGTATCGCAACCGACTTCTTCCCCGGCGTCCTGACCGCGCTCAAAATGGATGGCGATATCCGCTTCGGTCTCGGCTCAACGCTTGCCGTCTCGCGCGAGGCGCTCGCAGCAGCCGGAGGCTTCGAGTCACTCGTCGACTCGCTCGCCGACGATTACGAGCTTGGCTTCCGCATCGCAAAGACCGGATTCGCTGTCGTCCTCAGCCGCGAAGCAGTCTCGACCTCAGTACCACCCTATAAACTGCGCGAGTTCTTCGCACACCAAGTACGCTGGGCGCGCTCCGTGCGCGACTCGCGCAAAGCTGGCTATCTGGGACTTGTCTTCACCTTCGGCCTTCCCTGGGCCATCCTAAACTGTGTCGCCTCCGGATTCAGTCTTCCCAGCATTGCGCTGCTCAGTCTCGTCGCCGCAGCACGCATCACCGTCGCGCTTGCGATTGGCGTGGGCATTCTGAAGGATGGTCAGGTACTGCGCGACCTCTGGCTGCTGCCGCTACGCGACTTCTGCGCACTTTGGGTGTGGATATGGAGCTTCGCTGGCAACACCGTCACCTGGCGCGGCGAGCGGTTTCTGCTGGATCACGGCTCGCTCAGAAAAGCAGAATAAACCCTCAGATCTCGACCAGAGGGAGAGCCATTCAAAATGGTATTCGGAGGCGCGAAGCGCGTGTCGCCGGACGCGCAGTCCCTAGAAAGAGGCACCGCCGCTGTTCGGCTGGTTGCTCAGGATTTCGCGCCCGCCGTCGCGCGCGATCAGATAAGCCGCTCCCGGCAGAGTTGGCTCCGACTGTGGTGTGGTCCACAAAAAAACCCGGCCTGGCCCGCTCCATTGCTCTGCAAGCGAACCTGGAGTCTCGTGGAACCCTGCTCCGCCGAACGGCGTTTGCGTCAGTAGTTGGATCGGCCGTTCAAGATAGAAGCCCATCGCGGAAGCATCTCGGTAGCGCCCATTTACGACGACGATGTCATCGGGATTGACCTCCGGTTTGATGGCTTCGGCGAGCACTGCCGAAGAGATCACTGGCGAAAAGGTGTTCAACGCTATATGAGCAGCAATCAGCACGCACGCCATCATGCCGGCAAGAAAGCAGTTGGCCATACGCGCCTGGTTCTTGAGCCGGAAAAACAGGTTCGCTGTCGTTCCAACCAGCAGTGCAGCTGCAGTGATGGACAGCGGAATGCGGAAGAAGCCCATGGACGAGGCAGTGAGGTCAGTGATATTTCCAAACAACGAACGGTGCTGACCCGAATGCAGATGCAACAAAGTGGCGATGTCCGCTCCGGCAGCCGGGAACGGCGCATGCGCCGCCAGAATCAATGCTGTGGCCGCTATAAGGACTCCGGCGACAAGAAATATCCACGCAAAAATTCTTCCCAATGGCGAGGGTGCCGGTTCATCTGCGGTGAGCCATCCAGCGGCCAGCAGGGCAAGCGGAGGTAGCATGGCAAGTGCGGTATACATCCGCATAAATGGCAACAATGCCGCAAAGGCAATAACAATCAGCCACAGCACGAGTAATAACCGGGCTTCACGCAGACAATCCCGGTTCACACAATCCGACTCACTGAAACGCGGCAATATCTTTTCAGTGGCGCGGACCAGCGCGGCCACGGAAAAAAAGCACCACGGAAGGATCAATGCCAGCAAGAGTACCCAGACCAGCAGCCATGGCACCCCAAAACTGCCCGGTGCACCGATCGAAAACACTGGAAACCCGGTGGCCCGATGAACCAGAACATACCAGGGCACAGCAATCAGCAGGAAAACTGCTATTGCGATATGCGGGTGCCAGCGCAGCAGGTGTCTGAGGTTGCGTGTAATAGCCAGAAATAGCAGCACCAGGACAACCGGAACAACCACGGCCAGCCATCCCTGTGAGAGAACACCCAAAGCGCAGGCTAGCGCAAAGCCAGCTGCTGTTCCAAGCGACGCGTGTTCATGCCGCAGTGAGCGCCAGAAGAAGTACATCGCCAGCGTAAGCCAGAGTGCAGAAAGAATCTGCGGGTAAAGCAAGTGGGCAAACAGAAAAATGCCCACCGATGTCAGCAGTATGAGTACCGCATAGAATCCAGCCACGGGCGTCAGAAAGAGCCGCGTCCCAAGCGCCATGATCACGATGAACAGCCCCAGAGCGTAGAGCGCAACAACAAAGCGTGCGGTCCAGTCGGAGACACCGAGCAATCTGAATCCGGCTGCTATGCTCCACGTCAGCAGGGGGGAAATGTTTAGGGTTGGTTCGCCGTTGACATGCGGTGTCACCCAGTTGCCGCCCACCGCCATCTCGCGTGCAGCCTCGGCTTGTATCGAGTCCGTTCCATCGAGCAACGGAGGCGTAAATAACGAAAAGGACGCATAGAGCAGCACCCACAATCCGAGCAGCGGGAATACAAAACGCTTCGCAGTGCGGAGACTATTCAAGGATGCGGCTCCTCAAGGGATTATAGCCAGCAGAACGCGTTTCGCAGCGAGTCTAATACTGGCTTTATACTGAAGCCGCTATCTCTAATGTCTACGAATCTTCAGGCTCCGGCCACCGCGCTGATCTACAACGACTGGTATCCCGCGATGCGCAGCGAGCGCCTACACGGCAAAAAGCTCCAGACCGCCATGTTGATGGGAATACCCCTGGTCCTGGGACGAAGGGCTGACGGCAAACTTTTTGCCATGCGCGACAGTTGCCCACATCGCGGCATTCCGCTGTCATATGGCTGGTTCGACGGCTGCGAGGTGACCTGTAAATATCATGGCTGGGCCTTCGAACCAGCCAGCGGCCAATGTGCGCGGATCCCCTCACTGACTTCGCGTGACACGCTCGACCCGGCAAAGATTTATGCCACTGCCTTTCCGTGCGAGGAGCGGGACGGCTATGCGTGGGTCTATGTTCCCGAGCCCGGATCGGGCCGCGTCCGCGCTGGCGAGCAGCCGCCGGTTCCCGAGCTTCCGAAATTCGGCGCAAAATACCGAAGCGCGCATCTTACCGCCGATCTGCCATGCAACGTCGATCACGGCATCATCGGTCTGATGGACCCGGCACACGGGCCATTTGTGCATCAGGCGTGGTGGTGGCGCAAACAGGCTTCGATTCACGAGAAGGAGAAGCACTTCGAGCCGATTCCCGAGGGGTTTCGCATGTCCGCCCACGCACCCTCTGGTAACAGCGCTCCGTATAAATTGCTAGGCGTATACGGTGAGCCAATTACTACAACGATCGATTTTGTTCTGCCGAACCGGAGATATGAGACGATTCGCTGTGGCAATAAATGGTTTTCCAGCCTGACAACTGTAACTCCAACCATTACAAATGCCTGCCGGATCGATGTATTTGCAGCCTGGAATGTGTTCTATGCGGTACCATTTGTAACCACAATTGCGACTTTCTTCGGCAAGCGTTTTGTGCGGCAGGACCAGGTCACAATGATCCAGCAGGCTGAGGGGTTAAAGTATGACCCTTCGCTGATGCTCATCGATGACGCCGACCGCCCGGCGAAATGGTATTTCGCGCTGAAGCAGGCACGCCTCGAGGCTACACGCACCGGAGAGCCACTAAAACATCCGATGAGCGGGCCCGTTACACTGCGCTGGCGGAGTTAAGCCGTTTATTCGTCCATCACCAGGTCTTCGACAGAGAAGCGGAGAAGCTGGCCTAGGTCCTTGAAGCCCTTGCTCCACGCCTCCGGTTCAGGCACGGCGAGGTACGGGCCGCGACCCCACACGTCGTACCAGATATTTTGTGCTTGCCACAGGTTCAATTCAAAAGGAAGCTCGGTCAGCGTTCTCGCTACCAGCAAGGCATCATCGAGAGTCGAGAACTGCACCACTTGATCGACAATTTCCACCTGCAAAGCGACCATGGCGCCCTTCATCTTCTGGTCGGCGATATAGCCCAGGCGAGGCGTGTTCAGTGGGACCTGATCTGTCTCTGCCAGTTTCAGGTACGTCCGTGCCAGCAGGGCATCGATTGGTTCACTCGCCAGTGCACGGCGTAGGCCGGCGTCGATTGCGAAGGTGGCTGCTACGATCAATGCTTCCGAGCGTGGAAGCCCAGCCTGGCTGAGGAAGTGCAGCAGGGATGCCTGACTTTCGTAAATTGACGCCAGATTGGCCTCGATCTCCGACAAGGTCGGCTTGAGTATCTGGTCTACAATGCGACGCTGTTCGTCTCGGAACAGTGAACGGATGGTGTAAACCGGAGCAGGAAAATACCGGTCGAAAGCGCGAATGGCGGCAGGAAAATCCATGCGTCCAATCGCTTCTTTCGCGTCGCGCACGAACTCGTCGTAGGCGGCGACAGCCTCAGCAGAAGGGCTCTCACCGTACCGGCTGACCGCAGCTGTGATGTTTTGATCGCCGAAGTGGAGGACGCCAAAGGCAAGCGTTTCCTGTTCTTCTGTGAGGTTGGAGCGGATAGATGCCCGGCCCATCACCAAGCGCCCTCGGCCCGAATTTACGAGTTCATAAGCCAGGCGCCGGATTGAGAAAGAAAACATCTCGGTGTTGACGCCATAGTTTGTGAAAACGGAGCTGATCGCATAATGCGCGGCTACTTGCTCCAGATTCACTCGCTCGGTCCGCACTTGCTGCTCATAGATTCGCGCGCCGTCGCCTTCCGACGAGATATTGCTCCGGGCCAGCCCGAGCGCGGCGATGAACTTGCCTTCGAGTACCACACCATTCTCGCCGAAGAGCTGTGCTGCAAGGTGCAGCACGCGTCCTGCATACGCTATTACCTGCACGGTCTCGATGCCGGAGATTTCATCGAAGAACCAGCCGCAGCTTGTGTACATCAGCATCGCGTTGCGTTCCAGTTCCATTAACTGAAGGGCGGCGACACGTTCCGGGTGAGAGAGTTCGTGCGTCGCGTGAGACGCGAGAAACTGTTCTGTCTTCTCGCGATCCAGAATGACTTCGATATATGCATTGCGGGTAGAATCCAGGTCGTGGAAAAGTGCTGCCCCGCGCGCCATGACCATAGGAGCTAAGTTGTCTTGTAGGCCGTCCAGCGCTACGCGCAGCGGAGCCCGCCACGCCTGGTTCCATCCGGTATGCCCGCTGTTGCACCCGCAGTTAGAACGCCAACGCTCAATGCCATGAGCGCAGCTCCAGGATGTGTTCTCGACGATTTGAGCCTCATATTCCGGCGGGAATTTTTCAAGGAACTGACCGTAATTGATGAGCTGCGCATCTCTCTGGTCTTCGATCCGTTTGAGCGCCCATGCGAGTGCCATGTCTCCGTACCGGTGGTGATGGCCATAGGTCTCACCGTCTGTTGCCACATGCACCAATTGGGCGCGGTCGCTGTTCTCCGAAAAACCCTCCATGAGCCTGCGTACAAAGTTTTCTCCGCTATCGAGGAGACTTTCAAAGGCAATAGCGCGGGATCGAGGACCGTCATAAAAGAATACAGCGACGGAGCGGTTATCTTTGAGACGCACCCGATAAGGCCTGGTGGTATCAACCGAGGCATCTGGCGTTTCAATCCATCCCTGCTCTTCTGGATGGTCTAGACTTTCGAAGCTCAACTGCACGCCATCACCGCCTTTGAGCGATCGAATGCGCGCGCATTGGTGTGGAGCGAGCAGGACGAATTTCATCCCTTCAGCGGCGAGCAATTCCAGTGATTCGGTGTCGACTGCGGTTTCGGGAAGCCACATGCCTTCGGGCCGCCGCTTGAAGCGGTACTCAAAGTCGGCGATGCCCCAGCGAATCTGGGTGATGCGGTCGCGCGTGGAGGCAAGCGGCATGATGACGTGGTTGTAAACCTGCGCCATCGCCGATCCATGGCCCCCGAAACGTTCCTGGCTAGTCGCATCGGCCTCAAGAATCATGCGATAGACACGACCGGCGTTGACTTCCAGCCACGATAAGAGGGTAGGACCAAAGTTGAAGCTGATACGCCCGTAATTGTTCAGGATGCGGATAATACGATTCTGTTTATTGACAATACGCGCGGCGCCATTCGGCGCATAGCATTCCGCAGTCACGCGCTCGTCCCAGTCGTGATAAGGCGTAGCTGAGTCCTGCGTCTCTACCGTCTCCAGCCAGGGGTTTTCACGGGGAGGCTGATAAAAGTGCCCATGAATGCAGATAAAGCGCTTTGCAGAAGGCGGATCGCTGCTTTCCATTCTCCTATTATGTTATGAGTGGCCAACCAGCGCCGGAGCAATCTATTTCATGCCGCCCAGAATCGAGCCAACAATACCACCGACAACGCCTGCTTCTGTTGTTTCGCGAGGCTGCGACGGCATGTATTGCGCAAGCTGGTGAGCGAGGCGCGAGATGGGCAACGTCTGAAGCCATACGCGTCCAGGACCAGTGAGCGCTGCAAGAAAAATTCCGTCGCCGCCGAAGATCATATTGCGGATGCCCGGCACACGTGTGATCTGAAAGGACACGCTGGTCTGAAATGCTCCGACATGGCCGGGATGCACACGGAGAATTTCGCCAGGTGCAAGATCCTTCGTTACCACTTCACCGGAAAGCTCCAGCCAGGCAACGCCTTGTCCGGTGACATGCTGGAGAAGGAACCCGTCTCCACCGAAAACTCCCGCACCTAGACTTTGCTGGAAACCCACGCTGATGGCGATCTGCGGTGTGGCACAAAGAAAGCCATGGCGATGAACGTAATAATCGCGGCCAGCACCGACCTCCACGGGAAGGATGTGCCCGGGAACGCGCGTTGCGAAAGCAAGCTCACCGGGCGCGCCGACCGCACGGTATTCGGTCATGAAAAGGCTTCCGCCGCCGGCCACGCGCTTGATGGCTCCGAAGATGCCGCCTCCGCCGGCGAATTGCGTGTGCGTGGTCATCTGGATGGAGGCGCCCATCCAGGAAAGCTCGCCAGCCTCGGAGATGATGGATTCGTTGGGATCGAGGGCGAATTCTAGAACCGGCATGGTGGTGCCGACAATGCGATTTTGCATAAGCAGACTCCTAGCGAATCAGTATATGAAGCCGATGGTATAGCAGTTCAGTCTCAACTTGGAATTAGCGCATAGAAACGAAAAGGCCATCCAAAGATGGCCTTTTGTGTGAGGTGGCGTGTTTGATCTTAGTCGCCCATTACCGGCTCTTCCGCTTTGGGCGCGGGTTTGATCGAGTCCAGGGTTACAAGGCCTTCGACCGGCTTCTCGCCGAGCACATGCTCGCGGTAGAGCTTGGCCATCTGGGCATTCTGCGCATCCTGCTTCAGCTTGGCGTCGCGTGCGCGAATCTTCTCCTCGCGCGCATTCTTGGCAATGCCGAGCTTTTCCATCGTGTCGTTGGCGGCGGCATCCACGTGCTCCTTGTGCAGGACCAGTGTGTGCTGCGCCTCGCCCATGCCCACCTTCTTGCCGCCGGCGAAGATCTCGTGACGGCCGTGCTCCTCGTACCACTTGGTGAGCGTGGCGGTCATGTGCATCTTCTCGATGATGTTCCGCCAGCCAATGCCCGTGTTGTAGGCGCAGAAGCTGATCTCACCTTCCTGCGTCGCATACGGAATGATGCAGCGCTCGGTGCGGCGGAAGTCATAGTTGAAGAGGTCCTGGAACCACATGCCGGCGATGAAGAGCAGGTTCCATGGATCGGAACGGCGCTTCAAAGAATCTTCCAGCGTGCGGTTGGGATCGGAGGCGCCGTACTTCTCGCGCGTTTTCTT
>JASHRS010000178.1 GCA_030037215.1 Silvibacterium sp. | reverse complement strand
CGTCCGGCCAGGACCGCCCGCCGCGTAGGCGCCGCCGAAGGCATTTTTATCCCGCAGCTAATTCTTTAGCCCGTTGCGACGCGCGCATCACGGCCTTGATCAGCGTCACGCGCAGACCGCCATCTTCCAACTCCAGAATGCCGTCGATCGTGCACCCTGCCGGAGTGGTCACCGCGTCCTTCAGCAGTGCGGGATGGTATCCCGTCTCCAGTACCATCTTTGCCGCGCCGAAGGTCGTCTGCGCGGCAAGCAGCGTGGCAATGTCGCGCGGCAGGCCAACCTTCACACCTGCCTCCGCCAATGATTCGAGAATGATATAGATGAACGCCGGGCCGCTCGCCGAAAGCCCAGTCACTGCATCCATGTGTTTCTCGTCTACAATCACCGTACGTCCCACGGCCTCAAACATGCGCGACGCCAATGCCATCTGCGCCTCGCTCACAAACCTTCCCCTGCACAGTGCCGCAATCCCTGCGCCCAGCGCCGACGGCGTATTCGGCATGGCGCGAATCACTGGGACATCGATCCCCGCCGCGTCTTCAATCGCTCCAGTCTTAACCGACGCCGCGAACGACACCAGCAGCTTCTGCGGCGTCAGCGCCGGTTTGATCTCCGCCATGAGCGCCGGAACCTGAAAGGGCTTCACGCCGATCAGAATCACATCAGCAGCGCGCGCCGCGGCCACATTGTCGGTTAACACTTCCACGCCCCACTGCGCGCTTAGCGCCGCAGCGCGGTCCGCGTGCGCTACCGTCGCCACAAGCTGGCCGGGAGCCAGCATCTGCTGTTTGAGAAAGGCCTGAAGGAGGATTCCCCCCATCTTCCCGGCGCCGAGCACGGCCACACGCAACTGCGAAAAGTCCTGATCGAGAGCTGCAGTATTCATCGTAGATACAGGGTAAAGGGGAATGGGCAATGGGTAAAGAAAATGGCCCGCGCCGTGACTTGCGCCATCATTTTGGTTGTGCGGCACCAGCACAAGCTTCGCACCACTTTCCCCTTTCCGCTTTCCCCTTTACCCTTATCCTCATGCTCACCCGTCGTACTGTCCCAGGAATGCTCGCCGCGACGCTTTCCGTCACTCTCATCCACGCCCAGACCTTCCCCAAGTCTGTGCAGCAGCAGGCCGCTGAGCATGCCGAGCAGGAGCGGCTTACGCCCGCAGCGCCACAATCGCTGGCCGACCGCCGCGCTGCACTCAACGCGCTCTTCGACGAAATCTGGCAGGACCGCCTTGCGCACAACCCCGAGTTCGCATCGACGATAGGCGACAAGCGCTACAACGACCAGCTCACCGACTATTCCGTCGCCGCATACAACGCCCGGCTCGATCGCGGGCGTGAGTATCTGATTCGCCTTGGCGCCATCGACACCACGGGCATGACCGATCAGGAGGTCCTCAGCAAGGATCTGATGGTCCGCGAGCTCGTCGACCAGCAGGAAGAGGCTGAATTCAAGCCGTGGGAGATGCCCATGACGCAGATGAACGGCATCCAGATCGACCTGCCCGAACTTGTGCCTCAGCTCAGCTTCCAGACCGTCAAGGACTACGACGACTACGCCGCGCGGCTCGATAAAGTCCCCAATGCCCTCCAGCAGGTCACCGACAACGCCATGTCCGGCATTGACGATGGCCGCATTCCACCGAAGTTCGTCCTCGAAAAAGTTCTTGCGCAGGTGAACGTCATCGCCAACCAAAAGCCCGAAGAGACGCCTTTCGCCGAGCCGCTCAAAAAATTCCCGACATCCATCAGCGCCGCCGATCAGACCCGCATCCACACCGAAGTCCTCGATGCTATCCGCACGCAGGTTCTGCCCGCGTACAAGCGGCTCGCCATCTTCCTCACCAAAACCTATATTCCCGCTGGCCGCACCGACCCCGGCATCTGGGCCATTCCCGAGGGCGACAAGTATTACGCCTTCCTCGTGAAGCAGAGCACCACTACCTACCTTACGCCCGTGCAGATTCACCAGATCGGGCTCGAGCAGGTGCAGAAGGACGAGGCCGAAATGACCGAGATTGCTCACAAGCTCGGCTTCAAAGACCTCGCCGCGCTTCGCGCATCCATTCCCACGAATCCCAAACTCCACGCGCAGAGCACCGACCAGCTCATCGGGCTTTACGCGCACTACATCGACCAGATGCGTCCTAAACTTCCAGACCTTTTCGGCCATCTGCCCAAAGCGCCGCTCGTGGTCGCGCCCGTCCCTGCCTACATGCAGCAGGACCAGACGCAGGCCTACTATGAAGCCGGCTCGCCTGACGGCAAGCGCCCCGGCACCGTTTACGTTAACTTCTATAAATTTCAGGATCGGCTGATTACCAACGTCGAATCGATCTCATACCACGAAGGCATTCCCGGCCATCACCTGCAAATCTCCATTGCGCAGGAGCTTACCGGCCTGCCCGAGTTCCGCCATTACACCTACTACACCGCCTACACCGAGGGCTGGGCGCTCTACGCCGAGCAGCTCGGCAAGGACGTCGGCTTCTATCAGGATCCGTGGCAGGATTACGGACGCCTCGAAGCCGACGAGTGGCGCGCCATCCGGCTGGTCGTCGATACCGGCGTCCACTCCATGCACTGGACGCGCGAGCAAATGCTCGATTACTTCCGCGCCCACTCCTCGATGGATGAGACAAACATCGAAGCCGAAGTCGATCGTTACATCGCATGGCCGGCACAGGCACTCGGCTACAAGATCGGTCAGATGGAGATCCTCAAGCTGCGCGCCAACGCACAGCAGGCGCTCGGACCGAAGTTCGACATCCGCGCCTTCCACGATCAGGTCGTCGACTCCGGCGCTCTGCCCATGGACGTTCTGGAACAGCGCATCGACGCGTGGATCGCGAGTCAGCAGGGGCATTAGATTTTGGTGAATTTTTTGTATGCGGCTCATGACTCCAAAGAGTTTAGGTGCTGTTAGCCAGGCTGTGATGAGCATTGCAATAGGCCATGATGTGCCCACCCACAATCTGCGGCCAGAGCTCCTGATCGGTTTCAGTGGGGACGTAAGTGGGCGTCTTCATCCAACTGGTGTAAAGGGGCATGAAGTGAAAGACCTCCTCGAGTCAGAGCTGGGAGAATATTTGCGGTTCGCCGTCCAAAGAGCGGTGGGCAACACTTGTCCTGCCGGTATTCCAGCCAGTTTATTCTTTACAAAAAACGCTTTGAGGGGCTTCCCCATACTAAAGCCGTGGCGGTACCCGACAACTGTTCCGAAACGGAAAGTGATCCTCAAATGCGGGAATCTGGCTGTGCGGGTTGCCCTATTTACTGACGCGCGTCCAGACGTCGCGTGCGGCGATGGCACGGGCTTCTTCGGCGACACGGCGCTTCAGCTCTGGTGGAGAGATGACTTCGATTCGGGTTCCGGAGCCGAGGGCGACGAAGAGAGCCTGATCTTCGCTATCAAACCTGATGTGCAGCTTTTGCCAGCCTGCGGGCAGGCCGGACTCTGAGCCATCCCCCTCTGAACTATCTTCGACTGGCGTGGCGGACCACCACTCGCGGGCGGAACGCGCGGCGCGCTCGTCGAGCAGCATGACGGCTTCGTACTGGCCGCGCTGCTGTGCGAGTTGAGCCGTAGATTGCTTCCAGTAAGCGGCGAGGTCGAAGTTCGGCGGGCGCTCGCATGGGAGGGTGAGCGGAGTGAGGTTGCGGATGCGCGAGACGCGATAGGTGCGCAGGCCGGCGGGCGCGCGGGCGACCAGATACCAACTCGCTCCCTTGGCCACAAGGCCAAGCGGATCGACAGTGCGCGGACCGCTCTGGCCGTCGGCGCGGGTGTAGTCGAAGGAAATTTTGCAGTCGCGGGCGACGGCCTCCTGCACGTCGGCGAGCAGAGAGAGATTTTCGTTGGATGGGTGCCAGCCGGTTGCGTCGATGTAGAGACGCTCACGGATGGCGGCGGCGCGGGCGCGCATGGGAGCAGAGAACGCGGCCATCAGTTTTTCGAAGGCACGCTCGGCCGCAGCGGCGAGGCGCGGATCTCCCAGGGCGCGGGGCTGTGCCATGAGCAAGGCGTTGAGCTCGGCGGTGTCGAGGCCCGGAACCTGCGTGCGCCAGCCCGGCTCAAGCTGCCATCCACCCTGCGCGCCACGGAGCGCGGAAATCGGGACGCCGGCGGCGCTGAGCGATTCCATGTCGCGGTGGACGGTGCGCTCAGAGACCTCGAGGCGCTCGGCGAGCTCGCGGCCGGTGAGGCGTCCGTGGGCCTGCAGGAGCAGGAGCGCCGAGAGCAGGCGATCGGACTTCATGGGCGAATTTTTGCAGTGCGATCCATATTCACAATTTTTTCTTTTGAATTATGACATTGGATGTCATATATGCGCTTTTACTTTTTGGAATGAAGCATCGGGAGGTGCCGAATGGGACTCTTTGCCACGGAGCTTTTGGATGGCCGCATGAGCCGGTCGTATCTGGTTGACGTAGCGTTTTTGCCCGTCGGGAACGCCTCCCAGCAAACCACCCGGACCCAAACCACCAGCAAAGGAGCAACGATGGAACTGAAGGAGATTTTTCTGGCGCAACTGGACCGCGAGGCAGCGTTATCGCGGAAGGCAATTGAGCAGGTTCCCGAAGGCAAGAGCGATTGGAAACCGCATGAGAGGTCGATGGAACTGGGGCGGCTGGCGCCGCTTTCGGCAACGATACTGGGATGGCACGTGCTGACGATCGACCGGGATGAGCTGAACCTGGATGATCCGTCGAGCACCGAGGCGTTTCGGCAGCCGACGCGCACGCGGGTGGAGATGCTGAAGGCGCTCGAACACCATACGGCCGAGGCGCGCAAGGCGCTGGAGGAGACGACGGAGGCGCACCTGAAAAAGCCTTGGAAACTGGTGTTGGGCGGGAAGGTTCTGCTGGAGCAGCCGCGGTATGAAGTGATTGCGGACACGTTCAGCCATCTGGCGCACCATCGCGGACAGCTCACCGTATATCTGCGGCTGCTGGGAGCAAAGGTTCCAGCGATCTATGGACCGTCGGCTGACGAGAACTGACCGTTCAGGTACACGCGCTTCGCGCCATCCTTGAAATAATGCAGTGGCCGCTTCTGTTGGTCGCGGGAGCGGCATTCACCACAGGGGACGTAGAGAGAGGGCGTGAGGGGAACCGGCGGCATCGAAATTTCGTAAAGGTTTCTGGAGCGGAACCCGATGATCAAGTTTCTGCTGTGGTGTCTGCTGTTTTTCTTTTGCTGGCCGCTGGCGTTGCTGGCACTTGTGCTTTATCCACTGGTGTGGCTGGTTCTGCTGCCGTTCCGACTGGTGGGCATTGCCGTGGAGGGCGCGCTTGAACTAGTGGCTGCGCTGATCTTTCTACCGGTGCGGCTGGTTCGGGCGATCTGACGGGCGAACGTTTTTCAGGCTTTCGGCGCGGGTGTAAGCTGGACTTCGCACTTTGCGGAGGCGGCTTATGGGTGGCGGTTATTATGTCATCTATCCGAGCGGTTATGGCAATCAAGACAGCCAGGGACAGAGAGACGCGGTGTATGCCGTTCTGCTGCCTTCCAACGAAGCAAACCTGCTGCACGCTCTGACGGTTACACGAACGTTATATCTCGACTCCGACGGCCGAAAGCAGTACCAGACCAATCAGGACGTGGGCGGGCTGAGCCTGCATAGCGAAGAGATTTCGATCAAGCAGGTCGGTACCGGTTATTGCGCCGGATTGTTGCATCTTCATTACGCCCAGGACCGCACTTCGATTCCGACAGCACATGTGAAGACTGATGCCCTCTCGCCCGGTTATGTCTACGCAGTGACGCCTGACAACTGGCCGCAGGAGCTGAAGACACTGATCTATCAAGGATGAAGTAATAGCCGGAACCTTTCGCCCTCTGCACTTACGCTCTTCCTGTTAATGTTGCAGGCAGGCGCCAAGCTGCTGGCGTGTGGAGGATTATTGGAAGGTTCAGGGCAGATAGCAGTGGAACGAGCTTCGCGGCTGCGCGTGCATCGTCAATTCCGCAGCCGGTTTTTGCCGGATAGCCGCGATGTAACGGTGTATCTGCCTCCGGGATATGAGCGTGATGTGGACCGGACGTATCCGGTGCTGTATATGCAGGACGGTCAGAACCTGTTTGACGCAGAGACATCCTTTATAAAAGGCCGCACATGGCGGATGGCCGAGACGGCGGATGCGGCGATCGATGCCGGCGAGATTGAGCCTCTGGTGATCGTTGGCGTGGCCAACGCGGGCGAGCAGCGGCTGGCCGAATACACTCCGACACACGACTGGAAGCTGGGGGGCGGGCAGGCAGACAGGTACGGGCATCTGCTGGTGGAGGAACTGCTGCCGTTTATTGCTGCACGGTACCGGGTCAGGATCGACGCAGCGAACACCGGACTTGGAGGGTCGTCGCTGGGAGCGCTGGCCGCGCTGTATCTGGGGCTGCGGCACGAGGATACGTTCGGGAAGCTGGCGGTTCTGTCACCTTCGGTGTGGTGGAACCACAGAGTCATTCTTAGCCTTATAGGGGAGATGGCTCCGATGCTGCGGACAAGGCCGCGGATCTGGCTGGATGTCGGCGACGACGAGGGCCGGCGCGCGGCAGCGGATGTGGAACTGCTGGACCGCAGGCTGCGAACGAAGGGATGGCGGCCGGATGCGGACCTGAATTTTGGCCGGGTCGAGGGCGGCACGCACGACGAATCAGCGTGGGCCGAGCGCGTGCGGCCGATGCTGCGGTTCCTGTTCCCGGCCTAGAGGCAGAGGCGCTTTTCAGATATACTTTACTGAGCGATTTTGAAAGGAATTCTTACGTGTTAATGATTCGTCTCGCGCGTTTCGGCGCGCGCAAACAGCCTTATTACCGCGTTGTGGTGATTGAGAAAGAGCGCGCCCGCAACGGCCGCTCGATTGAGGTAGTGGGCACTTACAACCCGCGCACCAACCCGGCTTCGCTGGAGTTGAAGCGCGAACGTATCGATTACTGGACCAGCAAGGGGGCGCAGCTCTCCGACCGGGTGGCCAAGCTTGTGGCAAAACAGCCTGCTCCGGCTGCTGCCTAAGTCAAGTCCGATCTGATCCGGAAAGCCTTCCCCTCACTCCCTCAGACGCAAGCCACGCAACCGGTAATAATCCGCTTTTTTTGGGCGGAGATAGGGAGTCCCTCTATCTTCCGCGCATGTGATGCTGTTACTATTGCGCAGCCCGAGAGTGAAATACCCACGTCCTCAAGGGGGTCAAGGCAATGATGCACGAAGAACGGCCCGACGATATGCAGGCGCTGGTGACGGAGATTGCCCGCGCGCTGGTCGACGAGCCGAATGCTGTGATAGTCGAAGCCGTGAAGCGGGCGGAAAATACAGTTCTCCGTCTGCGCGTTGCGCCGGCAGATGTCGGCAAAGTAATAGGAAAGCAGGGCCGAACGGCACGGTCCATGCGAACCATTCTGGGAGCGGTGAGCATGAAGCACCATCATCGCTACACGCTCGACATCCTGGAAGAAGACAAGCATGGGCCTCCGAATGGGCATTCCGATGTTTGAGCCATGACACCGGATGAGCCGGCACACGAGCCGTGGACAATTCTTGCGCGGCTCGTTCGTCCACAGGGACGCCACGGCGAAATTCTGGCGGATGTGCTCACTGACTTCCCTGACCGCTTTGCGGAGCGGAAGCGGCTCTTTCTGGTTCCGACGGAAACCAGCGTGGTTAGTGTGCGTGAAATAGCGCTGGACCACCATTGGCTGCATAAGGGCCGTATCGTATTGAAGTTTGCAGGCATTGACTCGATCGGCGACGCGGATGCACTGCGTGGACTGCTGGTGGCGATTCCGACAAGCGAACGGACGCGGCTCGAGGATGACTCTGTTTACATCGGCGACCTGATCGGGTGTGAGGTTGTTGACCTGAACGGTGGCCCCGCTGCGGTTGGCGTAGTTACAGATGTGGAGCGCGAGGCCGGGCTGCTCGAGGTGAAAACGCAAGGCGGCGGCGAAGCGCTGGTTCCCTTTGCGAAGGCGTATCTGGTGAAGGTAGACCCTGCTGGCAAGCGCATTGAGATGCGGCTGCCGGCGGGTCTGCTCGACATTAACGCTTCCATAACGGATGAGGAGCGGCGCGGGATAGGCTCTTCGCGCGAGAATAATTGAAGGCCGATGCGGTTCGACATCATAACAATTTTTCCGGAGTTTTTCGGCGGCATCTTCGGCCACGGCGTGGTGAAGCGCGCGATTGCCAATGGACTGGTCGAAGTCAGTGTGCATGATCTGCGCGAGTTTACGCATGACAGGCATCGCACGGTGGATGATCGGCCGTTCGGCGGCGGCGAAGGGATGGTGCTTAAACCGGAGCCGCTGATGGAGGCGATCGAGTCGCTGGGAGTTGCGACAAAGGGTGAGCGCGATACAGCGCAGGAGTCGGTGATTCTTCTGTCGGCGCAGGGCGCGAAATTTACGCAGGGTGTAGCACGGGAACTGGCGGTGTTGGAGCGCGTGGTGCTGATCTGCGGCAGATATGAGGGCGTGGACGAGCGCGTGAACAAACTGGCGTGCGACCGCGAGCTTTCGATTGGCGATTATGTGCTCTCGGGCGGTGAGCTGGGCGCGGCGGTGATTGTGGATGCAACGATGCGGCTGCTGCCGGGCGTGTTAGGTAATGAAGCATCGAGCGCATATGAGAGCTTTGGCGCTGCGGATGCAGAGTTCGCCGAAGATGGGGATGGGCCTCCTCGATCGACGCATGGCGCGGGAGGCTTGCTCGATTATCCGCACTACACGCGTCCAGCGGAGTTTCGCGGACTCGCCGTGCCGGAGGTTCTGGCGGGCGGAGACCACGCGGCGATTCGAAAATGGCGGCGCGAGCGCGCACTGGAAAAGACGCTGAAGAACCGGCCGGATCTGCTGGAGAAGGCGGAGTTGTCAGAAAAAGACAGAAAGTTTGTTAAGCGTCTGAAATCGCAACACTGAGCGCTGCGTGTGTGGGGTCAGGCGCGTCCTCGGTGCGAGTTTCTCTTTGAACTACATGGAGCGGGCCCGTGCCAGTTCGACAATCTTGTCGATCATGTCCGTGTACGAGTAGCCAGCCTTTTTGGCTGCCATAGTGAATTCGGCGGAGCTGGCGAGCCATGGATTCGGGTTCGCTTCGATGACATATACATCGCCTTTCTTGTTCAACCGCATATCGATGCGGCCGTAGTCACGCAGCTTGAGGGCGCGATAGGCGGCAAGCGCGGTGTCCTGAAGTTTTTTTGTCGTCTCTTCGTCGAGGTCTTCCACCGGCGCTGATTTTGTCACTTTGTACGCCTCGGTCTCGTGATCAAACTTCACGTCCTGGCAGGCGATCCTTGGGGTTCCTTTCGGAAGCTTCGAGAGGTCGAGTTCAATCAGTGGGAGCACCTCGGCGTTATCGTTGCCGAGAATGGCAGCGTAGATTTCGCGCCCCTCGATATACTCTTCAATGAGCGCCGGGCTGTCGAATTCTTCGTGGATGTAGTGGATGCGCTCCATCAGCTCTTTCACGCTATCGACAACGGAACCGACGTCGATGCC
>JASHRS010000021.1 GCA_030037215.1 Silvibacterium sp. | reverse complement strand
CAAGTGGCTCAATTCTCGAAGGATGCGATCAATCTTAGGGAGCAGCCGGGGGCGTAGTCAATGAAAGAGATGGTTGTTGCCGCTCATTCATGCATTCGCGTGGTTATGTGGTCGAGGCGCTCTCCGTTTCGGATTCTCTTCAGCTGGTGCCGGAGGTAGTACGTCGGATCTGCAGGGTCCTCTTCCTGATCCTCCTTAAGCTGCTCAGCAATGACATGCCTTGTGTGTGGATGGATTATTGCGTGAAGAGACATGAGCGCGTTTCCGATGAAGGCTCCGGCGAAGCGCAGGCGCTTTTTGCGTTTGGCGTTTGCGCGCCGGCCGAGAACACGCTGGAGAACGGAAAAGATTATGAATACTGCGACAAGCAGGAGGAAAAGATGGGCAAGGATTGCGCTTAAGTCCATGAACATACCTCAGCAGCGCGTGGGGACGCGTAGCCAGAAAAAACGGAAGCGAGGCGCAGAGCTGGAGAACACCTGCGTCATTTGAGGGGTATTGGGAATGGATTAAGCGGAGGGTGGTGGGCGCTGGAATCGTCCTGGGAGCGAAGGCCGTCGAAGCGCTGTTGGACGAACGATCTGTACAGGAATCCGTTGCGACGATGGGATTTCAAGGATTGTGAAAAGAAAGGCCGGGAAGAGCGCGAGCCAGAAGAGTGGAACAGCATGCGTTCCAATGACATGCGGAAGCAGAAGCAGCAGAGCGGAGACGATTACAAGAGCTGCAATTGCCCGGGTTATGAGCTGCTGGAGGTTCCGATTCATGGCGCGCTGCCGATGTTGATTCAATATAGCAGGGAGGGGTGACTGTTCCACGGATTTTTCCCGCTATGTTTCACGGAAAATCCCGCTTATAATTGATTGTGCCCGCCAGGTACGCCAATCAAAAACAATCTAGGAAGGTAAAGCAGAAATGTCCTCCAAGTACATTTTTGTAACAGGCGGAGTTGTGTCCAGTCTCGGCAAGGGATTGGCCGCGGCTTCGATCGGCTGTTTGCTCGAGAGCCGCGGATTGCGCATTAACCTGATGAAGTTCGATCCGTACCTGAACGTCGATCCAGGGACGATGTCGCCGTTTCAGCACGGCGAAGTCTTTGTGACCGACGACGGAGCCGAAACCGACCTGGACCTGGGACACTACGAGCGCTTCACCCACGCGCACCTCTCGCGCGATAACAACCTCACCACCGGACGTATCTACGAGCAGATCATTACAAAGGAACGGCGCGGGGATTACCTGGGCAAGACTGTGCAGGTGATTCCGCATGTGACCAACGAGATCAAGAACGCGATGCGCAAGGTCGCGGCGAATAACGATGTGACGATTGTCGAGATCGGTGGAACGGTGGGCGATATTGAGTCGCTGCCTTTTTTAGAGGCGATTCGCCAGATGCGACAGGAGCTGGGACGCGAAAACACAGTGTTTGTCCATGTGACGCTGGTTCCGTGGATCAGTGCGGCGCAGGAGTTGAAGACCAAGCCGACGCAGCACTCGGTGAAGGAGATGCTCTCGATCGGGATTCAGCCGGACATTCTGTTGTGCCGCACGGACCGTGCACTGTCGCGTGAGGTGAAGAGCAAGATCGCGCTGTTCTGCAACCTGGAAGAGCAGGCGGTGATCACGGCGAAGGATGTGGAATCGATCTATGAGGTTCCGCTTACGTTTGCGCGTGAGGGCGTAGACGCGCTGGCGTTGAAGTATCTGCGGATTGAGACGAAAGAGCCGGACCTGAGCCGCTGGGAAGAAATTGTGCGGCGCTCGTACAACCCGCAGGACGAGGTTTCGATCGGGATTGTCGGTAAATACGTAGAGTATGAGGACAGCTATAAGTCACTCAAAGAGGCACTGGTGCATGGAGCGCTGGCGCATAATCTGAAGCTGCGAGTGACATGGGTCGAGGCAGAGGGACTGGAGAACTCGGATTACGAATCGCAGCTGGAGGGTTTCGACGGGATTCTGGTTCCGGGAGGTTTCGGCAAGCGCGGCATTGAAGGCATGCTGAACGCTATCAAATATGCGCGGGAGAACAAGGTTCCGTATTTCGGCATTTGCCTGGGCATGCAGACGGCATGCATTGAGTTTGCGCGCAATGTGTGCGGGCTGAGCGACGCGAACTCGAGCGAGTTTGATCCAGCGACGGCGCATCGCGTGATCTACAAGCTGCGCGAGCTGACCGGTGTGGAAGAGATGGGCGGAACAATGCGGCTGGGCGCCTGGACCTGTATATTGCAGCCGAATTCATTGGCATCCGAGGCATACGGGATGACGGAGATCAGCGAGCGGCACCGGCACCGGTACGAGTTCAATCGTGAGTATGAGGCATTGCTGACGGGTGCAGGACTGCGGATTACGGGTACGACTCCCGATGCGACGTATGTGGAGATTGTCGAGATACCGGGGCATCCATTTTTCCTGGGATGCCAGTTCCATCCTGAGTTCAAGTCAAAGCCGCTCGAGCCGCATCCGCTGTTTAGCGCGTTTGTGAAGGCGAGCTATGGGAACCGGATGAAGGCGAAGGGCGAGAGCGAGATTTCGTCGCAGACAGTTGCAACTAATTAAGTATGCAAGACCGCTATGTCGGTGATATCGGAGACTACGGAAAACTTATTCTTCTGCGGCACTTTGCTAAATCGGTCAGGGTCTGCGCTTCAGCTCACCGTCGAGTTTGTCCGGCATGTGAATTGTGATTCTCACAAGCGGGATATGGACTAAGGTTTCTGCGTAATTCTTACGGCGTCACGATGCGGTTTGCAAGATCGGGCGCGAGTGCCTGGAAGTGCTTCACATTCCAGGTGAGGATCTGGTCGGCATTGGCTTTGCGGGCACAAGAGAGCAGGAGAGCGTCGTAGATTTGTCCGCCGGGAGTTTTGCCGGCTGTGGCGCGCCTCAATTCGTTGAGGTATTCGTCCGAGTTGAGCGTGATGATCTGAAAATGCCCGGCAATCTGCTCGATGCCGAAGAGCGCCTGGTCAGGATCGAGGCGATGTGGCGAAGGAAGCCGGGTGAGCACGGAATAGAATTCAGCGAGTGTATGTGCGCCGCATGTTGCGGAGTGTTCTGCGGTTTTAGCGAGCGCGTTATTACTGCGTTCGTGATGGACGTGGGTTTGCAGAAATGCGGGAATGAGAACCGAAGTATCGAAGAAGAGAATCATTCGGCTGGGATGTCCTCGCCGAGTGCTCTCCTGTCTTGTTCTTCGCGAATTTTCGCCAGGGTCTGATTCACCATTTCTGTTGTGATCCTGCCACCAGTGTCAAACACCCAGAATCCGTTTTTGCGCCTTAGAACAGCTTTGGACTGAGGTGGTCGCAGCGTAATGACGTCATCATCCTTCTGGATTTCGAGGGTGTCACCCGCCTTCAGGTGCAGAGCGTCGCGCATCTTTTTCGGAAGGACAAGTCGTCCGGCCTTGTCGATGGTGACTATGGCATTCATAATGCCATTTTACCATTAAAAATGGCATTTCACCGGAGAGATTATTTGCGGACGGCAGCGTTTACGGCCAGAAGCGTTTCCAGAACCCCTTTTAATTTATTGAGATGTAGAGCGTTGGCTCCGTCGGATTTAGCCTCGGCGGGGTTGTCGTGTACCTCAAGGAAGACTCCATCGACGCCGGCGGCGACGGCGGCGCGGGCCAGCAGCGGGATGAATTCTGGTTGGCCGCCGGAGACTCCGTTGGCAGCCGAAGGGGTCTGGACGGAGTGGGTTCCGTCAAAGACGACGGGCGCGAAGTTGCGCATGATGGCCAGCGAGCGCATGTCGACTACGAGGTTGTTGTAGCCGAAGGTGGTTCCGCGCTCGGTGAGAAAGACGCGGGAGTTGCCGCTTTCGGTGATTTTCTCGACAGCGTGCTTCATGTCGCCTGGGGCGACGAACTGGCCCTTTTTCACATTGACGGCACGCCCGGTTTTGGCGGCGGCGACGAGCAAGTCGGTCTGGCGGCAGAGGAATGCAGGTATCTGCAGCACGTCGACACCTTCGGCAGCGATTTCACAGTGTGAGGGTTCGTGGACGTCGGTGAGGACAGGCAGTCCGGTGGATTCGGCCAGGCGGTGCAGGATGGCGACGCCTTCCTTGAGGCCGGGGCCGCGAAAGCTCTTGATCGAAGTGCGGTTGGCCTTGTCGTAGGAGGCCTTGAAAATATAGGGCACGCCGAGGTCTGAGGTGATGCGCTGAATGGCGTCGGCCATTTTGCGGACGTGCACTTCGCTTTCGATAACGCAGGGTCCGGCGATGAGGAAAAGCCGGCCTGCGCCAACGTGGACGGGGCCGATTTCAAATTCGTGACTCACAGGCTCAATTCTAGTCGAGCAGCTAGCTGACAGTGACCTGCTCGAACCCGAAGCCGAGCAAAAGCCGTGTCAGCGTGGCGGCGGCGTTGTCGTGGGCGGTCGAAAGGATTCCTGCACTGAGGGCAGAGGAGCGCAGCTCCTGCTCGGCCTTGTCGCGAACTTCAGATTCGAGGTTTGGATCGGCCTGAACGAACCATCCGGTGCTGCGCGAATAGACGCGGGTTTTACTGTCGTCGAGTGCGGTGACAAAGATCTGCGCGGGCGGCAGATAGACGGTGATGGATTTTCCGTTGACAGCGACATCGGAAGATTTGAGTTGACTGAGATCGACTCCCGCGATGGCCTGACCGTGGACGAGCAGCAGGAGCTTGTCGCCTACGAGGAAGTCGGGAAGGATGCTGCTGGTGCGGTCGCCCTCAACGACTTTGTCCATGGAGTAGGTGACGGTCTCAAGGCGTTCCAGCCGCTGAATACGGCTGACGACGGTTGGCTGCGACACGTCGATGGAGAGCGGGCGCCCGGTGACTTTGGTGGCGATGCCGTTCCAGATGCCGGTGGTGGCGTGATGGACGAAGACGGAAAGGGCCACGGCTCCAAGCCCCACCCCCAGGACGAGGCCGAGGAGAATGGGGCCGGTTCTGGGCCGGCGAGGCGGAATGGGATCGGTAATAGAGAGCATCCCATATTACGATGCAGCGAGCCGGGTGTCAGCGCAAGGGCGGCCTAGTTGCCGCCGGGTCTGAGAGACCGTGCTCGCAGGTAATAATCGATCAGCAAGCCAATACCGATCATCAATGGAAGCAGCCCGGCCGCTGCGACGGCGAGTACGTCGCGCTCATCGACAATCCGAGCCAGGGCGAAGGAAAATAATGCCAGTCCAGCGCCAACGGCAATGCAGACGATGCCGCCGGTGCGGAGGCCGCGCGCCGTTTGCCAGGGGTTAAATGCCTGATTCTGGCTGGGAATCTCCTCCAGGTCGGGAGGCAGCGGAATCCCTTTGGCGATGGCCGCCATCCGCTCTTCGCTTTTGAGTTTGCGGCTGTGATAGTTGGAGATATTTTGGACGATGATGATGCCGAGAACCATGGCAAAGGCGGCAACGGGAATGATGAAGGGACTGTCAGCCCAGTAGTGCATATGGCTTCCTCCTGAATTCGCCAGCCTTAGACCGTGGGGTTGCCGGGAAAGTTTCATGGCAAAGGATGAAACTTTTGGCGCAGACTGAAGTCTGAGAAAGTTCCATGGGTGCGCCTATCGAGTTCGAAGAGGTAGTGCGAGAGCACCAGGAGTTTGTATTTCGGACGCTGGTGCGCCTGACAGGCACGGGCGAGCATGTGGAGGACCTGGCGCAGGAGGTGTTTCTGCGTCTGTATCGCGGGCTCGACAATTTTCGGGGCGAAGCGAAGCTGACGACATGGCTCTATCGCATCACGCTGAATGTGGCGCAGGACGAATGGAAGCGCAGGAAGAAGGAGCAGGCCAACACGTCATTTGATGACCCAGACGCCGGATGGACAGAGCGGATCGCAGGCGGCGAGGGCGATGCGGAGCAGATTCTGAACCGCAAGCAGGCGATGGCCGCTGTGAACCATGCGCTCGGAGAACTGAGCGAGGCTGAGCGCTCGGTGATCGTGATGTTTCATCAGGAAGAATGCACCTACGAGCAGATCGCGATGGTGCTTCAGCTGCCGCTGAACACGGTACGGACGCACCTGCATCGCGGGCGGCAGAAATTGAAAGAGCGATTGAAGGAACGACTGAGCAAAAGGAGGAGCATATGTCCGGCACAGAGATGAATTGCGATGCGCTGCGGAGCGCGATGAAGCAGGGCCGTGCGCTGACGGCAGCGGAGCAGGCGCATGTAGAACAGTGCGAGGAGTGCATGGAGGCATGGCTCGATGCGACCGTAACTCAGACCCTGGAGACGAAGCCGGAGGTACGGATTCCGCAGGATTTTGCAGCGCGGGTCACGAAGCGATTGCCTGAGAGTCGCGTGGCGTTGCCGCGAGGCGAGAGCGTGCGCGATCGGCATTGGGGGCTGATTACAGCAATCGTGCTGGTAGCGGTGGGGCTGCTGGGGGTGGCGGTTGCAGATCCGAACAGCATGAGCACGCGCATGGGAATGATTTTTATGGCATTGGTGGCGACGGAAGTTGCCGGGATTGCGCTGTGGTTGGGGTGCTGGCCGCACGGGCGTACCGTGTCGCGTGGCCACTCCCGATGATCGAGGGATTGAAGGAAGCCGAGAAGATTTCTTAAGAGATAGGCTGCAGCCTGGTTTCTTCTCCGGATTGGGCGGTCTGTGCTTTTGCTTCAGCGATAGCGCGGAACATTGATTCGTTGTCGCTGTACTTGAAGTAGTTGAGCTTGCGTAGGGCGGCCTGCTGCTGCTCAATGGTGCCGAGCAGCGCGAGGTCGGATTTGGTCACGGGGTGAAGACCCTTCTTGCGCAGGAACGCGAGGATTTCCGGCTCGGTCAAGGTGTTGGTGTCGGGCAGGTTCTGCACATATTCGATAGTTTTGACTGCCCCGAGTTCTCCATCGTGACGGGCAATGCCGACGAGGCCGGTGGAGGCGCGGCGTGCCCATCCGGCAACGAAGTGTCCGGGGAGTGGGCAGGTGTTCGTAGGGTCCCAGACTTCAAAGTGAGGATTGTTGGGATGCTCGGGGTCAGCAAGCGTGGCATAGCCGTCGGGACCCATGGGCAGGCCGAGCTGTTCGTCGTGTTTGTCGCCAATGGCGAAGATAAGCGTGTCGATGTCGAGCAGCGTTTTCTGATCGGTGCGTACAGCTTTCGTGCTGCCATCGGTGCTGAGGACGAGATCATTTTCCGCAACTTCAAGTTTCTCGATGCGACCATCGGTGCCGGCGAGGACAGCGGTGGGCGATGAAAGGAATCGGAACGACAGGCGCGGCGAGATGGAGGTGAAGTCCTCCTCATTCAGCATGGGAAAGTGACTGGCGAAGACACTTTGCGGCGACACGTCCTGATTGCAGCTGGTGCAACGATCCTTGATGCGGTCGAGCTCGGCAGCAAGTGCATCATGTTCGATGTGCCGCGCGACGTAGCCGATTTCCTTTTTGTCGAACTTGATTTCGAGCGGGCCACGGCGGGCGATGATTACGACTTCCTCAGTGGCGCGTGATGGGCTGTCCTGCAGAAGCCAGCGGGCGATGTCGATGGCGACGTTGCCGATGCCGATGATGGCGACGCGGCGTCCGGTGGAGAAATCCTGCGAAGCGTAGGGCGGCAACTGATTGTAGTGGTAGACAAAATCCTTGGCGGCGTAGACGCCTTTTGCGGTTTCACCGGGAAGTCCGAGATTGTGCGCGCCCTGCGCGCCGCTGGTGAAGAGAATGGCGGCGGGACGCATGGCTTCGAGGTCGGCGATGGTGAGATCGTATCCGTTACCTACCTTGACGTTGCCGAAGTAGTGAACGTTGGGCAGGTTGAGGACCTGTGCGAACTGCTTGCGCAGACCGAACTTCATTTTGTCTTTGAGAGGGTAGATGCCGTATTCGGCGAGACCGCCGGGCTTGATGTCGCGGTTGAAGAGGAAAGTGTCGTAGCCGGCGAGGGCAACCTTTCGCGCTGCGAACATGCCGGCAGGCCCGGCTCCGACGACAAAGACATTTTTCATGCATTCACTCCAATAGAACCGCAGGCTGCGCGCAAGTGGCTCACGAGGTTCCCTCTGCAAAGCAAGTTGATATTGGTGGAAGCGCGAGGTGCCGGCAACGAGGCTTGCGGGATAGGTCCTGCGCGGCGGGAGATGAAAGCAATCAATCGCCGCGGTGCTGATATTCGGTTAAGACGTGGCCCCTGTTGCAAGACCCAACGTAGCCCTGAAGAATATAGTCCCATTGCTTGCCTACTATATAGGACGGTCCACGAGGAAAAGCGATGCAAATCACGCAGGAATTCAATTATGGGAATTTGCAGGCGGCTGATTCTTCGCGGTCTGGGCGGGGATGGATATGGGCATATCGAGCGTACCGAGGCGCTGCGAGGTGAGATCGCTGACGCCAAGGCGCAGCCGGTAGCGTCCCGGCGGGAGTTGAAGCTGCTGCGTGAAGGCGATTCCGTCTTTCAGGATGGATTGATACTGCGCAGGAGTGAAGTCAAGGTTGAGGACTCCGGAGGTTTGCGGCGGCGCATCAGGCTGCGTTACGGCTTTGCCGGGATCATCCCTTAGGGCCACCAGCATGACGAGAATCTGGCCGTGACGATGACCGTCAGGCGTAGAGACGAGATTGAGATTGGCTGCGCCAAGGGCCGAATGAACGAGAACGCCGCTGTGCTGCGCGTCGGGCAGATCGACTGTTGACTTCAAGGCGAGCATGGCGGATTCCGGCGTTTCAGGCTGAAGCGCGACATTCAACTGATGGACAGGATTCTGCGCGGGAGCATTGTCCGGGTAGGCGAAATAGCCGCGGCGGTACGAAAGCGTATCGCCATTTTGCGTAAGCTCGACCCGGATACTTCGGAACTGGTTCTTCCACTTCTTGTTTTGCGGCTGATAGGCAAGAGTGTAGTAGTTGGCGCTGTCGTCGAGATTTCGGCGCATTGCTCCGGCGAGGTCGTTGGTTCCATAAACGGCCTGGCCTCCGGTCTGATCGGCGATATTGTTCATGGAAGTCCTGAGCGTTCCACGCCCCATGAACTCTTTTGGGGATTCTTCCCTGGGATCAGGCGCAATGGAATCGGAGAAAGCAACCAGTGACGTCCCCGCATCAGTTCCCAGGACGCTAACCGGGTAGACAGCGATACGCGCATCGGCGAGAACATTGGTCATACGGCGAAAATCGACTGGAATTGTCTGCGTCCAATGACCTTGCGTTGTGTTGAGCGCAATCGGAAAGCTTTCTGAAACCCAGAAGAGATTTTTGCGCCCTTGATAGCTGCTCATCATGCTGGACAACTGCGTAAGCGCCGCAATGGTTGAATATGTGCGGATACCGAGGTCGGAGTCCTGCGTCTGAACATTATCGTCCATTGCGCTGTGCCCGACTCCGGCCCCACCACCCCCGGCCTGCTTATCAAACTCTTGCGCCACATCTGTATCCTGCTCAACTTGCTCTCGTGACGGCATGTGCCCTCTGTCGACGGGTTTGAGCATCTTCGCGGCAGCGGTGAGTAATTCAGGGCTTCCAGTGAAGCTCTGAATCATTTGCAGCTTGTCCGTGAGGGTAAACAGCGAGATGCGGCGGCCGGGCGGTAGCCCGCCGAGGAACTTAAGCATTTGTTCGCGGGCTGTGAGCTGATCTTGAGTTGAAGTATTGAGCAGGTCGAAGAGAAGCACCGTGGCAGCGCTGCTCTGGCCCGGTGTGCTGGTGTTGGAGAATGTCAGCGTGGGGCCAGACTTGACGACTGGCGCAGCAGGGTTGTAGACGTGCTCGCTGAAGTAGTCGATTTGCTGCGGTTTGCCGTCTTCGAACACATGGAAATCATTTTGCGTGAGGCCGCGGACGATGTTTCCGGCGCTGTCGTGGACAGTTATATCAACATAAACAATGCGGCTGGTCACCTGAATTGTGGGGATATCAGGTTTGGATGCCTGTGCGAAAGCGAGCGCCGGAAGCAGGAGGGTGATCGAAAACAGCGTGCAGCGTCTTTTCAAGAGCGCCTCGCAAAGCGGAACAATTCACTAGACGGATGGAAGCGTAGAACAGACCCGTCGGAAATTGCCAAAAAAGCGGCTGCCTGAGAGCCGTGCGGTTAATGGATAAAGAACTTTCCAGCGGTGCTGCGTGCTTCACGACGCTGCACGCGCGCCGGGAGCCGAAGCCTCGGCGTGCACTGCTTCGGGTGCGGGCTTCATGCCGGTCAGGTCGTTCCATCCCGGCAGATCCTGGCTGCCGGTGATCAGGCGCGCGCCGTGGGTAAAGGTGAAGTAGCTCCACACCCACTCAAATAGCACGGCAAGACGGTTGCGGTAGCCGATGAGGAAGTAGATGTGGATAGTGAGCCAGGCGACCCATGCAGGGAAGCCGCTCCACTGAGCACGGAACGGCCATTTGATGTTGGCGATCGCAGCCATACGGCCTATGGTTGCCATATCGCCTTTGTCGAAGTAATGGAACGGCGTGCGCGCTTTGCCAGAAAGGTCCTGCGCGACCATATCGGCCACGTGTCTGCCCATCTGCATTGCCGGCTGGGCAACGCCGGGAATCTCGCGGCCATCCTGCTCGATCGAAGCGAGGTCGCCGCAGACAAAGATTTCAGGATGGCCCGCAGGATTCAGGGTCTTGCTGATGGGAACGCGTCCGCGCCGGTCGGTTTCAAGGCCGAGCAGCCTGCCGAGTGGCGACGCCTGAACGCCTGCGGCCCACAGCGTCACAACAGATTCGAGCCGGCGGTCGCCAGCGATGACATATCCAGGTTTTACGTCAGTTACCTGAAGGCCGGTGTATACCTCTACGCCGAGTCGCGTCAGCTGCTCGACTGCCTTGCGGGACAGTTCTTCAGGATATGCGGAGAGAATGCGCGGGCCGCCTTCAACGAGCAGCACGCGGGCCATAGCCGGATTGATATGGCGGAAATCGTGCCGCATATAAATCTTCGCAATGTCGCAGATGGCGCCGGCAAGTTCGACTCCGGTAGGGCCTCCGCCGATGACGACGAAGTTGAGGGGCGGATGCGAGCCGGTTTCGAGCATCTGACGCTCGGCCAGCTCGAAGGACAGCAGAACGCGGCGCCGTATCTCGATGGCGTCTTCGATCGTCTTCAGGCCGGGCGCGTACGACTCCCACTCGTCGTGGCCGAAATAAGAATGGGTTGCTCCGGAGGAGAGCATCAGGTAGTCGTAATCCATTATTGCGCCGCTCTTCAGATAGGCGCGGCGCGCGTCAAGATCGAAGCGGATGGCCTCATCCATCAGCACTTCCACATTTTGCTTTTTGCGCATGATGGAGCGAATGGGCTGCGCGATGTTTGCCGGAGAAAGCACGGCCAACGCCACCTGATAGAGCAGCGGCTGAAAGGTGAAATGATTGCGGCGGTCGATGAGAGTGATATCGACCGGGAGCCTGGCCAGCGCAAGCGCGGCGTGGATGCCTGCAAATCCGCCGCCGATGATGAGGACGCGCGGGCGGCGTCCTTCGGTAATCGCTGGAATTTGAACCCTGTTTGCCGCGGCGTCTGCCATGCTGCTGCACCCCTCCCCTCGACTCTTATGGTAAAGGATGCTCGTTTTCATATGCTGGACACGAAAAAATGAGCCGGGGAATAGAAAAGGGATGAGCGAAAGCTCATCCCTTTGGGAGCGGTGACGAATTTGGGTTAGTGTGCTTTCTCGTGTTCGTTGGACGGGTGCGAGTTGTTGTTGGGATGGCTCTGCGGGTGATTCTGAGGAGCCGGATGAGAATTGTTTGCCGGCGGATGGTAGTTGTTGTTCGTGCCCGGCCGGTTGTAGTTTTCGTGGTTGTTGTTTGCCGGCGGGTGGTACGTGTTGTTCGTGCCCGGCCGGTTGTAATTATTGTTTGTCGACGGATGATAGTTGTTGTTTGTGGTCGGATGATTGTAGTTATTGTTCGTGCTC
>JASHRS010000177.1 GCA_030037215.1 Silvibacterium sp. | reverse complement strand
CCATAGTAGCCATAGGGCGCACAGTTATACGGGGCATAGCCGAAGTATCCGTAAGGGCAAATGGGTGCGGGCCCGATCTGGATGGTAACCTGAGCGGACGCGACCGACGGGCTGCTCAACAACGCTACGGTGAGAGCAGAGAAAGCAAGCAACTTCAGGAACGATTTCATTTCCTCTGAACCTCCGGCTTGCAGTCTAACCGAGAAATGCGGATGTGTCTTCAAATAGTAGCTGCGGCGCGGCAACTCCTGGGAAATGCTCCGGAATTTTCGGAAGATCGCGTTCTGCGCGCCCGGTGTATGCTGCCGAATATGCGTCGATGGCCGGTCTTGCTACTGCTCTGTTCTGCCTGGGTTGCGGCGTTCGCGAAGGATTCGTCCCCTAGCCAGTCACAATGGGTACATTTCGGACCGAATGGGAAGCTGGTCTATGCAGAGTCCCCGAATGGGGATCGCATTCCGGATTTCTCCTGGGCCGGGTATCGTGGCGGCGGAGTTGCGCTGCCGGTTGTGGCTGCGCGCGTGACGGTTTCGCCGACGGGCGGAGCGGACGACACGGCAGCGATCCAGGCTGCTCTGGATCAGGTAGCGAAGCTCGCGCCGGACGCCCGTGGCCTGCGTGGAGCGGTGGAGCTTGCGCGGGGAACGTTTCATCTTGCGGGAACGCTTCACATGAACGCGTCCGGTGTGGTGTTGCGGGGCGCGGGCAACAACGCGACTGTGCTCGAGATGACCGGAACGCCGCATCTGGCGATCGAAGCGATGGGCGAGGTCCATCAAAATACGCTGGGTCAGCCGACGATGCTAACGGACGCGTATGTCCCGGCGGGTGCGACGGTGATTCATGTGGCGGATGCGTCGGGCATTCATGCGGGGGACACGCTGATGATTGTGAAACCGGTGACGCCGGAGTGGGTCCATTTTATGGGGATGGACCACCTCTCGCGGAACGGCGAGCCGGAAGAGTGGGTGAAGAACGACATCAGGGTGTGGCGGCGCGTTGCCTCGGTGGCGGGAGATGCGGTGACGCTGGAGGTTCCGCTGACGGACTCGTTTGACTCGAAATTCTTTCCGAGCTTCCGGCCTCCGGTGACGCGCGTTGAGGTTACCGGGAGGATTGCCGAAGTTGGCGTGGAGAACCTGCGCATCACAGCTCCGAAAAAATCGATCAATTACCGGGTGGATGCGGAATTCGACGGCATTCAAATGAACAATATTGTCGACTCATGGCTGCGCTCGGTGACGTTTGAGGACACGATCAATTCTGTGCGCATCGACATCGACGCGGAGCGGCTGACGGTGGTGAATGTCGATGTGATTCAGCAGGCTGCAGTGACGAGCTCTGCCAAGCCTTTTGATTTTTCGGTGCAGGGCACGCAGGTTCTGCTGGACCGCTGCACGGGGAAGGGCGACAGCGTCTTTTATGTGGCCACGCAATCGAGGTCGGAGGGCCCGGTGGTTGTGTTGCACTGCCGGTTCGAGGGAGACGGAGCGATTGAGCCGCATCAGCGCTGGTCGACGGGCCTGCTGGTGGACAACTGCGAGGTGCCGGACGGCGGCATCAACCTGATGAATCGCGGCGAGATGGGCAGCGGACACGGATGGACGATCGGATGGTCGGTTCTATGGAACAACAAAGCCAAGGGCATCCTTGTGCAGAATCCTCCGGGCGATGCGAATTGGTCGATCGGTGATAGCGGGATACAGGAGAGTGCTCCGATGCCGGTGTTTGGCGCGCCGGGGGGCATGCCGCTGGAAGGCGGGATCGTTGAGTCGCCGGGAAAACCGGTCGAGCCGGCGAGCCTGTATCTGGAGCAGTTGCGGGAGCGGCTGGGACCGGCGGCGGTGGCCGCGATCGGCTACTGAGGTAATTCAATGTTCCGTGTTGTGCGTTGTCCGGCGCGGGAGAGATAATTGATCGGTTTCCACGCAGGCAGCGAATCAATCGTTTGCGCAACGGCGGAAGTTTTGCGAGGTGAGGTATGCGAAGCAGGTTTTTTGTGGCGGCTGGAATTGTGATGAGTGTGGCGATGTGCGCGCCGGCATTTGCGCAGGCAGGAGGAGCGCAGCCCGGAGCCACGGCCTCACAGAGGGCCGAGGGACCCGAGGCGGTGAGCGGAGTGGGCAAGTACGCCAATTACGACAGCCTGGAAGCGCACCAGGTCGGCGGCATCCGGTTTGTAGGCAAGGTGGTTGTGGAAGACGCGATGTTTCCCTGGGACCCGATTCCGGTGGTCGTAACCTGCAATGGAGTTGTGCGCTACAGGACAGAAGCCGATTCGAAGGGCAGCTTCCAGATTCAGGGTGCGATGACCGATCCGATGCATTCCGAGGTTACGCCGGAGGCGAGCAATCCCCATCAGGAGACGGCTTCGCAGCTGATCGGCTGCGATGCGCAAGCGGCGATGCCGGGCTTCGCGTCGACAAAAGTGCATATCGCGAACCTGAACATCATGGACAGTCCGGACATCGGAACGATCACGATCCATCCGGACAGCAGCGCTACGGCGTCAGCGATGAGCGCATCGACGACGACGGCGTCTCCCGAGGCGCTGAAGAGGTTCGACAAGGCGCGCGAAGAGTGGATGAAGCCGAACACTGAGGCGGCGGAAAAGGATTTGGAGAAGGCAGTGCAGATCGATCCCAAGTTTGCCGAAGCATGGTACGAACTGGGCAAGATGCAGCAGGCGAACAACAAATATCCAGACGCGCTGAGCTCCTATCAAAAGGCAGCAGCGGCCGATCCGAAGTTTGTTTCTCCGTATGAGCGGATCGCTGAGTTGGCGGCGCAGCAGAAACAGTGGCAAACGGTGACCAATGCGACATCACAGGCGCTCAAGCTGGATCCTACGGGCACGCCGCAGCTGTGGTATTTCGATGCTGTAGGACGATATAACACGGGCGACGCGGACGGCGCGGAGGCCAGTGCGCAGAAGTCAATGGCGATGGATCCGCAGCACCTGGCTCCGAATACGGAGCAGCTGCTGGCCGTGATTCTGGCGAGCAAGGGCGAACTCGCGGAGGCGCTACAGCATTTGAAAAACAGCCTGACATACATCAAGCCGGGGCCGAATGCCGACCTGATCAAGCAGCAGATCGCGCAACTTGAGAAGGCGCTGCCGGCGGGCTCGAATTAGATATGAGCCGGCTTAGGGCTGCGGATGAGCCCGCACCGGGCGAATCGTGATTGATCGTGCGGCTATGAACAAGCGTCCTTTTGCCGTGACCGTTGTGAGCTTGCTGATGATGGCCGCGGGCACGATGGGGATAGTGCGCGGATTTCATTACGCGAACAAGGTTTGGCCTCCGGAGCAGGACCTGATCTGGATTGTGATTGTGGACGGGATCGGGATTGCATGCGGTGTTTTTATGTTGCGTGGCAATAACTGGGCGCGATGGCTGGCTGTGGCATGGGTGGGGGCGCATGCACTGATCATCTCCTTTTTAAACCGGCGGGAGATTCTAGTGCATGTGGTGATCTTCGCGTTGCTCGCGTATCTGCTGTTGTTCCGTTCCGATGTGAGAGGGTATTTTCGCGGCGCTGCACAAGACGGGTAATCGACGCCGCAGGTTTTGAGGCACGCGCGGTATGCAAATGTCTGCCAGGATTCCATGGTTCCAAATCCGGCCTTGTGCATCGAATATCCGTGACCCAAACGACGAACAATCTTTTCTCTCCGCTTAAGCTGCGCAACCTCACGCTTCCTCACCGTATTGCCGTTTCGCCGATGTGCGAGTACTCCTCGACAGACGGCTTTGCCAATGACTGGCATTTCGTGCACCTCGGCAGCCGCGCCATTGGAGGCGCAGCACTGGTCATTACCGAGGCGAACGCGGTCAGTCCGGAGGGGCGCATTACTCCGCAAGACCTGGGCATTTACAAGGATGAGCATGTCGTCGGGTTGAGGC
>JASHRS010000176.1 GCA_030037215.1 Silvibacterium sp. | reverse complement strand
CTGGCAAAGATCGCGTCGCGGCTGATGACGGGACGGACGCTGCGCGAATTGTTGCCCGAACAGGTGGCTTCAGGGCGCGATCTGGAGACGGGCGCGCATTTCTATGTGAAGTCGCCGGTGTTTCCGTGGAACAAGTTTCCGGGTGTGGATACGGTGCTTGGGCCGGAGATGAAGTCGACGGGCGAAGTAATGGGCGTAGCTGACAACTTCGGCGAAGCGTTTGCCAAGGCGCAGCTTTCGGCGGGGCAGAAGCTGCCGCTGAAGGGGACGATGTTCTTCAGCGTGAACGACCGCGACAAGTCGCAGATCGTCGATCTGGCGCGGCAGTATATGGAGCTTGGTTTCCACATCGTGGCGACGGAGGGTACGGCAAACGTGCTGGCGCAGGCGGGGATGGTCGTCGAGCGTGTGTACAAGGTGAAAGAAGGGCGTCCGAATGTGGTTGATCTGATCAAGGGCGAGCGCATTCAACTCATCGTGAACACACCGCACGGGCAGGACCCGTTCTTCGACGAGAAGGCAATTCGAAGGGCGGCGGTTCTGCAGCGGATTCCGACGATTACGACGATCGCCGCGGCGCGCGCGGCAGCGGAAGGCATCGAGGCGCTGCAGGAGCATCAGACGACGGTATACCCGTTGCAGCAACTGCATGCGGCGCGGGCGGCGATGAAGTAGGCTGACCAGAAAACCAGAAGAAAATTATCCCTCAGGGGCTGAAGCACCTGCCCATACACGTCATTTATGCACAGCTATTCGCGAGAAGCGACGAGGAAGTTCACGCGTTTTCAGGCGGCGGATCGGTCGAGAACTCAGACAAGAGACCCGAGGAGAGCAAGATGCGCAGATCGCGCAGGTTGTTTCCGGTTGGGCCGGTGACGATGGTGTCTCCGAGGGCAGTAAAAAGGGTGCAGGCGTCGAAGCGGGCGAGCGTGGAGTCGGGATCGAATTTGAAAGAGCGCGCACGAGCAATGGTGGTGGGATCGACGATGGCTCCTGCGGCGGGCGAATTGCCGTCGACGCCATCGGAGCCGGCGCTGAGGACGGCGACGAGGTCGGCGGGATTTTTTGCTAGCTCAAAAGCGGTAGCGAGTGCGAACTGCTGGTTGCGTCCGCCGCATCCGCACTGGCCTGCGAGCTTTACGGTGACTTCGCCGCTGGAGAGCAGACAGAGGCGGGAAAATTCGCGGCGCAATTCATTGAAGCGCTTGAGCAGATAGGTTGAGGCATCGCGGTAATCCCAGTCGTCGCATGAGTTGTCGATCATGACGTGATAGCCGAGGGTTCTGGCGTGATCGCGGGCGGCATTGACGAAGTCGTGATTGGAGAGCAGGACCTCGAACTGGGTGTGCTCGAGGGCCTCGGCATCGGACTGCGGAGCATAAGGCGTGCGCGCGAGGTGCTCGAAGTATTCACGGACAGTCTGCGGGAATTTTTCGAGGAGATAGTAACGGTCGAGGATCTCCCTGCACTGTTGCGGCGCGGAGTGGTCGGGCAGAGTGGGTGACGAGGCGACTGAGCCGATGTCTTTGAGCGGTACGTCGGCGAGCAGCAGGGAGAGTTTTTCGGCCTGGGGCGCGACGAGCGCGAGGCGGCCACCTTTGACGGATGAGAACTGTTTACGGACGGTGTTGATTTCGGTGATGGTGGCACCGGATGCGATGAGGGTTTCGTGGAAAGCGATGGTGTCTTCGAGGGAGATGCGCGGGTCACGAGGCAGCTCGAGCATGGCTGAACCCCCTCCGCTGATGAGGAAGAAGACGAAGGTGTCCTTGCCCGCATGTTTGAGCAGGCGGATGGCTTCGCGCGCGGCCTTGAAGGAATCGGGGTTAGGGAGCGGGTGGCCTCCGGCATAGTAGCGGATGCGCCAGGTGTGCCTGACAGGTACTTCGGGAGCGGAGCAGACGCCGCGGATATGTAGTTTAGGTGGCAGGCGGTCAAGGAGCGCGTCAGTCATGGTGAGCGCGGCTTTTCCGAAGGCGATGATGAGAATCTTCTTGTACTTGTCGAGCGGGACAGAGATAGGTTTCAGGTGCGGCGAGGATTGCCGGATAAGGGTCTTGCCTTCGAAGCGCAGATGGCGGTCGAAAGCGGCCTGAATGTCACAAACCTTGAGCGCGTGCATGAAGATGGCTGTGACGTCGGAGTGAAGCTGGTCAAGATTTGCTGCCGGACTGCTCATTGCGTGGGTAAGGATAGGAACCGTGTCTGGACCCAGGCGCGGATCGCCTCCTGGACCTCTACCAGCTTACCTGCAAAAAAGTGATCTGCACCGTCGATCCAGACCAATTCTGCTGGGGGATGCGCCGCGGCGACGGCGGCTTCGACTTTTTCTTTGGGGCCGAACTGGTCGCGGGTTCCGCTGATGAACAGCTTGGGGATGGCGCAGTGGGCGAGAAATTCGTAGGCGTAGTCGCGGCCCTCGGCGTGGACGGGAAGACCGAGAGCGACAGCTCCTTTAACGCGAGCGTCTTCTAAATTTGCGGTAGCTGGACAGACGACACGCAGACCGACATAAGAGCCGAAGGAGAATCCGGCAAAGAGGATGGGGAGGCGGAGGTTGCGGTCGAGCCAGTCGAGGGCAGCGCGGACATCATCCTGCTCACCGCGCCCGTGATCGTGTGCCCCTTCGCTGAGTCCGGTTCCGCGAAAGTTGAAGCGCAGAACGGGCAGACCGAGAGACTGGAAGGCCTTCATGGCGCGGTAAACGACCTTGTTGTGCATGGTTCCTCCGCCGAGCGGGTGGGGATGGCAGAGGAGCACGGCATATTTTGCGCCGGGGGAGCCGGTGTTGAGCAGGGTTTCGAGGCGTCCGGCAGGGCCGGCGAGGTCGGCGATGGTGCGAAGAGCAGGAGCCGCGGGCACCGGTTACCCCCTCCCCCCGGTATTGTTAACCATGTAATAGATTCTAAATGGATTAAAGAGGTGGTTAATGTGCGTAGAGGACATACTCGATGGCTTCATTGCCCGGTTGTTGTGACTATTTTTGCTCCCTAATTCCAGTATAGAGATTTG
>JASHRS010000175.1 GCA_030037215.1 Silvibacterium sp. | reverse complement strand
TCGAAATGATGCGCCAGGAAGGCGAAGCAGAAGAAATGGCCGCCTCAGAGTAATAAAAGCAGTCATCCTGAGCGAGCAACGCGAGCGAAGGATCTGCGTAAAAACTTGAAGCCCCGCAGCAATGCGGGGCTTTCTGTTTGGTCGTCCGTTCTTTTGCCGCGTCACTCTCGACGATCCGATATCAACGGGCGTTACCTCACACCGCCAATCCCGTGTTCTGATAGGTATGTGAAGCCGCTGAGGCCGGAAGTTCGCGGAGTGGAAGTGGACACGGAAACACGATGCGCCCACTACCATTCTCCGCTCGACATTATTGCCGTCAAAATGGCTTGTTGCGGCGTCTACTACGCCTGCAAGGATTGCCACGAAGCTCTGGCTGGTCATGAGATCGATGTCTGGCCGCGCTCAGAGTGGGGTGTCAGGGCCATTCTCTGCGGAGTATGCGGGCACGAGCTGACCATCCGCGAATACATGGACAGCAGCTATGTGTGTCCACATTGCGGCGCCGGCTTCAATCCCGGCTGCAGAAATCATTACCACTTCTATTTTGCGTCTGAAGATACGGCTTGAGTCCGCTCGATAAAACCGCCCACGATGACGGCGCATTCTTCGAGGAAGGCTCTGTCCTGCTGGGAAAAGGCAGCAAGATCGTGGCTGTCGATATCGATCTCGCCCACCACCGCGCCGTTGACTCGTATGGGAACGACAATCTCGGATTTTGCTTCCAGGGAGCAGGCTAGGTAGCGCGGATCGGAGTTTACGTCCTCTACCACCACTGTGTCGTTTTGTGCGACGGCTGCGCCGCAGATGCCCTGGCTCACAGTAATCCGCACATGCTCGGTCGGCGCTCCGCGAAACGGCCCTAGAACCAGCGTCTCCGGATCGTCTGGGTCGAGCATATAGAAGCCCGTCCAGTTGTAGTACGGCAGGTGCTCCGGAATGATTTCCACGATAAAGTTCTGCAGAGCCTCAAGACCGCTGGCGGTCTTGGCAAAGGCGTTGGCCTCGGAAAGAATCTGAGCGAAGGCATTCTCTGGCATGCTTCTATTCTCCGCCAGGCCTTGCACCGGGCTTTCTTCTGCAGGCAAAAATATTTCTGTCCCTCAAAGCGTGCCTGACCTGCCGCGTCCTTGGATTGCGGGCAAAGGCTGTCTCATCCATGGCTGTTGTGCATTGACCATCCGCGGCTGCATTCCCACCTTCACGCCGCCTCTCGGGGAATAAAAGAACATTACGAACTCATAATGTACGTGACAAAAGTAGTCGTTGCCGCCCTCGCTTTCCCAGAAATCTGCGTGCATGTCGCAGACCCGGGGGTCATAGATTCTGTTGCCGCTGCCGTCGAGATTTGTAGCAGAACTATGACCGGGTTTATGGCTCCACGTTCCATCGCGGTCCTGCCGGTACCAGTGATAGTCGCGAATATAGATTTCATTCGCATATTGCGGAATCTGATATCCCGAAGCAATAACAAGCGCAATCAGGTAATGTCCGGAAATGTTGGAAACAGGTTCTCCAGGACGGCGAATGATGGGGATGAGGCGTTGATTGATTCCTTGCGCCTGACCGTCCCGCATAATCGCCAGCCGGACCGCAGCCGCTGTTCTGTTGGCCTTCGCACTTTCAAAACTGAGGGTATCGTTGGAGACAGGGCCCAGCCCGGTGGCTTCATACGAACCCGGTTGCGGCTTTTCCTTGTAGAGATGCCCCTCACGGCTGTCGCACGCATAGGCATAACAATTCGTTGACTCTATCTGTGGCCAGCGGTTCCAAAGCTGCGGTTCGTATTTCGGATGATCGTTAGGATCGAGGATCGGAATTGCGACCTTACCCTGATCGGAGAGTGCTTGCAGGCGTGCCAGTTGAATCTCTCCGGCCATCTTGTCCTTGACCGGCAGGCCGCGATCTTTGAACTCCTTGGGATCGGTGCGCTCCCACTTGGCCAGCGCCTGCTCTACCGTGTCCAGATTGGCGGACGACGGGCGCAATATATAGGCATCGACCGCCTTCACTACAGCATCAAGCCGGGCCGAGCGAAAACCCCAGCCTTTACGATTGATCGCGCTTTCATACGTGCCTTGGTTGACGAGAAAGTCGAGCGTAGCCATGGTGCAGCCCCCTAGGATTGCGCAGACAGGCTGTAGGCAGAAAAAGGATAAACCTCATAGCCATTGTGCGTTGGCTCAGTCGAACATGCGGCCAAATATACCACTCCGGGTACGCCTTCGTCCGGGACGAAGAGCTGCTCTGAACGCAATCGAAGCTCTTACCTCTTCCCGTTCGCGTAACATGAAATGCCAAGATGGCGCACCGGAAGACAAAGGTATTTGTTTCCTACAGCCGGCATGACGAATCGCTCGTCAAGCCGCTCGCCGGACTTCTCGGTGTAGCCTCCGACGATGCTGTCTTCCTCGATGTATCCAGCCTCAAGCCCGGTGATCTGTGGGAAGAAAAAATAATCGGCGCAGTAAAAGAAGCCTCGGTCTTTGTTCTCTGCTGGTGCTGCCAGAGCCAGGAATCCACCTTTGTCGCAAAGGAAATCGACGCCGCTCTCGCCGCCGGGAAAAAGCGTCTTGTCCCCGTGCTCTTCTGCTCAACAAAACTGCCTGACAACATGGCCGACAGACAGTGGATCGACCTTCGCGGACGGATCGTTCACGTCTGCAACCACCCCGCCGATCCGGCAGCGCCCTCGGTGTCTCCACCAACTGCCCCAACCGCTCCAGCCTCCGCTCCCAGTCCACCTGCTCAGGCTGCCTCTACGCCGCCAAAGCATGTGCCCAGGGATGCGTCTGGGAGAAAGCTCTACCGCGTCCGGCCTGACAGCAAGCCACAACCAGCAAAAGCGTCTATGAATCTGTTTGTGCGAATAAGCCTGCTTATCGGCTTGGTTCTTCTGTTAGCCACTGCTGGTTTGCTCTCATATCGCTCAGTGTCCCATTCGGCGAATGCCGGTATCACCGCAAATGCCGATATGACCATAGTTCTGCTTATAGCTGGCCTCCTGCTTGGCCTGATCTTAGTAGTTGGATGGCTTGCTTTACGCCCGAAAATTCGCGCTGTAGGCCAACCGGAGCACGAACCGGAAGACATCATTGCCCGCCGCGCCCGCTCTTATTTTGAAGGACTAGGGCTGTAATAGTTAATCTCACAGGCTGCCACGCAATCACTTCTTGTCAAGACCCCTCGAAACCGACTTTCTGGCAAGTGACTGAAATCAAGAGTCTTGAAAGATCGTCCCGAATGCATTTCAATTCCGCCTGACCAGCTAAAATAGAACTATGGGGGCATCAATCAAGCTTCTTTGCTGGAGTGAAATTTCCCGGAAGGTCTGAATTAGGTTTTTTATCCGGCTGCCTTCCTTGAAAACTCAGTTGTTTCTATGATGTAGCCGAGAAAGCGGCTTTAAAACCCAGCAGAATCAGCGAGTTAGCGCGGGACCGGTTTCAGGAAAAGTATTTGGAAACAATGATTTGGAACGAATTTCGCGGGAAAAATTTTCTCCCGTACAGGAGCACTTAGCCATGACAACCAGTTTCCAACTCGACGATAATCTGACCGACCGCCTGAACGCCCTCGCTGCCGCCCGCGGCCGGTCACCAGATGCAATCCTCCACGACGCCCTCACCGAATACCTCGACCGCGCCGGGCACCGCGCAGAAAAAAAATACCCTCAGCATAACCCCGTAGGTGGGATCATAACCCCAGTCTGATCTATTACATGCCGTATCGTAACGGGGGAGGGGTCTACATCAGTTTGCGCCGTACAAGATCAAGCGCCGTCTGCGCCGCATAGGCCCGAATCCGCGCCCGATCCCCGCTGAACCGCCGCTCAACCACATCGGTCTGCTTGCCATCGCTGACTGAGATATAAACCAACCCAACCGGCTTCTCCGGAGTCCCGCCCGTTGGCCCGGCAATACCGGTCACGCCCACGCCAAGCGTCGTATCGCACCGCTCGCGGATGCCCTCAGCCAGTGCCGACGCTGTCTCCTTGCTGACCGCACCATGCCGCTCCAGCACCGACGGAGGAACATCGGCAAACTCCGACTTCAATTCGTTCGAATACACCACAGCCCCGCCCACAAACGACCGCGAACTCCCACTGATGCTCGTAAGTCGTTCAGAAATAAGGCCGCCGGTACAGCTCTCAGCTGCAGACAGCGTCGCGCCCTTCATTTCCAGGTAATAGAGAACGATCTGCTCCAGCGTCTCGCCCTGCGAAGAATAAAGAAAGTCGTCAAGCTCCTCCTCGATTTTGCTCGCAAGCGAGTCCACGCGCGCCCGCGCCAGATCGAGCGCTGGCTTCGCGCACATCAGGTTGACCTGAATGTCACCCAGATGCGCGAGAATCGTCGTTTCCACATCCGTGAACTCCTTGTACAGCGGCGCAATCCGCGCATCGCAGACCGACTCGCCGATCAGCGCCGCCTTCAGCACACGTGTCGCGATATACCGCTTCGGCAGCACCTTGCGTAGTCGCGGCATGCACTGCTCGTCCATCATCGGCTTCAGCTCCGACGGAGGACCTGGCAGCATGAGCATCAGCTTGCGGTGCTCGCCATACACCGTATCAAGCCATTGCCCTGGAGCCGACCCATTGGGATTCTCCAGCACCACCGCGCCCTCAATCACATCGGCTTGCTTTTCGTTGTTGCGTGTCAGCGTCATGCGCCGCGTCGCTGCCCGCGCATAGAGCTGAGCGATTAACTCGTGGTTGCGCTTGAGGCTGGCTTTCAGAGCCTCGGCTACAGCCTCGCGCGTCAAGTCGTCCTCAGTCGGACCGAGCCCACCGATAGTCACAACAATGTCCACGCGCTGTAGCGCGATGCGAACCGCATCCACCAGATGCTTCGGCTTGTCGCCAACAACAGTCTTGAAGTTGACTGCAACGCCAAGCTGGTTCAGCCGTTCCGTGACATAAAGCGAATTGGTGTCCTGCCGCCACGGCGTCAGCATCTCTGAACCGACGGCTATGATCTCGGCGTTCATCAGCTATGTTCAGGTAGATTCTTAGGTGGCGCGCCAGCCTTCAACGCCTAAGGCTACATCATAAACGCTGGTCGAGGTTGCCACGAGTGCGTTGCCGCCGGACACGAACGTGAAGCCCACAATCCCCGATCCGGCGATCGCCAGCGATGCCTCACCCGACTGAGTAATCCGCACCACGCCACGTCGCCCGCCCAGCGAAGCCGCGACATAAACGGCTCCCGAAATATCGACCGCCACTCCCTGCGGCCGTCCCAGGCCGCGATAGAAGACAGCGATACTGCCGTTGCGGTCGATGGCGTAGACGCTCTCGTGACTTGATGTGGTCGGGCCGGCAACATAGAGCGTTCCGTCGATCCCGAAGGCCAGATGGTATGCGGCCACGCTTGGCTCCAGCGTTGCGAATACAAAGATCTGCCGATCTGGTGCAATCTTGAAGATCGTCCCGCTGCGGTCGCCCACATATAGGTTGCGTTCCGAATCGAAGGCAATTCCTGTGGCAATACCCATGCCTTCGGCATAAACCTTCGCCGCTCCCGCAGGCGTCACCTGGTAAACTGTGCCCTCCTGCCGCGAAGACACATAGAGATTGTCCTCCTCGTCTACCGCAAGCCCTGTGGCATTCATAATGCCGCTCAGGAACGGACGCATATCTCCGCTGCGTTCAATACGAAAGACGGAAACCGGCGTCTCCTGTCCGCGCGTGCCTGAGAGGGTAACGTAAATGTTGCCGTCGGAATCGACCGCCGGATTGCCAACAGCATGGATTCCCGTGGCAACCATCGTCGCTACCTCGACACTCACCGTGTTGCTCTGCGCGCCATTCTGCAAAATGCGCAGATTGCCGCTCGCCGCCTCCAAAGGCACACGCAGCATCATGCGGTGAGTGCGGCTCATAACGACCGACGCGGCTAGGTCACCAAGCATCGCCACCGGCCTGCGGAATGAGACTGGCCCGAGGTTGGCTCCAAGTACTTCGATCTCGCCACCGGGAAGAGCGGCGTTCGGCTCTACGGACTCAATCCGGGGCGCGTGGCTGGATTCGGGTTTGAGCAGAGAAGCCATGATTGCTACCACCAGTGATGCACAACGAGCGCAGCGAGCAGCGCATAAATTCCCGCCGCTATGTCATCCACCATAATACCCAGACCGCCGTGCAGCCGCTCAAGCTGCCGTACTGGCGGCGGTTTCACGATGTCGAAAAAGCGGAAGAACGCAAAAGCGAGCAGCACATGCCAGGCTTCCAACGGTACAAGCGCCAGGGCAGTAAGTTGCCCGGCTACTTCATCAATCACAACATGACCGGGGTCTTCTTTTCCGCTCTCTTTCTCTACGATTGATGCGGCTGGAATGCCAGCCAGAGTGACCACCACAGCTGCAACCAGCGTCATTACTGCCAGCAGAATCGTGCTCAGATGCGCCGCGCGCGCCAGGAAATACCAGATAACAGCAGTCGCTAACGACGCCCACGTTCCCGGACCTCGGGGGAAAAAACCAACCCCGAACACCGTGGCTGTGACCCACGCCCATGCTGTCTTAGTGCGTGTCTCGGTCGTCGTCATCATCATTTTTAGGCCGGCGGCTTTCTTCGTTTAGCCCCTCGAGCACTTCAGGGTCAAGTATTGGCGAGGAGATACGATATCCTCCGCTAGCCCACTTGCCAAGATCGATCAGGCGGCAGCGGTCGCTGCAGAACGGGAAATACTCATCCTGCCTCGTGACCAGCGTGTTACAAGTGGGACAGCGCAAAGCCGTATTCGCAGACATGGCTGTCACTCCTGAATTCTGGCGAGAACGCGCGCGACCACATCGTAATCATGCGCCTCGGTTATCTCGCAACGATAAAACTCGCCTGCGATCAGCTCTTCATACGGGCCAAAGTCATTGATGTAGACAATACCGTCAATCTCCGGCGCATGATACTGCGAGCGGCCCTCCCACAGCAACGGTGTCTCTTCCGATTCACCCTCAACGAGTACCTCGATCTCGCGGCCAACCCATTCCGCCTTTGTCTTCTTGCTGATCCTCTGCTGAATCTTCATCAACTCGCGTTTCCGGCGTTCGATCATCCGCGCTGGCACTTTACCTTCAAGCCCAAAGGCGCGTGAGCCTTCTTCATCTGAGTAGCCGAACACGCCCAGCCAGTCGAACTTTGCCTCACGCACAAAGTCGCAGAGCGTTTCAAAGTCTGCTTCGGTTTCACCCGGAAACCCAACGATAAACGATGTCCTTAATGCAATCTCCGGTATGGCGGAACGCACCTTCTCAATCGTCTTCAGAAAAATATCTGCGTTTGCTCCGCGCTTCATGCTCTTCAACACAGGTCCCGAAGCGTGCTGCAACGGAACATCGAGATACTTGCAGATATTGTCGTGTTTCGCGATCGTTTCAAGTAGTTTGCCGGAAATTTTATTGGGATAGGCGTAAAGAAAACGCAGCCACACCAGTCCAGGAATCACGGCCAGCCGGTCGAGCAGCTGCGCCAACCCATCTTTCAGACGCAGGTCTTCGCCATAACACGTCGTATCCTGCCCGATCAGCGTAATCTCGCGAACGCCTTGCGCAACCAGACTCTCGGTCTCGGCAACGACCGACTCAAATCGTCGCGAGCGGAACTTCCCGCGCAGGTTTGGAATAATGCAAAAGCTGCAAGGATGGTCACACCCCTCGGCAATCTTGATATACGCCGAAGCCTTCTTTGTCGCGAGCAAACGTGGCGTCGTATGGTCGTAGAGATATTGCGGCAGATGCGCCTCTGCGCCATCCCATCCATTGCGCGAAAAGCGTCCTTGTGACTCGCGCAAATCGCCCTCCGCACGCGCAGCTTGCGCACTCGTGAGAATCGTAAAAGGCGACAGCTCCGGAATCTGCGGAATTGGCGCTTCAAGCCCGGCAGCTGCCAGAATCTGATCCAGCTCACCGGTGCCGACCACAGCATCGACCTCTGGAATATTCTTCCGAATTTCGTCGCGGTAGCGTTCAACAAGGCATCCAGCTACGATCAGTTTGCGCGCAGTTCCCTTCGCCTTGTGCTGTACCATCTCCAGAATCGCATCGACAGATTCCTGCTTCGCCGCATCGATGAACGAACAGGTATTGACGACGAGGATCTCCGCAGTCTCTGGATTCGAGGTCATCTCAGCGCCTGCGCGGTCCAGCAAGCCCATCATGACCTCGCTGTCTACGAGGTTCTTCGGGCAGCCGAGCGAGACGAAACCAATCCTCGGCCGATTCCCGGAATTAGCGGATTTTGTTGAGGTAATGAGGCTCTCAGCCTCATCCAGAAGAAGATGCGTCACATCTCTTATTTTAACTGACCGGGTCATCGAAGGTCGCTTTCGGATGCTCAGCGCAAACCTTCTGCGGTGCTATCATGAATCATGTGCCGGGTCCTACGCGGCGCAATCCCGCCAACCCCGCCAGGTCCGGAAGGAAGCAACGGTAACGGGCCAGTGCGTGCGCAGTAGGTTCCCCGGTACATAATGTTCTCCCCGCTGTTACACAATCCTTACATCCATTGATAGACAGGCAGTAAAGCACTCAGCGAAAATAACCTTTTGCACTTCAGCTCGTGGAGAAAGCTCATTGAGTCTTATTGTGCGTCCCCATGCGTCTCGACGCGCCAAAATCAGTGCCTTGGGAACCTACGTTCCTCCTCGCGTGCTTTCCAATCAAGACCTCGAGAAAATGGTCGACACCTCCGACGAGTGGATTTTCTCCCGTGTTGGCATTCGTGAGCGCCATCTGGTCGACAAGGGTGTGGCCACCAGCGATATGGCCGTCGAGGCCGCGAAGAAATGCCTCGCCGAGCGCGGCATCTCCGCCACTGATCTTGAAGTCATCATTGTTGCCACCGTCACGCCCGACATGTTCTTTCCCGCAACTGCATGCCTTGTCCAGGATCGTCTTGGCGCAAAGGGCGCGTGGGGCTTCGACCTATCTGCAGCGTGTTCCGGATTCGTCTATGCCCTGCAAGTCGGTTCCAAGCTGGTCGAAAGCGGCGCGCACGCAAAGGTTATGGTTATCGGTGCAGACACCATGTCTTCCATCATCGACTACACTGACCGCGCCACCTGTGTGCTCTTCGGAGACGGTGCAGGCGCAGTTCTGATTGAGCCTGCTGCCGAAGGCGAAATCGGCATGATCGACTTCATACATGAGATCGATGGATCAGGTGCGCCTGCGCTCAACATGCCCGGAGGCGGAAGCCTGCATCCTTCGACCTGCGAGACCATTGAACACAAGATGCACTACGTCCATCAGGACGGTCAATCGGTCTACAAGTTTGCCGTCCGCAAAATGGTCGAGGCCTCCGAGGCTGTGCTCAACCGCAATGGTGTGAGGATCGATGATCTCGGCTGTTTTATCCCGCATCAGGCGAACAGACGCATCATCGAATCCAGCGCTGAGCGCCTTCATCTTCCCATGGAGCGTGTCATCGTCAACATCGACCGCTTTGGCAATACAACTGCGGGAACCATTCCGCTGGCTATGCAGACGGCCCGCGAAGAAGGAAGACTGAAGAAGGGTGACCTGGTTTTGCTCACCAGCGTCGGCGCCGGCTTTACGGTTGGGTCATCGCTATTGCGATGGGAAATTTAATCTGGGAATCAGCTTCGGCTTATAGAAATTTCAGTTCGGGGACTTTATGGAAAGCTCCTATCTCAACCCCGTAGCGATAAAAGAGATTTAGTCCCTCCATGCACGCATCATCCAGGAAGTAATGGATATTGTCCGTGAGGTATCTTTTTACTTCCGCTGATGTCAATGGAACTCGCTTCGCCCATTCCTCTGCCAGATCGTCGATGTGCGCAAGTCCGTGATCGCGCGATTGTTCAAAGTCCTCAACCAGTTGTGTGTAGCTCACCGTTTCAGGGCCGAATGCCGTCCCGCGAATCGCCCAGAAAGCCGATACCCATGGAGTTCCGGTCCATGTGCGCCACTCATGTGCCAGATCGATATACTCTAGCTTCTCGCCCGAGCGTGCCTCACGTGCTTCGCGATCTCTCAACGCCAGCAACGCGGGGTCCCCGATGAGCAAAGCTGCATCTGCCGCTTGAAGCATTGCATCCAGGTTTGGAGCGTGTTCTAGAAATTTTGGATTGTTCTTCCACAGCTTGCTGAAAAAGATCCGTGTGAAAGTCGACGACGTAAGCGACGAAGAGTCCAGCGCAACGTGCCTCACGTGCCCTACTCCATATTCGACGCGCACAACCAGCAGAATCGACTGAACGTAATCGATGGAAGCAATCGCGCAACTCGGTACGATTGCCGCGCCCGGCATCGCCGCATACGCCGCTACTGGAACCAAGCCGATATCGGCTGTTCCAGTCTGCAGTTGACTGGCGCACTCCGATGGCATGGAAGAAATAATGCTGTAGCGTTTTAGCAATTCATCCTTCAACGGGGCGTGTTCAAAATCCCACATTAGGGGCGCGGGATTCACAAAATCAATAGCTGCAACTACAAGCTTTTTCCTAATCAGGCTCACCAGCCAGTGTAACAACAGTAATCGAGCCCATCTTGGTTTTCCTTGACTTCAAAATTTGTTGCCGCTACCCTCCGAGCAATCTCATTCAAATTTATTCAAAAGACAACCGTTCTCCGGAACTAGATGACCAGCCCCACGCTCTCAACCCACACAACGCCTGCGCTTACGGAGGATCGCCTCGCATGGCTCGCACTTGCTCTTACACCTCAGCTTGGTCCGCGCCGCATCCTGCGCGCCGTAGAACGATGCGGCTCGACAGCCAGAATTCTCTCCTCGTCTCTTACGGAACTGGAATTGTTGCAACTCCCCTTAGAGAGTGTGCGGTTCATTTTTGACGGTCACGCTCGCCGCGCTGCCGATCAACAAATCGACAGCCTGGCGGAAACAGGCGCCGCATTTCTTACCTATACCGACGATGCATATCCCGAGCGCCTGCGCGAAATCTTTGACCCTCCCGTCCTGCTCTGGATACGCGGCAATTCCCAGTTGCTTTTGCAGCCCTCAATTGCCGTTGTTGGCACGCGCCATCCAACCCCGTATGGAACCGGCATGGCCGAAATGCTCTCGCGGGATCTTGCGGCCCGGGGAATCGTCATTCTCAGCGGCATGGCCCGAGGCGTCGATACCGCGGCGCACAAGGGCGCGTTAGCCGCGAAACGGCCCACCATCGCTATCTGGGGAACTGGCGTAGATGTCGTCTATCCCAAGGAAAATAAATCGCTCGCCGAGCAAATCATTGCCGGCAGCGGAGCCATCATCTCCGAATACCCGCTCGGAACCTTCCCCGCGCCGCAGAATTTCCCAAAACGCAACCGTATCCTTAGCGGAATGAGTATCGGAGTGCTCGTGATCGAAGCTGCGGAGTACAGCGGAACGCGGGTCACAGCCCGCTGTGCGATCGAGCAAAACCGTGAGGTTTTTGCCGTTCCCGGCAACGTCACTACAAAGAACGCATGGGGCCCTAACACGCTCATAAAACAGGGCGCAAAGCTGACAGCAACATGGGAAGACGTTTGGGAGGAACTGCCCACTCCTGTGCGCCTTCAGTTGGCCGCACAGGGCAATTCTGAATCCAATCCTGTCGCTGTTGCATCTCCCTTTAACATGGGGTCATTAGATCAGGCAGCGCTGCCCCCGGCCGAGAGCCGCGTCATGAGCGTGCTCCGCCATGACGAAGCGCTCCAACTTGACGAGATCATGGAAAAGCTGGACTCTGAACTTAGCTCCTCAGAGATATTTACTGCACTCTTTGAGCTGGAGCTTGCGGGGCGCATCCGGCAACTTCCCGGGAAAAACTACGTCAAAAGTCTCTGAACAGACCCGCATCTGTCTTTGCACGAGCATGAAACTGCGGAATGTAGTTATTCTATTTCCCTGCGCTCGAATGAAGATTGCCGTGTCTGATAGTATGCGTCTCGGTTGTGAAGGAAAAGAATGAGCAAATCACTTGTGATCGTCGAATCGCCTGCGAAGGCTAAGACGATCAGCAAATATCTCGGGAAAGACTTCATCGTTGAAGCCTCCGTCGGCCATGTCAAAGATCTGCCGAAGAACAAGATTGGCGTCGAGCTTGAGCATCGTACATTCGAGCCCGACCTGATCGTGATTCCCGGCAAGGAAAAAGTGGTTGACCGACTTCGCAAGCTGGCGAAGAGCGCCGACAACGTGTATCTCGCGCCTGACCCCGACCGCGAAGGCGAGGCCATCGCCGCCCATCTTGCCGATGAGCTGCGCGGCTCCGTCAAAAAGAGCGCCATCCATCGCGTCACTTTCAACGAAATCACTCCAAAAGCCGTCAAGGGCGCCTTCGAGCATGCGCGTGACGTAGACCAGAACCTTGTCAATGCGCAGCAGACGCGTCGCGTTCTCGACCGCATCGTCGGCTACCAGATTTCGCCGCTGCTCTGGGACAAAGTACGCCGCGGGCTCTCCGCCGGTCGTGTGCAAACTGTCGCCCTTCGCCTCATCGTCGAGCGCGAGCAGGAAATCAAGGCGTTCAATCCGGTCGAATACTGGACAATCGACGCAAATCTGCATCCTGCACCCAAAGGTCAGGAGTTTACCGCGCACTTTGTTGGCGTCGACGGTGAGCGCGTCCGCGTTGAAACGGTCGATACGCCGTCGCTGCCCGATCAAAAGCTCACCGATGCGGCGGTCGCACAGCTCAGGAAAGCTGTGTGGTCGGTCCGCAGTGTTGATCGTAAAGAGCGCAAGCGGAACCCTGCGGCTCCGTTTATAACCAGCAAGCTGCAGCAGGACGCAGCCCGCCAGCTAGGCTTCAACGTCAAGCGCACGATGGGTGTTGCCCAGCGGCTGTATGAGGGAGTGGAGATCGATGGAAACGCCGTCGGCCTCATCACCTATATGCGTACCGACTCGACGCGTGTCGCGCCGGAAGCAATTCAGTCTGTGCGTGGATACATCAGCAAAAAGCTCGGCAAAGAATATCTGCCCGAGTCGCCGAATGCCTTCAAATCGAAGAAGGACGCGCAGGACGCGCACGAAGCCGTTCGTCCCTCAGATCCCGAATTGCACCCCGACGACATCCGCAAATGGCTCTCCGACGAGCAGTACAAACTGTACAAGCTCATCTGGCAGCGTTTTGTCGCTTCGCAAATGATGCCCGCCGTCTACGACCAGACGACTGTCGACATCGTTGCCAAAGCTGATCGTAGTTATGACTTCCGCGTCACCGGCTCCGTCCTAAAATTCGATGGATTCCTCAAAGTCTATGAAGAATCCAAGGAAAAGAAGGATGAAGATGATGAGGCGCTGTCCAACAAGCTGCCGTTGTTAAACACCGGCGACACACTTATGCTCAAGGATCTGAAGCCGGAGCAGCATTTCACCGAGCCGCCTCCGCGCTACAACGAAGCATCGCTGGTCAAGGAACTTGAAGAGCGTGGCATCGGACGCCCTTCGACCTATGCTTCGATCATCAACACCATTCAAGACCGCGAATATGTCCAGAAAATGGGTGGGCGCAACGGCCGCTTTGTCCCGACGGAAATAGGGACGGTCGTCACTGGTCTGCTCGTAAAAAGTTTTCCATATATCTTCGACACCAAGTACACAGCACGCCTCGAAGAGGAACTGGATGACATCGAGGACGGTAAGGAAAAGTGGACCGACCTGCTTAAGGGCTTTTACGGATACTTCGAAAAAGAACTGGAACACGCAGACGAAAACATGGAAGACATCAAACGCATGGAGAAGCCTACCGATCAGATATGCGATCTGTGTGGTTCACCCCTTGTCTTGAAGTGGGGCAAGTTTGGTTCCTTCTATGCGTGCAGCGCCTACGATAAAAAGAAGCCCGGAAGCTGCAACTTCACTAAAGAAAACTTCGATGCCAAGCCCAATCTCGCAGCGCCCGGCGAAGATTCCGAGCCGGAAGAGGAGATTTGCGAAAATTGCGGGCGGACGATGGTGCTGCGCAATGGCCCTTGGGGCCCGTTCATGGCCTGTCCTGGCTATAACGAGGACCCTCCCTGCAAGACGGTACGCAGGCTGCACCAGAAGCAGCAGCAGAAGCCTCCTGTGCCGCTTGACGAGAAATGCCCGAAATGTGGTGAACAGCTTGTGCTGCGTAATGGTCAGTACGGTGAATTCGTCTCCTGCTCGGGCTACCCCAAGTGCAAGTACATCAAGCAGAACACCATCGGCGTAAAGTGCCCCAAGTGCCACGAGGGTGACATCGTCGAGAAGAAGGCACGCCGCGGCAATCTGTTCTACGGATGCTCCGAGTATCCTAAGTGCGACTTCACCGCGAACTATAAACCGGTTGACAAAAAATGCCCCGAGTGCGGCAGTCCATACTTGCTCGAGAAAACGCTGAAGTCCGGCATCTATCTCGTCTGTCCGAACAATAAAAAGCCTGCCGCCGACGAAGAAGCAGCTCCGAAAAAGCGTGCAAAGAAAGGCGAACCCGAGAGCGCAACCATATGCAGTTACACCAAGCGCATTGGCGACGCGCCTCCGCCTGAGGAAAAGAAGCCGACGCCTACAGCTAAAACCCACGGACCCCTTGTAGAGCAGCCTGCCTGAGCTTGGGCGGCGAATGGTAATCTCAAAACGACGTGAGATTCTCCGCGGCCTTCATTTTGATCGCCATATGGTTCCCGGCGTTCGCTAGGTGTCAGAACACACAGCAGGAGTGCGTGTTGAGCGCTCCGAAAGTATGCGCGCTCCATGTCCTTCAGGATGAGGTGGGCATCATTGCCAGTCCCAGCAGAACCTCAGCCAAGGATTTTTTCTGGATCGTTCCGTTCGGCGTCGCTACTGGCGTCGCGCTCGACTACGATGCTCATGCCATGCGGTCTCTCGGGGTTGATCAGCAGCGCCAGGACAGGTTTGAGACGGTGTCCAATGTTGGCGGCATCTATGCGCCTGTCGCCGCCTCCGGAACCGGGTATTTCGTCGCACACATAACCCACAACGACCTGATGCGCGAGACGGCCGTCCTTTCCGCCGAGGCCATGGCAGATGCGACCATCCTGAACCAGGGCTTAAAATATGCCATCGACCGCCAGGATCCGCAGCAGGGCGATGGCACCGGGCGCTTTTGGCCGCATGGCCTGAGCACTTGGCCCGACGGCCAATCCATGCCTTCCGAACATGCGATGAATGTATGGGCATTCGCCCATGTCGTCGCTACGCAGTATAACGGTCCCGCTACCAAGGCGCTCGTTTATTCCGTAGCAACTACAGTCTCAGTATCTCGCGTCATTGCCCGCCAGCACTTTCCCGCCGACGTCCTTGTCGGCAGCGTCTTCGGATACCTTATTGGCGGCTATGTCGTACATCGTCGCTCAAGGGAAGCGAGCTACTTCTCGCTCTCAGGTGTAGTCACCACAAATGGCCGGGGTGTTCAACTCTCTTATAATTTTTCGCACTAAAGCAAAGAGAGGTCCCACCCCATGCTCCAGGACATGTTCCACATCCCCATCCCGATTCTCGAAAAGATTCTTCGTCCCATTCTCGTTTACCTCGCGCTGATCGTCTTGATCCGGGTCTTCGGAAAGCGCGAACTGGCGCAGTTGAATCCCTTCGATCTCGTTGTTCTGCTCTCGCTCTCGAATACCGTGCAGAACGCGATCATCGGCGACGACAATTCGCTCTCTGGCGGCATCATTGGAGCCTTCACGCTCCTTGCGATGAATTGGCTGGTTATCCGACTGCTCTACAGCTCGCCGCGTCTGAGTCGTGTTTTGGGAGGTGTCGAGCGCACCTTCATCACCGACGGACGTGTCGACAACTACGCCCTCAAAAAGGAGTTGCTCAGCCGTGAGGATCTTCTCACTGTGATCCATCGCCAGGGCTTTGAGAATTTCGACCAGATAGAGAGATGCGTTCTTGAGCCCAATGGAGCCTTCTATATCGAGGCCCGCAAGCCGTCTCCGGAAGAAGACAGGCAACAAATTCTCGTCGATCGTCTCGAAGAATTGAGCAGGGAAATCAAGACGCTGCGTGACCGGCTGGAATAATCGTGTGCGGCGCGATATATACTGCTCTGTCGACCATAGCTTAAGAACCGGCCCAGGAGCCAGATATGCCGTCCGCTGCAATAGATTATGCTCGTCAGAACTATCCTCGGTTTGTTGACGAGCTAAAGGCTCTCCTTCGTATTCCTTCCGTTTCCACTCTTCCCGAACACAAAG
>JASHRS010000174.1 GCA_030037215.1 Silvibacterium sp. | reverse complement strand
ATCAAACTCGACAAGTTTACCGTTGAGAAAAAATCCTGTCCGCTCGGCAACGCGCGCAGCTTGCTGCATATTATGGGTCACTATGACGATGGTGTACTGCGATTTGAGCTGAAAGATCAGGTCTTCGATTTTTGCAGTTGAGACCGGGTCGAGCGCGGAAGCGGGCTCATCCATGAGCAGGACTTCCGGGTCGACAGCCAGGGCGCGGGCGATACAAAGCCGTTGCTGCTGGCCGCCGGAGAGGCTAGCGCCAGACTTCTTCTTCAGATCGTCCTTGACCTCCTCCCACAATGCGGCGTGCTTAAGCGAGCGCTCGACTACTTCATCGAGCACGTGGCGTTTGCGGAAGCCGTTGAGACGCAGACCGGAAGCCACATTGTCATAGATCGACATTGTAGGAAACGGATTGGGGCGCTGGAAGACCATTCCTATGCGACGGCGGACCTCGACGGGAGAGACATCAGCATAGATATCGAGCTCCCCTATACGGACGGAGCCTGTAACGCGGGCGACAGGGTTGGTTTCGTGCATGCGGTTAAGGCAACGCACGAAGGTGGATTTGCCGCAGCCCGATGGGCCGATAAGCGCTGTCGCCTGGCTCGCAGGGATATGCAGGTTGATATCCATGAGAGTGTGATTTGTGCCATACCAGGCATTCAGATCGGTTACCTGAATTCCGACACCCACTTAGTTCGCCCCTTTCAATACGCCACGCGTGGTCACATACCGCACGAGAGAAACAGAAATCACAATCAGGAGAATCAGCACTAGGGCGCCAGCCCAGGCGAGGCGGTGCCACTCATCGTACGGCGAGATTGCGTAGACGTAGATTTGCAGGGGGAGTGCCGCTATAGGTTCGTTGAGGTTGGTGCTCCAGAACGTGCTGCCGAATGCGGTGAAGAGCAGTGGAGCCGTCTCGCCGGCGACGCGGGCGAAGGCGAGCATGCAGCCAGTGATAACACCGGGCGAGGCGGTCTTGAGTGTAATCGAGAGCACCGACCGCCAGTTGGGAACACCCAGCCCAAGCGCGGCTTCGCGAATGACGTTCGGCACCATGAGGAGCATCTCCTCGGTGGTGCGGGTGATCGTCGGAATCATCATGATGCCGAGAGCAACCCCTCCAGCAAGTGCGGAGAAGTGCTTTTGCGGCATTACAACGAGCGAATAAGCGGCGATGCCCATGACGATCGACGGTACTCCGTTGAGTACATCCGCAGTGAAACGAACCATGTTGGCGAGCTTGCTGCCGCGCCCATATTCAGAGAGAAAAATTCCGGCAGCTATACCGATGGGGACACCGAGAGCACTGGCGATGATAAGCAGAACGCCTGATCCGACAATGGCGTTGGCCATGCCGCCGCCTGTCTCGCCCACCGGAGCCGGGATCTTAGTGAAGAAATTCAGGTTCAGCGAGCTGGCGCCCTTGAAAATCAGGTACGCAAAGATGGCAATCAGCGGCGCAATGACGATCACGGTGCTCGCCACGGCCAGGGTTGATGCCAGATGGTTGGCCGCAGCGCGGCGATAGCGGGTGAAGGTGCTTGCCTTATATTGATCGGGCATTTAGGCCGCCCTTGCCGGAGCGCCGCGAGTCACAGCCCATACAAGCAGGCGGGCAAGCGCGTTCACGATAATGGTTACGATGAAGAGCGCGAGGCCAATCTCAACCAGCGCACTCAGATAGATCGGGTCTGAAGCCTCAGTGAATTCATTGGCGATGACACTGGCCATGCTGTAGGCGGGCGCAAGCAGGTTGCGCAGAATTTCCGGACGATTGCCGATGACCATGGTGACGGCCATCGTTTCCCCAAGTGCGCGGCCCAAACCGAGGATCGTGGCTCCGACAATGCCGATGCGGGCGTTGCGCAGGACGCCCATGCGGATCATCTCCCAGCGGGTTGCGCCCAGGGCGAGCACGGCCTCGCGCTGCGCGTGTGGTACAGATGTCATGACCTCGCGAGTGAGTGACGAGATGATAGGCAGGATCATGATGGCGAGGATGACGCCCGCAGTCAGCATGCAGCTGCCGAGGTTTGGCCTAACGAAAAGACCGGTCCATCCGAAGAGGTCTATCAAAATTGGATTTACATGGTCCCGAAGAATGGGAATGAGAACAAAGATTGCCCATAAGCCATAGACAACGCTAGGGATAGCGGCTAACAGCTCAGTCAGAAACGCGAGTGGTCCGCGAAGGAACCCAGGGCACATTTCGGTGAGGAAGGTGGCTACACCGAGCGATAGCGGCACGGCGATGATCAGTCCTATCAGTGACGAGACCAGCGTGCCGTAAATGAAGGGCCACGCGCCGTAGTCATTCGTGATCGGGTTCCATGCGCTCCCAAAAAAGAAGTGCAGGCCGAACTGCGCGATGGTCAATTGGGAGCGCTCGATCAGCTCAAAGAGAATCAGGGCCACGATGGCGAAGATGCTGAATGCGCACAGGATCATCAGCCAGCGGAAGCCACCATCGGCCAGCACAGAACTGCCCCTGCTGAGGAGGTACTTGCGTATTTCCGAATGCTCGCCAGTGGGGGGCGTGGTTCCGGGCGTTTCCGTTCCCGGCACAAATGCGGATGGTTCAGTCACGCGAACTTCCTGAGTTTTGAGGATCACCAGTTTCTACCCTAAAGAGGGAAAGTGAAAGGACTGTTAAAGCGTGCGTTAAAGCCAGCTAAAAAAGCGGTTAGCGAATGGTCAGATCAAGCGAAGAGCCGAACGTCCAGGTAGCTAAGAAGCGGTTAGCCAGAAATTTGGATGAGGGTTTGCGCCTTGTTGCCTCGGCAATTTTTTGATC
>JASHRS010000173.1 GCA_030037215.1 Silvibacterium sp. | reverse complement strand
CAGCTATGTGACCGCACAGCGCACGAATGAAGTCGGCATCAGGATGGCGCTGGGCGCGCAGCGTTTTGATGTGATCCGGCTGGTAATGACGGATGTGCTGGGGTGGGTGATGGCCGGGCTCGGGATCGGTATTGTGCTGTCGTTTGCCGCAGACAGGCTTTTGCGCGAGTCCTTCCCGGATTTCGGCTCGGGAATTTTGGCGTCTCTGGCGCTGGCGGTTGTGGTTCTGCTCGGAGTGGGCGTGCTCGCGGCGCTGGTGCCTGCGGGGAAGGCCGCGTCGATTGAGCCTGTGCAGGCACTGAGGAACGAGTAAACTTTCGGCGTGGGCACGCAGAAGAAATTCCGCGGAGTGCTGGTGCCGGACGGCACAGCGCTGAAGTGGGTGATTGTGAAGGTGCCGTTCGATCCGGCGAAGGTGTGGCCAAAGCGCAACCGGATGAGAGTGAAGGGTACGATCAACGGCTTTCCTTTCAGGACGTCGCTGTTCGGGTCGAAGAGAGACGGATACATTCTGCTGGTAAACAAGCAGATGCAGAAGGGCGCTCGCGTGTCGGTTGGCGGGCTGGCGGAGATTGTGCTGGAGCCGGATCTTGAGGAGCGGCGGTCAACCGTTCCGCCTGAGCTCGAAAAACTGCTGAACCAGAATCGAGGAATGAAAAAGTGGTTCGAACAACTGAGCCCGTCGGTGCGCAAATATATCGGGGACACGATCGCTGTTTGCAAGAGCCCTGAAGCTCGCAAGACCCGCGCCGATGAGATGGCGGAACGCATCATGCTGGCGATGGAGGGCGAGCGGGAGCTGCCTCCGATTCTGCAGGTTGCGTTTCGGCGGCAGCCGAAGGCGCTCGCCGGTTGGAAGGCGATGACTCCAGTGCAGCGGCGCGGGCATCTGCTGGGGATTTTTTATTACAAGAGCCCGGAATCTCGGCAGAAGCGGACGGACAAAGCGGTGGCGGAAGCGTTGAAAATAGCTGGTAAAGCGGGTAGCTATGATCCGGATAGCTAAAGTACGGGTGGCTGGTGAAGCGGGTAGCGAAGAACCGGTTAGCGGGACAGCGACAGCAAAATCTCACCACAGAGGACACAGGGAACGCAGAGGACTCGTGGTAAATCCTCAATAAACCGGGCAGCGAGTTAAGCGGCAGGCTGGTAGACTGAACGTACCTTGGTCGAGCTGCTTCCATCCATACTTTCCGCCGATTTTGCCCGGCTGGGCGATGAGGTTCGCGCCGCGGAGCGCGGCGGCGGCACAGTCATCCATGTGGATGTGATGGATGGGCATTTTGTGCCTAACCTGACGCTGGGGCCTCCGGTGGTGGCATCGCTGCGCAAGGCCACCGATTTGCCGCTCGACTGCCACATGATGATCGAGAATCCGGACGAGTTTGTTGAGCCGTTTGCCGAGGCCGGGGCCAACTGGATGAGCGTCCACTATGAGGCGTGCCGACACCTGCACCGCTCGCTGGAACTAATTGCTCAGCATGGAATGCGGCCGGGGGTGGTCATCAATCCGGCGACCGAGGTGGACGTGCTGATTCCTGTGTTGGGGATGGTGCATCACGTTCTTGTGATGAGCGTTAACCCGGGGTTCGGGGGGCAGAGCTTCATTCCCTACTCGCTGAACAAGCTGCGGCGGCTGCGGGAGCTTCGCCAGGAACTGGGTCTGAGTTATAGGATTGAGGTAGACGGCGGGGTGGCTCACGACACTATCGCCATGGTCGTCGAAGCAGGAGCGGAGCTTCTGGTCGCGGGCAATGCCGTTTTCGGAGCAGGGCACCCTGAGCGGGACGCCCGGTCGCTGCTGGAAGCGGCGCAACAGGCGGAAGCACGAGTTTAGGTTTGAGAACGCGGGCTGCGACAGGAGGCCCACGGCGGATAGTATGAAGCCTGTCAGTGTTGAGGTTTTATGAATCGAGTCATCACCCAGATCGCAGTTGCGGGATTGTGCATTGCTCTGATCCCGTCTCCGCACGCATTCGCGAAGAAAAAAAAGAAGAACCCGGACCTTAGCGCCAATCCGCTGGCGAATGTGAACTCGAAGCAGCCGGACAAGGAACTGTTCGACAAGGCGATGTTCGCGCTCAAAAAGGGAAAGTATGACGTGGCGCGGCTGGACCTGCAGACGCTGCTGAATACCTATCCCGAGACCGAGTACGCGATGCGGGCGAAGCTGGCCATCGGCGACACCTGGTACAAGGAAGGCGGATCGGCAGCGCTGATTCAGGCCGAGTCCGAATATAAAGACTTCATCACGTTCTTCCCGAACACGCCGGAAGCCGCTGAAGCGCAGATGAAGGTGGGCGATATCTACTTTGAGCAGATGGAGAAACCGGACCGCGATCCGGCCAATGCCGTGCATGCGCAGGAAGAGTATCGAACAATGCTGCAGGACTTTCCGGATTCGCCGCTGATTCCGCGGGCCAAGCAGCGACTGCGTGAAGTGCAGGAGGTTCTGGCGCAGCGGCAGTTTGAAATCGGCCAGTTCTATGCGGCCCGCGAAGACTGGGCCGGAGCCATTGCCCGGCTGCAGACGGTCGCGGATACTTATCCACTGTTCAGCAAGAGCGACCAAACGCTGATTACGCTGGGCGATGCATACGCGACCGAGGCGCAGGTGTTCGCGCACGCGAAGCTTCCGCCAAAAGCCAAAGCGGAGCTGACGAAGATCTACAACGACCGCGCCGCAGCGGCGTGGGAACGCGTGGTGACGCGTTACCCGATGGCTCCGCATGTTGAGGACGCCAAGGACCGCCTGATCGCGATGGGACGCGATGTTCCCGAGCCTACGCAGGAGGAACTTGCCGAAAGCGAGGCCGAGGAAGGCAGCCGCATCAATGTGAAGCTGAAGGACCGCGCCATGCTGCTCATCAAGCATGGGCCATCCACCGTGCAGGCGGCGCGTGTGGGCGAGCCTTCGCTGACCGATCCGGCGGCGACACTTGCGCCTGACGTCAACCGCCAGACGATGGCGCTGTATACCGCCGCTGTGAAGGGCGAACCCCTCCCCGGCGTTTCTGCGAACGGAACCGACATGACAGCTGCGGCCATCAGCACCGGCGCAGCGCCTCCGGCGCCAGCGCCGTCGGGCGAGTCGGCGGCTCCGCTGCAACTGGAATCGATTCCGGAGCAGGGCAGTAGCTCCGGCGACACCACGGTTACGGTGCAGGTGCCGAATAGCGGCCAGTCATCGGCGAGCACCGGCAATGGCGCTACATCCGATGTTTCCGGCGCGACGACAACCGGAGCAGGGTCTGACACTCCTGCTGAACAGCCGAGAGTGGGTGGACCTGTGATTCCCACGGGAAATGCGACGAGCGTTCCCGGACCTCCTGCGAATGAACCTGTTGTGAGCGCGGTCGGACCGCCTGCGAACACTCCGCTGCCGGCGATCGATAAGCCTGCTGCGGCTGGTCCGCAGATCAACGATGTCAAAGGCGGCGGCGCGCAGGTGAATACGAGCGCGACGGCCAGCAGCAAGTCAAAGAAGGCTCCGTACAACTCGAAGGACGAGTCTTCGAGCAAACACAAGAAGAAGAAAGGCCTCGACAAGCTGAATCCTTTCTAGCGGAGAGGATTTCAATTTACAGGAGAGGCCGCCCTACGGGCGGTCTTTCCATTTCAGGGACAGGTGCACGCGCACTCTATACTGAAGTTTTGGATCTTGAACGATGCCCCACGAGTTACCGAAAGCATACGATCCCGCCGCGATTGAAGATCGCTGGGCGGCCTATTGGGTGAATGAGCGCCTGTTCCACACCGAGTCCGGCGAGAGTGCGCCTGTCCTTCCCTTTACCGTGCTGCTGCCGCCGCCGAACGTCACCGGCAACCTGCATATGGGGCACATGTTTGAGCACACCGAGACGGACATCCTCGTCCGCTGGCGGCGGATGCTGGGCGAGACGGCATTGTGGGTTCCAGGAACGGACCATGCAGGCATTGCGACGCAGATGCTGGTCGAGCGTCAGGTAGTGAGCGAAGGCACATCGCGCCGGGAGATGGGCCGCGAAGCCTTCATTGCGCGCGTGTGGCAGTGGAAGGAGCACTACGGCGGCGCGATTCTGGAGCAGATGAAGCGGCTGGGCGCGAGCGTGGACTGGTCGCGCGAATACTTCACGATGGATGAGCGGCTCTCGACTGCGGTGAAGGAAGCCTTTGTGCGCCTTTATGAGCAGGGGCTGATTTATCGCGGCAAGTACATCGTGAACTGGGACCCGGTGCAGGAGACTGCTGTTTCAGACCTCGAAGTGACGCACGAAGAGCGCACGGGCAAGCTGTACCACATTCGGTATCAACTGGCGGATGGGACAGGTTCGATTGTGATTGCAACGACGCGCCCGGAGACGATGCTCGGCGATACCGCAGTGGCGGTGAATCCGGATGACGAGCGCTACCGCGCGTTCCACGGCAAAAAGCTGATGCTGCCGCTGGTGAACCGGGAGATTCCGGTGGTGACGGACGCGTGGGCGAATCCGGAGTTCGGTACAGGTGCTGTGAAGGTGACGCCGGCGCACGATCCCAACGACTTTGTCATTGGCGAGCGGCACAATCTGCCGCAGTTGAACATCATGGATGAGCGGGCGCGCATCAACCTGCCGGGCTCGCCGTATCACGGGATGGATCGGTACGCGGCACGCGAACGCATTGTGGAAGACCTGCGTGCGCTCGGCCTGTTGGTGGATGTGAAGGACCATTCCATGGCTATCGGGCTGAGCCAGCGCAGTGGAGCGGTGGTTGAGCCGCGGCTCTCGACGCAGTGGTTCATCAAGATTCAGCCACTGGCGGACAAGGCGATCGCCGCCGTCGAGCAAGGCTACATCCGGTTCACGCCGGCACAGTACGCGAAGACGTATTTCGAGTGGATGCGCAACATTCACGACTGGTGCATCTCGCGCCAGTTGTGGTGGGGGCATCGCATTCCCGCATGGCACTGCGAGGCGTGCAGGCAGACGACGGTGGCAAAGGAAACTCCCCCGCAGTGCGCGCACTGCGATAGCAGACAGATTACGCAGGAGACGGACGTGCTCGATACGTGGTTCTCGTCGGGGCTGCTTCCCTTCACCGTCTTCGGATGGCCGGAGCATACGCGCGACCTGGACACGTTCTACCCCACGCAACTGCTGGTGACAGGCTTCGACATTCTTTTCTTCTGGGTGGCGAGGATGATCATGCTCGGCTGCCACTTCATGCTGGACATACCGATGCCGGACGGCAGCGAACGCGACCTGAAAGATGCGGTTCCGTTCCGCGAGGTGTACATCCACGCGTTGGTGCGCGATGCCGAGCGCCAGAAGATGTCGAAGACCAAGGGCAACGTGATCGATCCGATTGAGATTGTCGAGCGCTATGGGACCGATGCAGTCCGGTTTACGTTTGCCGCGATGGCCTCTCCGGGGACGGACATTGCCTTCAGCGAGTCGCGCATCGAAGGCTACCGCGCCTTCGCGAACAAGATATGGAACGCGGCGCGATTTATCTTTATGAATGTGGACCGCGCGGCGGAGGCTGGTATCAAGTTTGACCTGAATGCTGCGGTCAATACCAGCACGATTGAGGCGCGGTGGATCACCTCACGGCTGAACGCGACGGCGGGCGAGGTGAATGAAGCGCTGAAGAATTATCGCTTCGATGAGGCCGCGAACCTTGTCTACCAGTTCTTCTGGGGCGATTTTTGCGACTGGTATCTGGAGATTGTGAAGCTGCGTCTGGACTTCAGCGCTGAGGCAGATAAAGCTGCGACGGGAGCTGCGCTCAACACGCTGGTATCGACGTTTGAAGCCGCCCTGCGACTGCTTTCGCCGTTCATGCCCTTCATTACGGAAGAACTGTGGCACGCGGTTTACGAGGGCAAGCCCCCGGCGGAGTCGATTGCCTTGTCGCGATATCCGCAGGGGGATGCGAAACTGATTGACGCCGATATAGAAGCAGAGATGACGCAGCTGCAGGAGCTGATTGTGACCATTCGCGCGTTGCGCAAGGACCTGGATATGCCAGAGCGCGAGACGGCGGCTGCGGAAATTTCTGCTACTGACAAGATTCAGCAACTTGCCTCGGCAAATACGGACGTCATTGAAAAGCTGGCGCGGGTTTCCGCGTTCACATTCCCGGCACAATGGAGTCTTGGCCCAGCGAACACCAGAACCACAACGGGTTTTACGGTCGGCCTCACGTACGAAAAGCAGATCGACGTTGCTGCGGAGCGGGAGCGCCTGAAAAAGAAGCTTGAGCAATATGAGAAGGTGCTGATCAATGCTGACCGTCAACTGCAGAACGAGGCATTCCTCGCCAAGGCGCCTGAAAAAATTGTCGTGGGATTGAAGAAGCAGGCGTCGGAAGCGGCGGCGCTGCGCCAGGAGACGCTGGAAGCGATGGAAAAACTGGAACAGCTAGCGTAGAGGCCGGAAACCATGGACTGGAAGAGCAAAAGAATTGAAGCCATTCTTGAGCAGGCTTTGCTTGAAGACAAGGCCACCAGCGATGTAACGACCGCGATCACGATTGATCCGGGGCTGCGCGCGTCGGCGACCATCATTGCCAAGCAGGATTGCGTTGTGGCGGGCCTCGGCTGCATTCCGCGCTTTCTCGACATCTATGCGCGGCTCGATAAGAAGAGCAGCGGAAGGTATGAGGTCATCAGCCATCCGGAAATGTTCGACGGCGTGCGCGCGAAGAAAGGCCAGGCTATCGCGGTGATCCGGCACAATGCGCGCGTGATCCTTTCGTGCGAGCGCGTGATCCTGAACCTGATGCAGCGCATGAGCGGTATTGCCACGCTGACGCGGAAATATGTGGACGCGATTGAGGGCACGGGCGTAAAGGTGCTGGATACGCGCAAGACTGTGCCAGGGCTGCGCGTGCTCGATAAATATGCGGTGAGCTGCGGAGGCGGCGAAAACCACCGGCTCGATCTTTCTGACGGAATCCTGATCAAGAACAATCACATTTCGCTTGGCGGCGGCATCGAGAAAGTCCTGGCCAAGGCGCATGAGCTGCGCAGCGAAGGGCAGACTATCGACATTGAGGTTCGTACCTTCGATGAGCTGCGCACGGCGCTCGACAACGGAGCGGAGTCGCTGCTGCTCGACAATTTTTCGCCGTCGGACGTGAAGAAGGCCGTCAAGATAGTGCGCGAGCGCGGAGGGAAGATTCCTACGGAAGCTTCGGGTGGCATTGTGCTTGAGAACATCCGCAAGTATGCGCTGACTGGCGTGGATTACATCTCTGTCGGCGCGCTGACACATTCTGCTCCGGCGGTCGATCTGAGCATGAAGATTACGGCGGAGATTTACTAGCCGTATGCCACAATCCGTGATCGAAGACCGGTTCGACCTGGCTGCGCTTGACGCGGAGCTTGCGGAAACGCGCTTCCGGGGCAAGTTGCACTTCTTTCCGAGCACCCACTCGACCAACACATACGCAATGGCAGAGGGCGAAGCAGGCGCGGCGGATGGGTCTGTCTATTTTGCCGATGAGCAGACGGCGGGACGCGGACGCGGCGCGCACGAATGGTCTTCGCCGCCGGGGTCGGGTCTGTACGTAAGCGCGTTGCTGCGACCGGCCATTGCACCCGCAGATGTACTGTGGCTGTCGCTCGCGGCCGGGCTTGCCGTGCGCGATGCAGTAATGCAGGTTACATCGCTTGCGTGCGATGTGCGCTGGCCCAATGACCTTCTGTTCGGCAGCAAAAAATTCTGCGGCATTCTTACCGAGCTGAATGCCGAGGTAACGCGCGTGCGACATCTTGTGATCGGCATCGGCGTCAACGTTCATCAGCCGCAATTTCCTGAAGATCTCCGCAGCGTGGCGACGTCGCTTCACATCGAGACAGGCCGTGACTGGGCGCGCCAGGAGCTGCTGATTGCTTTGCTACAATCGCTCCATCGCGAGGTCAACGCGCTTACAGCGCCGGGGAACTTGTCCAATGCCACAGCGAGCATTCTTGCGCGGCTGGAGCGCGCATCAACGTGGATTCGCGGCAAGCAGGTTTATGTGGAGGAACTGGAGGGATACGAAGGCGTGACCGAAGGCCTGGACGCGCGCGGCTTTCTGCAGATTCGCACCGCGGCGGGACTGCGGACGGTCTTTTCCGGCGGCGTGCGCGAACGAAAATCAATGCGGTGATCGAATGCTTCTTGCGCTTAATGTAAACAACACGAATACCGTTATTGCTCTTTACCCCATGCGGAACGGGCGCACGGACGAGTTGCGCGTGACCTGGCGCATCAGCACGCGGCAGCCGCAGACCGCCGATGAGTATGGAATCCTGGTGCGTAATCTGCTTCAGGACGAAGGCATCGACCGCAAGGACATTACCGGAATTGTGATTGCGTCAGTCGTTCCGCCGATCGACTGGATTCTGCGGCAATTTTGCGAAAGATATTTTGATCAGAAGCCGCTCTTTATCGAACCAGGCGTCAAGACAGGACTGCCGATCCGCACCGACAACCCCGGCGAGGCAGGCGCGGACCGCATTGCCAACTGCGTGGGGGCCTTCGAGCAATACGGCGGACCGTGCATTGTGGTGGACTTCGGCACGGCAACGAATTTCGACGTTATTTCGAGCAAGGGCGAATTTCTTGGCGGAGCGATCGCACCAGGGTTGAACATTTCGGCCGAGGCGCTTTTTGCGCGCGCTGCACGTCTGCCGCGAGTGGAGATCAAGCGCCCGACGAAGATCATCGGAACGAATACGGTCGATAATCTGCAGATCGGGCTGTTTTACGGCCATCTCGGACTGGTGGACAGCATTCTTGAGCGAATGATCGCCGAACTTGGCACCGAGACAAAATGCGTAGCCACGGGCGGGCTGGCGCACCTGATCGCGGGCGAGTCGAAATACATCTCCCACATCAATGACACACTGACCCTTGAAGGCCTGCGGATCATCTATGAGCGGCACCGCAACGCCAAGGCGCGGCCCCACGCAGATGGAACTGCCGCGAAGGCCTGAAGCACCTTGGAAAATTACTTCAACTACTTTACGGAGATCGAAGAGCACTTCCAGCAGCGCCGTGGATCGATCCTTCTGCTCTCCACGCTCGACTGGGCGCTGATCGAGACGTGGCGCGAGGCAGGGATTCCTCTGGAAGCAGTCGTGCGCGGCATCGACGATGCCTTCGACAAATATGAAGCGCGCAAATCACGCGCGCGCATGCGGCAGATCAACGGGCTTGCATGGTGCACGCAGGCGGTGATGGAAGCCGTCGAGGCGATGAAAGAGGCTTCCGTCGGAGCCCAGACAGCGGCGGCAGCGGGGCCGGGATCTGCTCCGGGATTTGAGCAGGAGCGAATCGCAGCACACCTTGAGCAATGCACCACACAGCTTGGGCAGGCAAGCCTCAGTGGCCTTGCCGGCGAAGTGGCCGGGCAAACCGCCGCTCGCTTACGCGAACTTGCGCTGAACCCTCCGCAAAATCTCGAAGAACTGGAGCGTAACCTCACTGTTCTCGAAGAAAAGCTTTTCAACGCACTGACGGCGACGGCTTCGGAAGCCGATTTGCTTGCGCTGCATGAAGAGAGCGCGCGCGAGCTTGCTCCCTACCGCAACCGCATGAAGACTGAGCAGATTCGGCAGGTGGAGCAACAGTTCCTGCGCAAGCGACTACTCGAGAAGTACAGGCTGCCGCGGCTGAGCCTGTTTTACATGAGCCAGCAATGAAGCTGCGCATCGAAAAACCAATTTATGGCGGGTCTGGCCTGGCACGCCACGAAGGCAAGGCGATTTTTGCCCCTTTCACGCTGCCCGACGAGCTGGTCGAGGCGCGCATTGTGCAGGACAAAGGCAGCTATGCCGAGGCTGAAGTAGAGACCATTTTTGAAACCTCGCCTCATCGCGTGCAGCCGACGTGCCGGTACTTCGGCGAATGCGGAGGTTGCCACTATCAGCAAGCGGATTACAAGCAGCAGATAGAGATCAAAACGCAGATTCTGCAGGAGACGCTGGAGCGTGCAAAGCTCAAAGAAATTCCGGAGATCACGACGCTCAGTGCCGAGCCACTGGGTTATCGCAATCGCATCCGACTGCAGATTGATCGGAAAACCTCGAAGCTCTGCTACAAACGGCGCGCGTCACATGACAATCTCGCAGTAGATGCGTGCCCGATTGCTGCACCGATACTCGGAGAGGCATTGCAAGCCATTTCATCGGTCGCGCAGAAGTGGCAGCTCGGCCAATCGTTTACTGAAATCGAGCTTTTTACCAATGACACGCAGAACGCGATCCTGATGACGCTGTGGGTTGCAGGCGATTCGCGGGACATATCGCAGGAATTTGATTCTTTATGGCCGCAGCTGAAGGCGCAGGTTCCAAAAATCACGGGTGCTGCAGTGTTTTCCGCCGATCAAGGCAAGCAAACAGGCAAGCTGGCTGCTCGGAAAGGCGAGCCGTCTCTAACTTATGCTGCTGCGAGCCGCGAATATCGCGTGAGCCTGAGCTCGTTTTTTCAGGTCAACCGGTTTCTGATCGACCCTCTGGTCAAGCTGGTCACGCATTCGCACTCCGGCACGCTGGCCTGGGACCTGTACGCCGGAGTCGGGCTGTTCTCTGCTGCGCTTGCGGAGCGTTTCGACCAAGTTGTTGCAGTGGAGGCGGCGCCAGGCTCTGTTCGTGATCTACGCCACAACCTTCAGGGTAAGCAGCACCGCATCGTCGCGTCGAGCACATTGGATTTTCTTCGCCGCGCAGCGAGGGAAAAGACGCCTGAGCTTGTAGTTGTCGACCCGCCGCGCGCTGGGCTGGGCAAAGAGGTTGCGGCGCTGCTGGCAGCTTCCCGGCCGGCAAACATTACTTACGTTTCCTGCGATCCGGCAACTTTGTCGCGCGATCTTAAATCGCTGCTAGACTCCGGCTATCACCTCAGCGCAATTCGCATGGTCGATCTGTTTCCGCAGACCTTCCATCTGGAGAGCGTGGCTACGCTCTCGTTGTAATAACTGCGGCCCGCTGCGGTGACTCGACCCATGGTCACCGCAACCGCTCCCACTGCGAACCTTCCAGCCACGCGCAAGGCCGCCCGGCAATCCAGGCATTGGGTTCATGAAAACTCTCTTGTGTCCAACGCTGCGCCGTCGTTCTTCGCAGCAGCCTGCTTCGCCGCCGGAATCCTGATTTCCCATTTCACCTGGCTTCTGCCGGGTCTGCTTTTTATCGCGCTGGTCGCAACCTTCGCGACCGCAATACTCGCGGCGGCACGAGCGCCGCGTGTGGCGTGGACGGCAACCGCTGTTGTATACGTCCTGCTCGGCGTTTTCTGTGCTGAAGTTGCGCCTGCAGTCGATCCACAAACGCAGCTTGCACTGCTCGCCGATAACACACAACGAACTCTACGGGGCGAAATCATCCGTCTCGGCCCCATTCGCAGCGTAACTGCGACTGCGCCGTTTTCCGATGAAATCCGCGAGGAGCGTAGCAGGCAATTCGATCTTCACTTAGAACGGCTGGGGGAGCGCCTGGGAAACGCACGCGTCACGCTCTACGCGCCGGCACAACAGCCGTTTCCGCAGCTCGCTTGCGATGACGAGATACGCGCCACGCTTGCGCTGCACCAGGAAGAGCGTTTTCTCGACCCCGGCGTGTGGGATGCCAGTGCGTATCTGCATCAGCAGGGCATCGGCGCGCTCGGCAGCGTGAAACCCAAGGATTTGGCGGTGGTTGCAGCCGGGCGCAGGCGCGATTTTCCGTGCTGGTTACATTCCATGCAGGAAGCTGCGAGCTCGCGGCTTATCGACTTCCCCGGTAATGCGCGTAACGCGCGCCTGCCTGCGTTCCTGCGCATCGACCACGAAGACGCGACAATGCTGGCAGCGATGATTACCGGCGACCGCACCTGGCTCGAGCATCGCGTGCGAGTAGGCTTTGAGCGGACCGGCTCTTTTCACCTGCTTGTCGTCTCCGGTCTGCATCTGGCGATCTTTTCGGGGCTTATTTTCTGGATGGCGAAGCGGTTGCGCCTGTCGAGACTGTGTGCGTCATTGGTGACCATTGCCTTATCGTTTGGCTACGCGCTTTTCACCGGCTTCGGCCATCCGGTGCAGCGATCCCTCTGGATGGTCACGCTGTATCTTGTCGGCAGGCTGCTATGGCGCGACCGCTCGCCGCTTAATGCCATCGGCTTTGCCGCATTGGTGATGCTTGCGGCCAACCCCGCGTCGCTGTTCGATTCGGGCCTGCAGATGACATTGCTCTCTGTGCTGGCGATTGCGGGCGTTGCCGCACCCTTCGTGGAAAAGACCTTCGGGCCGTTGCTGCGTGCGGTGCGCAATCTTCGCGAAACCCGTATCGATCCAGCTCTGCCGCCACGCACAGCGCAGTTTCGTATTAGCGTACGCATGCTGGCGCAGCATCTTGAACCGGTGTCCAGCAAATTTACAGCGTGGAAGGCAATGCCATTCTGTATAGGGATTTTTCTGCGCGCATTGGAGCTGCTGGCTGTCTCGGTAACTGTGGAACTGTTCATGATGCTGCCGATGGCCGCCTACTTTCACCGCATCACGCTGCTTGCGCTGCCCGTCAATGTGTTGATCGTCCCCTTTCTCGGAATTCTTCTGCCGTGCGCCCTGCTGATGTTTGCGGTGCTGCTGATTGCTCCCTCGCTGGCCTTCATTCCCGGAGCGGCAACCGCTGCGATCCTCCACTCGGTAACGTGGATCGTGACTACCTTTGCAGGGTTTCGCGCAGCAGATATGCGCATTCCTATGCCGTCAGGCATCGCAATCGTGATCTGGTGTGCGCTTATTGCTGCGGCTATTGGCGCAATGCGCATACGGCGGTTCTCGATTGCACTCTCGGCGGTTGCTCTCTTGCTGGCTGCTGCGGTTCTGACTGTTCCGCGCCCCATTACGCGTCATGCGGGCGAGCTCGAGATTACTGTGATCGACGTGGGGCAAGGCGATTCGCTGCTTGTGGTTACACCCGACGGCAAAACGTTGCTTATTGACGCAGGAGGTCTGGTGGGCGCGCCGCCCGACTCGAACTTCAATATCGGTGAGGATGTAGTGTCTCCGGTACTGTGGGCGCGAGGCATCCAGCGGCTTGATGCGGTTGCTCTTACGCATGCGCATGAAGACCATATCGGGGGAATGCCTGCTGTATTCGCGAACTT
>JASHRS010000172.1 GCA_030037215.1 Silvibacterium sp. | reverse complement strand
GGCGTGGCGCGACCGCTGGCAAAACTGGCGGTTTGCGCGTGCTCGCGCGAAGGAAGCGCGAGCCGAGGCGCGGATGGAGAAGGCTCACGAGAAGGAGCTGGCCAAAGCGCGTAAAGCCGCAGCGAAGATGGGCAAGCATGCGCCGGTAGAGAATGCTCCGGCGATGGCGATGGAGGATGATGACGAGCCGATTGACCGGCAGCGGCGCGGCGGATTCGCGGATTTGTATGCCGAAGAGGCGGCTCCGCAGACGCTGTGGGAGCAGATGCCGCGGGCGGTGGTTCCGGACCCTGAGCCGAAGCCTGCGCCGGTGATGAAGGCGGAGCCGGTGCGGGAGAGATCGCCGCGAGAGGACCGTTCGATTGCGGTGGGCGAGCGGGCGGATGCGGAGCACCATTCGGTGACGGTGACTCCAAAGTCGGTGAGCGGATTCAAGCTGCCGCCGAGCACGCTGCTGCACCGGAGCGATGAGGCGCAGATTGTACGCGAGGACGAGCTGCGCAATGAGGCGCAGGTGCTGGTGGAGAAGTGTGCGGAGTTCGATGTGCGCGGGCAGGTGGTGCGGATCAATCCCGGGCCGGTGGTGACGACGTTCGAGTTCAGGCCGGAGGCGGGCGTGAAGTACAGCCGCGTGACGGGGCTGGCCGAGGACCTGTGCCTGGCAATGCGGGCGGAGAGCATTCTGATTGAGCGGATGGCGGGCAAGAGCACGGTGGGGATGCAGGTGCCGAACCACAACCGCGAGACGATCTGGCTGCGGGACGTGATTGAGGCGGAGCACTTCCGCAATTCCAAGAGCAAGCTGACGCTGGCGATGGGCAAGGACATCAACGGGTCGATTGTGACGGCGGACCTGGCGACGATGCCGCACGTGCTGATTGCGGGGTCGACGGGAAGCGGCAAGTCAGTGGCGATCAACGCAATGATCATGTCGATGCTGTACAAGGCGACTCCGGCGCAGGTGCGGATGATTCTGGTTGATCCGAAGCGCGTGGAACTGGGGATGTATGAGGGGATTCCTCACCTGTTTACGCCGATTATTACGGAGCCGAAGCTGGCGGCGAATGCGCTGCGGAACGCGGTGCGCGAGATGGAACGGCGGCTGAAGCTGCTCGCTTCCAGGAGTGTTAGGAATATAGACCAATACAACAAGCTGTTTGAGAACGGGACGCCGAGCTTGTTCGAGGAAGAAGAGCAGCCGCTGCCGTACATCATCATCATCATCGACGAACTGGCCGATTTGATGATGCTGGACAAGGCCAACGTGGAAGAAGCGATTACGCGGCTGGCGCAGATGGCGCGCGCGGTGGGGATTCATCTGGTGCTGGCGACACAGCGGCCTTCGGTGGATGTGATTACGGGATTGATCAAGGCGAACGTGCCGACGCGGATGTCGTTCCGGCTGGCGACGAAGGTGGATTCGCGGACGATTCTGGATTCGAACGGCGCGGAGAGCCTGCTGGGACGCGGCGACATGCTGTTTCTGCCGCCGGGGACGTCGCGCTTGCAGAGGGTGCATGCTCCTTTTGTGACAGAGGAGGAGATTGCGAAGGTCACAGAGTTCTGGAAGAAGCAGGGAGATGCGGAGTACGCGCAGGGATTCCTGGAAGCTCCGAAAGATGCAGCAGGACGCGATGCGGATGTGGGCGAGGGCGGCGAGGATGAGAATGATGAGCTGTTCCAGGATGCGGTGCGGCTGGTGCTGGAGTTCGGGAAGGCCTCTACTTCGCTGCTGCAGAGGCGGCTGCGGATTGGTTATGGGCGCGCAGCGCACCTGATCGACATGATGGAGCGCGATGGAATTGTGGGCCCGGCAGATGGGTCACGGCCAAGGGAGATTTTGAAATCTCCGGACTGGCTGAACGAGATAGAAACGAGTTTGCGGTAGAAGACAGAGTTTTTGGCGGCGCGGTCAATGGGGTTCAGGCCGCGCCCTTTTTCTTTGCGTGCAGGTTAGGGCTAACGAAGGCGTTTCGCGGAGCGGAAGGCGATCATTCCCAGCAGGGAGATGGCGATGAGGAGCGCGATCCAGAGAAGCACGGGGTGTTTTTCGGTGAAGGGGCGCGTGTCCGGACGCGGCTCGTACTGCGGATTGAGCAACGATGGGCCGAGCGAGGCGTGGGCGGCGTTCTTGTCAGGCGTGAAGAGCGCAGCGTAGTCATAGCGCGGCGGGCTGAGCGCAGGATCTCCGTAATAGAGGAAGTAGACTGCGCCGGGAGTGGCATCGAAGCAGAGATTGCGGACGATCATCTGCAGGGCGACGGAGCGAATGTCGATGGGGGCGTCGTCGTGATTGTGGACGGTGATGGTCCAGGTGGTACCGTCTGCGGCGAAAGCAGGCGCGTAGACCGGCGCGTCGATGGCGAGGCGCTCTTCGTCGATTTTGTGGCCGTTGCTGATGGTGTGAAGGCGGAGCAGATTTCCGTAGGCATTGACGGACTGCGGCGTGGAGCCGTCTCCGGATGAGCGCAGGATGGGCTCGACGGTGACGGTGACGTCGCGGCTGAAGTTGGAGGGACGCTGACCGGGTGCGACGACGATGCGGTCGACGGGAATGTTCGGCGGAACTTCGAAGGTAATGACGGAGTCGCGGCCCTGCTGCAGGACGGAGGCGGTGACGGAGACGTTGATGTATTGCGGCGCAGCGGCGGTGATGCGCTCGGTGCTGAGTTCGGTGATTTGATCTGGGTGGATGGGGCCGTCGATGGTGAAGTGCAGGTAGCGGAAGTCGGATAGCGGGAGATGCAGGATGGTGCTACGGCCGAGCTTCTGCTGCGTGAAATCGAAGATGTTGTAGGAGCCGAGGCTGGTGGTTGGGCCGGACTGCGTCTGGTTGCCGGTGACGCGGACGGTGGCGATGAAATTGGTTGCGTTAACTGCGAGGTCGAGGTCGCTGTAGGAGCCTTCCGGCATAGCGGCGTCAAAGGATGTGCGTCCGTTGCGGAGACCGAGGTTGAGGAGCGAGATATTTTGGGGGGTGGCCTGGAGCGGCGCAGCTTTGTTGATGACGTAAGGGGTTTCTATGCGGCCGTTGTAAAGGCGCAGGCTAGCGAGATCGGACCCGGCATGAATAAAGGTAGCGGGGTCGAGGGTGACGCAGGTCTGCTGCGCCTGCTGCGGTGTGTGGAGGATGAGCCGGTAGTAATGGAAGTAGCGCACGCTGGGCGTGGCAGCGAAAAGAAGCAGGAGTAGGGCGGCGCGAGGGTTCATTGGCTGTTATGTTGTCCGCGGAGATGGAGCCAATCGCGCTGATAGGCGAAACTGACGGCGAGCAAGAGCGCTCCGAGGCCGAGGAAGCTGAGGATACGGTACCCCTGGCTTAATTCGCTGATATCGATGGTGAAGACCTTAGCGATAGAGACGCCAAGAACGACGAGCGCTTGCCAGCGCAGGAATGCTGAGCGGCGGACGAAGCCGGTCACAAGCAGGGCGGCTCCGAAGAGCATGAAGAAGGCGGAATAGGTGAACTGCTCGTAGATTCCGTAGTCGCGGACGTAGACGAAGCCCTGGGTGACGGTGAGATTTGACCAGTAGCTGTGAATCTCAAGTCCAACCGCGATAAGGATGAGGGCGTTGACGATGAGAATGGCTGCTCCTGCTGTGGCTTTCCACGAGATTTGGAAGCCGGGATCTTCGTTGGCGGCAGAGCGGGCTGAAAACGCGGCGGCGAAGGCGAAGACGGTGATGGCGGCGAGGTAAGTTGCGAATCGCTGATTGAAAAAGAGCGTGGCGGATGCAGGCGGATTGATGACGAGCAGAGCGGCGAGTCCAAGAACAAGAGCGATGAGCGCGAGCGCACGCAACATACGCTGTGGAACGATACGAGTGAGCGCGAGCAGCGCGGCTCCCTCGACGAGCCAGCCGATGGTAAGCCAGCGTCCGTGGGTTTTGAGCGGGATGGCAAGGGTAATGAAGATAACGGAGATGACGAGATCGAGCGACTTGAGCGCGTTGGGTATAACGCGATCGGCGGGCAAAGGCACGCGGAGCAGAAGCAGATAGAAAGCGGCGAAGGCGAGCGCGATCCAAGGCTGCGCGGCGGAGTTGTTCACGCTGGCGACGAGGAAGTAGAAGCCGAGGAAGCCAAGCGCGGCGTTCGCGAGCGGGAGGATGATGAGCGCGATGGCGTCGCGCGTGGCGAGATCGCCGGTGGTGGATTTCTGGCTGAGGCGCACGAGGTGCGGCGCGATAGCGAAGAGCAGGAAGAAGACGGAGAGGAAGAAAGCGGTGGTCGAGAATTCGGGCTCAGAGTAGAAGCGGAAAGACCATTCGGTGAAAAAGAAGATGGTGCCGATGAAGGAACCAAGAAGCAGGCGCGACCAGGGGCGCAGAGCGATGAGCGCGAGCGTGGCAAGGTTGAGTAGAAGCAAATAGGAGAAGAGCGCGACTTCGTGGTTTTCTCCTGTAGAGAGCAGGAGCGGCGTAGAGTAGCCACCGACGATGGCGTAGAGAGCAAGCAGCTCGGAGTTTTGCGCCCAGGACATGAAACCGTTGAATGCGGTAACGGCGATCATGGCAACGAAGGCGACGGAAGACGGGATGAGTTGGTAGAGCGAGAAGGCCGCCCAGATGGATAGATAGAGGATACCGCTGCCGACGGCTTTGAGCGACCAGGAGAATGCAGGGAAACCTTTGGAGCGGAAGCGCTCAGACCAGGCGACGAGTCCGGCGCCGGCGACGATGCCGATGAGGACACGGCCGGCGGGGCCGATCCAGTGATTGTCGATGGCGAACTTGAGGAACCATGCCATGCCGATGAGGACAGCGAGGATTCCGATGCGGTTGAACCATTGCGAGCCGATGCGGGCTTCGAGAGAGTGATCGGGTGAGCCGGATGGCTGAGTGAGAAACGGCGGAGGTGCAGAGGGTGGTGGAACTGGACGTGGCGCGGAAACTTCCAGGGATCCGGGTTGCGGCGTGGGCTGGGGGATGGTCTGCGTGGCGATTTGAGCGGGACTTGAGGATTGCGCCGGCGCGGGAGTGGTGTCATCAAGGATGATTCCGTGGGCGCGCAGCGCGGACTCAAGGCGATAGACACGCCGGGTGAGGCGCGCGACCTGCTGCTCCAAATTCTGTTCGGAGTTTTGGCCAGGATTGTCTGGAGGTGCAGCTTCCATCGGTGACTACTTTATCAGCAATGGAGGCAGGTACTGTGAGAGAAATGGGAAGTGGTATTCGTGGTGAGGCTTGCGTCGTTTGCAGGCGGGAATCATCTTATGAATGGTTGAGGAGTTGCGATGCGAATTGCGTTTTTAGGGCTGGGGAAGATGGGTTCGCCAATGGCAGCGCATTTGCTGAAGGCCGGGCATGAGCTGATGGTGTGGAACAGAACACGAGCGCATGCGGATCCGCTGGCGAACCTTGGAGCAAAGGTTGCGGAGACACCTGCGGCAGCGGTTGCGGATGCCGAAGTTGTGATGACGATGGTGTTTGACGATGTGGCGCTGGAGGAGGTCCTGTTCAAGGGCGGTGCGTTGAAGGGCATGATGCCGGGAGCCGTGCATGTTTCGCTGAGCACGATCAGCGTGGCGCTGTCAGACAGGCTGACGGTGATGCACAAGGCTGAGAAGCTGACGTTTGTGGCGGCTCCGGTGTTTGGGCGGCCGAACGTGGCCGAGGATGGGAAGTTGTATACGGTGGTTGCGGGCGAAGCGAAGGCAGTCGAAGAAGTACGCCCACTACTGGAGACGTTCAGCCGGAGCGTTGCGGTGGTTGCGGAGAAGCCGTCAGCGGCGCATGCGGTGAAGCTGGGCGGGAATTTCCTGATTACAGCGATGATTGCGTCGGTTTCCGAGAGTCTTGTGTATGCTGAAGCGCTGGGCGTGAAGCCGGAGCTGTTTTTCGAGACTGTGAATGCGGCACTGTTCCGGTCCCCGTTTTATGAGGCGTATGGGAAGATCATGCTGCATCCGCCGAAGGACGCAGGAGGCTCGATTGCGCTGGGCGAAAAGGACCTGCGGTTGTTTCGCGAGGCGGCGCAGAGCGTGAAGGTGAAGACTCCTTTGGCCGAGGGGTATGAGAAGAATTTCAAGCGCGCGATCGAGGCGGGAATGCAGGATGAAGACTGGGCAGCGGGGTACTATAAGCTGGCACAGGATGCCAACCGGGCCGCGCAGGTGAAATAGCATAGACGCATGAAGCTAACTGGATCGATTGTTTTTGTGACGGGAGCAAGTGCAGGCATTGGTGAGGCTTGCGCGTTTGCGTTTGCGCGGGAGGGTGCGCGACTGCTGCTGGCGGCGAGGCGTGTGGAGCGTCTGGAGGCAATGCGTGCGAAGTTGATGGATGCGGGCGCGCAGGATGTTCATGCGTTCGGGCTGGATGTGCGCGACAATGCGGCGGTGCAGAAAGCGATTGCAGATTTGCCTGACGTGTGGCGCGCGATCGATGTGCTGGTGAACAACGCAGGGCTGAGCCGCGGGCTGGACAAGCTGTACGAAGGCAAGCCTGAAGATTGGGAAGAAATGATCGACACCAATGTGAAGGGACTGCTATACGTGACGCGCGCGGTGGTTCCGGAGATGGTGGAGCGCGGGCGCGGGCATGTGATCAGCCTGGGGTCGACGGCGGGGGAGATCACATATCCGAAGGGCGCGGTGTATTGCGCGACAAAGGCTGCGGAGCGCGCGATCAATGACGGGCTGCGACAAGATGTTCTGGGGACGCCGGTGCGGGTGACAAGTGTCGATCCGGGGATGGTGGAGACGGATTTCAGCCTAGTGAGGTTTCACGGCGATGAAACGCGGGCGGCGAAGGTATATCAGGGGTTGATTCCGTTGAAACCGGAAGACGTTGCCGATGCGATTGTGTGGGCGGCGACGCGGCCGGCGCATGTGAACATTGCGCGTGTGGTGATGACGACGATCGATCAGGCGAATTCGTTGATGTTCCACAGGAGCTAAGAAGCAGGTCGCTGGTGAAGCGGGCAGCTAAAATCCGGGTTGCTAAGAAGCGGGTGGCTAAGATCCAGGTAGCGACTGGCGATTTACAGGGTGTTGAGTTTGGCTTCGATGTCGGCGAGGGCGGCTTCGAGAGCTGCGCGGCGGATGGGGTTGGAGGTACGCTCGTCGAGGATGCGTTCGCGCTGAAGCTCAAGAGCCTGACGTTCGCGCTGCTTGCGAGCATCTTCAAGGCGCTTACGGTGGGCAAGTTCATCGCTGCTGAGAGGTGTGGATTCTTTTTCGGCTTGCTGTTCTTCGACGGATTTGCTTTCCCATCCTCTGGCCATACTTTGATGCTACATAGCCAATAGCTAACAGCCAATAGCCAATAGTAATCAGATGGTGAAGCGGGTAGCTAAAAAGCCGATAGCCAAGAAACGGTTAGCTGGTAAAGCGGGTGGCGAAAAGCAGATAAACGGACTGCAATCGGCCAAAAGGCACGGAGATCCGAAAATCGGCTAGGCAGGGATGGTTTCGGCGAGTTTTGCTTCGAAGAATTGTTCGACGGCGGCGAGGATGGCATTGCCGGATTTGGATTCGTAGATGGATTTGCGCAGGTGCGCGCCGTTGGCGACTCCGTGTGTGAACCATGAAGCGAATTGCTTCATCTTGCCCTGCGCTTCCTTTTCGTTGACGTCGGTTTCGGCGAGCAGCATTTCGAAGTAAGTACGGATCATGCGGTAGCGGTCGAGGTCGGTCGGCTCGTCGTAGCGTCCAGTCGCGGTGTACTGCGCGATCTGGCGGAAGATCCACGGATTGGCGGGTGCGGCGCGGCCAATCATCACCGCATCGCAGCCAGTTTCGGCGACGAGAGCGGCGGCGTCTTCGGGCGTGCGGACGTCCCCATTGCCAATGACGGGGATGGAGACGGCGTTTTTGATGGCGGCGATCCACTCCCAGCGTGCCTGACCGGTGTATCCCTGTTCGCGGGTGCGGGCGTGGAGCGCGACGGCAGCGAGGCCGGATTGCTCGGCGATGCGCGCGAGTTCGACGCAGATGATGTGGTTGTCGTTCCAGCCGAGGCGGAATTTAACGGTGAAGGGGATGGTGACGGCGGCGCGGACTTCCTCGAAGATTTTGGCGATGAGCGGGAGATCGCGCAACAGGCCGCTGCCTCCGTTGCAGGAGACGACGCGCTTGGCGGGGCAGCCGAGGTTGAGGTCAACCATGTCGAAGCCGGTGTCCTGCACGATGCGGGCGGCGTCGGCGAGCGTCTGCGGGTTGGAACCGAAGAGCTGCGCGGAGATGGGGTGTTCGTCGTCGTAGAAGGTGAGGTATCTCTTTCTTTTCGACTCGCGCATGCGGGCGAGGCCGTCGGCCGAGGTGAACTCAGTCATGATGAGTCCGCAGCCGGACTGCTGGTTGGTGATGGCGGCGTCGATGGATTTCTCTTCCCACATCTCTTTGAGATGTGGGGCATCCGCACCCGTGGTTTCGGGAGTGTGAGTGAAGAGGCTGGCGTTGCGGATGAAGCGGCGGAAGACGGTGTCGGTGACTCCGGCCATGGGCGCGAGGACGGTGGCTGGAGCGACGCGGACGCCCCCGATGGAGATGGACGCGGGTACACACGCGCTGTGCGGCATGACGTGCTCGATCGGATTGTCCCAGTTCTTCTTCATGGTGCTCGCCGCACGGGTTGGTCCCCATCCAAAAGCGGCTTGGGTGGGGCGCCCTCGAATCCTAATCTATTGTAGAAAAGCCTCCGCAAGTGCGGAGGCTTTCGGTGTTCCGATGGCCGCTGATTACTTCGCGGCCGGCTCCGCCTTGGCGTACTTACGGCGGAAGCGCTCGACGCGTCCCGCGGTGTCGACCAGCTTCTGCTTGCCGGTGAAGAACGGGTGGCAAGCGGAGCAGATTTCGACGTGAATGTCGCCCTTATGGGTGGAGCGTGTCTTGAAGTTTGAACCACAGGCGCAGACCACGCGGACCTCGCTGTAGTTTGGATGAATTCCTGCTTTCGGCATGATGTTTCCGGACCTTTCCTGCAATCTTCTTATTTTATCTAGGAATGCGGGGCTGGGCAAGGATTAGGTAAGCCTGACGCGCCGTCTGCTCATCTTGTAATGCAGCCGGAGGAAGAGATATCCCCATATCCATAAGATGTGGTCCGCACGCACGATGCCCGGTTCAGCGGGGTAAACATGAATTTCCTCTTTCAAGCTCTTTACGTATCGAGCCCAAACCATTCCATTCCGTTTATGGACGACGAAGTAGAAGCCCGGGTCGCCAAATTTGTTGCCGATGGACTTTATGAAAAGAGAGCCGTCGACATGAATTTGAGGCTTCATCAGCACGATGCCGTTTCCATTCGGCAACGGAAAGACAACTTTTACACACATGCCGTTGTGCCCGGGCACCCTGCAAATGGAATAACCTCCCGCATAGAGAACGTTCCGTGTGGCATGAAGTTCGCGGACCCACGCAGTCTGGATGATTTGCATTGATTGCGGGTCGCGTAACTGGATCACCTCACTGGACATGCCCTTCGAGCTATCAAGCGGTGATAGCGGCACGTTCAGTTGCTGGAGGCGACTGCTGAAGAGTGCGCTGAGGGCGCTTCCGAATGGCCTGAAGAGCGGACTCCACTCTGACCAGGCATCCAGATCAAACTCAGATGTCTGCTCATAAAACTCCTTTACAGACGGAGCAACAGTGGCGAAACCGTTGTTTCCTTCTGCAAGACGGCTGAATTCAGGAATCAGGCCACGGATTCCACTTTGCACAGATTCGAGCCGCTTTTGTTCGGCATATTTTATAAAGAACTGCTTACCAATCTCACGGGTGTTCCCTATCGGACCGTCAAGCCAAGGGTAGTTTTCCAGGCTGAGGTAACGACCTGTCGCACAGACCCACTGCTGCGTGGTCCAGTCGCTCAGATTTCCTCTTCGCTCACCTAGCCAAATCACGCACGCATTATTACATGCTCGCTTTTGCGCTAAAAGATCCTCAGATTTTAGAGAAACGCAGGCGTTACCCACTCAAGCAAAAGCTTGAGTGGGCCACCCGGGGTTCTGAGTGCAGTGGAGGCACTACTGGGGAACGGTCAGTTTTTGACGTGCTGGTGGAGATTGCGCGTCAGGATTGTTATTGTCTGCATCGGCTGTGGTGGACTGGCTGTTGGCGTTCGACATGGCGGCCAGTTCGGACTTGCTGTACTTCGACGTGCTGACGTAGCCGTGGATGTGGTTCTTGCTGACGTTGTTGATGACAAGCTCGACCGGCTGCGGGCTGTCAGGTGTGTAGAACTGGACTGGCTGGTAGAGATTGACGTGCTTCTGCGTGAGGTTGCGGTCGTCGACCATCAGATCCAGATCGGCGTACTGGTGCTTGTCATTGGCTTTGCGGAGGCGGATGCCGACTTCGCCGTGCTGCGAGAACTGCTTTGACTTGTAGAGGTCGAACTCGAAGTAATTGCGCTCGCCTTTTCTCTCGAGAACCACGAGCTCGTCGTGATTTTTAGCGATGCCGCTGGAGAGCTCGGTGCGCGTGCTGGCGAGGTCGTTGCGAGTGTCCTCAATCTCCTTGCCCTGAGCGTCGAGCTGCGATTGCAGCTTTTTGTAGCGCGAGTCCGGAACGCCGTTATGATGAACGGCGATGTGATGGACGATGACCGGGGAGGGTTTTGCAGCGGCAGCTGCGGCCTGCTGTGCCTGCTCCTGCTGCTGTTGAGCGGTTAGCTGATTAACAGCAGCGGTGAGTTGATTGAGCTGACTGTCCTGCGCCTTGAGGCTTGCCTGAAGCTGGCTGTTCTGGGCATTGAGGTTCTGCGAGACATGGTGCTCGTGGACAGCGTAGCCGACGAGAACCAGGCCGAGCACGCCTGCTGTTACCCAGACAAAGATTCCCTTGGAAAAAACTGGATATGGTTCGTCCTGATCGAACATACGTGCGCCTCCCGAACAAATGCGAACAAAATAAAGAGCACGTGGCCGTCCAACCGAAAGTGCTTAAATTGCTTTAACTTACGGATGTATGAGCGGGCGGAAATCGACGAAGAATTTACGCGAAAAGGAAAATTTTACACGGCAAATGCGACTTGCTAATCGTCGTCATCCTTCTTTGGCTTACGGTGTTTGACGAGGAGCTGGGGTGGGATGGGCGCATTGTTGGTGGCATTTTGCCAGAGGATGATGTTGAGCTTGCTGGAGTCGGCGCGGTCAGCGTGGGTGAAGTCCATCTTCATGCTGGCGCGCTCGCCGGCGGCAGCGATGGGGTTGTTGACGAGGGCCCTGAGCGGCGGGTTGGCCTGGTAGATGAGTCCGTTCTGTTCGTCTGAATAATCGGCGGTAAAGGGCGGTTGCGTGCCTGGGCCGGAGAATTCGGGCGCCATCAGAGAGCTGAAGGCGTCGTTATTGTTCATGGGCGGCAGGCCGAGGACGGATTCCATGGTGCGGACCATGGAGACGGTGGAGTAGAACGCACTGTCGACAAAGGGGCTACCGTCGGCCTTGCGTGGTGCGTATTTACTGACGATAAGGGCCATGCTGCGGTGGGCGTCGACGTGGTCGGCTCCGTTCTGCGCGTCGTCTTCGAGGATGAAGAAGGCGGTGTCGTCCCAGTAGGGCGAGTGAGAAATGGCGTCGACGGCGCGGCCAATGGCGAGATCGTTGTCGGCGACGGAAGATCTGGGCGTTGGGCCGCCGGGGGTGGTTCCTGCGGTATGGTCGTCAGGCAGGCGCAACATGACAAAGTCGGGCATGGTGTCGTGGCCAGCGTTACGGTCGGCGATCCATTGCTGGAGATGGCGCAGGAAGATGTTGACCCGAATCTGATCAGGAATACGGAGGTTGAAATCGGGTGCTTCGGGTGCGAAGTGGCCGACGAGTTCGGGTTTGGTGGCGATGTTGTGGGCGAGAAGCGGGATGGGCCATGGCCACTTGTTGGTTCCTCCACCCCAATCGGCGGGGATGGGCTGGCCGGGCTCGATGTCTTTTTGCGGGCAGACGAGCTCGGTGCCGAGCATGGGGCCCTGCTGTGGCGCAGTGGGCTTGATGACGACGTTCTTGTCGTTACAGAAGGTCGAGGAGATGTACTCGCCGAAGTGATAGAGGGTTTTGCCGTGGCGCGCGAGGTCGCCCCAGATGTATCCGCTGGCGGGCTCGTTGACGTCGGGGATGTTCTGCAGGAGCGGGTAGCCGTCGGCGACGACGCCTTCGTAATCGTAGGTGCGCTCGTCTCCGCGGTAGCTCTGCTGCCAGGTTTTCTCGAGGTAGTCGGTGCCGATGGCGGCGTTAGACCAGACATGTCCGTCGCCGGAGACTTCGCCGGAGTCGAAGAAGTTGTCGAGGACTCCGAACTGGAGGGCGAGCTTGTGCTGGTTGGGCGTGACGGCATCTCCGTACATGGTGAGCGAGGGATCGCCATTGCCGACGGGCTTGCCGTTCAAGGCGAGATCGCCGAAGAGCTGATCGTAGGTGCGGTTCTCTTTAATGATGTAGATGACGTGGTGGATGCGGCTGTCGGATGTGCCCTGGAAGGCGATTTTTTCCTGCGCGGCGAGCATGCGGTTGGATTCGATGACCTGCTGCGTGTACTGTGCGAGGTTCTGGTCGATGGAGTCGAGGTCGATGGTGGCGAGTGAGCCGTAGAGCAGGGTGGCAATGTAGGTGTGACGGCGGGTGGGCTCGTAGCTATCCGGCACTGTGTGTGGCGGGAAGTTGTTGGGGCCGGTTCCCTTGCCCTTGTCGGTGGCGAGGTAGAGCTTGCCATTGCTGATGGCGAGGCTCAAGGGCATCCATTCGGTGGGAACAAAGCCAATGGGCTCGACCATTCCTTTTTTGGCGGCGTGGCGCGTGAGCTTAGTGGTGTCGATGACGGCGATGGAGTCGCTGGCGAGGTTGGAGACGTAGAGGCGATGGCCGTCGGGTGAGACGGCGAGCGCGTCAGGCTCGGCGCCGAAGTAGGTCTGGTGAGGCAGGCGAGTATCGAAATATCCACGGACGCGGAAGTGATTTTTGGCGATGTCGATGGCGGCAATGGCGTCACGATTGGCGAGCGCCACAAATAAGGTGCGGCCATCGGGCGAGATGGCGAAGGCGCAGGGATGGGTTCCGGGGACGGTGGGGTTTTCGGGCTTGAGCAGCGCGAGCTTGCGGCCGATGGTTTGGTGAGCGAGGTCGAGCTCGACGATTTCGCTGGCGTTCCAAAGCGCAATGAAGGCGCGGGAGTTGTCGGGTGTGGCGATGACGGCGATAGGGTAGGTTCCGGGCACGGCATCGCTTTCGGAGAGATCGAAGCGATGGAGGATGTCCCCGGTGGAAGCGTCCATGAGCAGCGCGTCGTCGGAGAGATTGTCGGCGATGAGGAGCTGGTTGTCACGGCCCGGCGAACTGCCAATGACAGCGATGGATGCGGGATAGGGGACACCTATGTTGCCCAAGACGTTGCCGATGAGCATGGTTTGGCGGCCAGGCGCGAGCTGCTGGAGCGGGATCTTCATCATGCGCAGCGGGGCGATTTTGCCATCGGTGAAGGAGTAGACGGCGATGCCGCTGCCGGTGGTGTTGGGCAAGGCTCCGAGCGGTTCGGTGATTGAGTCCATGCTGGCGTAGAGCTCGCGGCCGTCGCGGCTGAAGGCGAGTCCGGAGAAGAGCGTTTGTTTGGCACGGAGGTGCGTGCGGGTGTCAGGAAAGTCGGTGACGACGCCAGTGGCGGTGTCGAGCACGGTGAGCGACTGCATGGTTCCGGAAGCGACGGTGCCATAGCCTGCGTCGACAGTGACGACGTAGCGATGGTCGGGGCTGACGGCCATGGTGACGGGCAGACTGTTGATGCGCTGCGGACTGCCGGGAACAGGCTCGATGAGTTGCTTGCTGGTGGGCAGGTCTATCGTCTGCGTAGTTGTGGCCGTCTGCGCAGTTGCGGCCGTTTGCGCGGTTGCGGCGGCGCAGCAAAGCATAAGAAGAGCGAGACGACAGCGGGAGAAGCTGCTCATGCCGATAACTGTATCAATTTGCGGGCGCAGAGTTGTAAAAGGGCAGTTATTCGCGGATTTGCGGGTGATGCGATAGTCTCGGTGGGTGTGCGGGGAGGGCTTTGCACGATGAGGAAACTGTTCGGAGTTGGGATCGCGCTGATGTGCGCGGCACTGCTGGCAGCGGGGCAAGAGACGGGGACGCAGACGGGTCAGAATACGGGTCCGGAGACGGATACGAGCGTGATTGATGCGAATGGGACGGCGCACATCACGCGGGTGGTTCCGGTGCCACGCAGCCTGAGCCCGGAGGCACAGGCGCGGGTGGGGCGCGTGGTTTCTGACGCGGCGAAGCCGGAGACGCTGGCCGAGCGGCGCAGCGGCACGGATGCTTGGCAGGCGCGGGCGGGCGCAGCAATGAAGACTGTGTATCCGGTGAATATTGCGGATGGAGAGATTGCGGGCGTTCCGGTGAGGATTGTGACGCCGGTGCAGATGCCGACGGCGAAGCTGCAGCGGGTGCTGATCTGCGTGCACGGCGGCGGATTCAATTCGGATTCGGGGTCGCTGACGGAGAGCATTCCGATTGCGAACCTGACGCAGACGAAGGTGATTTCGGTGCTGTACAGGCTTGCACCAGAACATCCGTTCCCCGCGGGGCTGGACGATGCGGTCGCGGTGTACAAGGCTCTGCTGAAGCAGTATGAGCCGCAGAATATCGGACTGTACGGGACCTCGGCAGGAGCGATTCTGACGGCGGAGATAGCGGTGCGGCTGAAGCAGCTGAAGCTGCCGCTGCCGGCGGCGCTGGGAGTGTTCTCTGGCATGGGAGACTTCAGCCGTCCGGGCGACTCAGAGGCAATGTACGCGTTAGACGGGTTGTCGGGGCATCTGGACCCGCCCGCGCCGGGCGTCCATGACAAGGAGTATGTGGGAACGACGGACCCGCGGGACCCGGTGCTGTCTCCGTTATTTGCGGATGTGCAGGGCTTTCCGCCGACGCTGTTCATTACGAGCACGCGCGACCTGCTGTTGAGCGGGACAACGATTTTGCAGCGGCACTTTTATGAGTCGGGCGTCGAGGCTCCGATGGTGGTGTTTGAGGGGTTGCCGCACGCGTTCTGGAACGATGTGTCGTTGCCGGAGTCGCGCGAGGTGCACAAGGTGATGGCGGACTTTTTCGACAGCCATCTGGGGCGCTAGCTAAAAAGCGGCTAGCGGGTAAGCACCCTGCATTTTTCCATTTTATGGAGATGGAGATATCTGTATATCCAGATATCGGCTATCTTTTCCTCGCTCGGGCTCCAGATGATGATCTGCGATACTTGAAGCTAACGACCGATGGCTGAAGTTTGCGCGAAGTGTGACGGCATGGGGATGGTGGTGATGCAGCTCGCCGACGGGCGGCGTGTTGCCGAGCCGTGTGATTGCCGTCATGAAGTAAGAGTGACGGTGCTGATGGAACGGGCGCGGATTCCGCGGCGGTACCAGCACTGCTCATTCGAGAGCTATGAGCCGGATTTTCCGGGAGCGGATGCGTCGCTGATGGCGGCGCACCTGATGGCGCGGCGGTTTGTGGACGGGTATCCGGCGACGACGGAAGGACGCGGACTGCTGCTGACAGGGTCGATTGGAGTGGGCAAGACGCACCTGGCGGTGGGGATTCTGCAAACACTGGTTGTTGAGAAGGGCGTACGCGGGCTGTTCTGCGATTACCGCGAGCTGCTGAAGGAGATTCAGCACTCCTATAACCCGCAGGTGCTGACGACGGAGCTGGAGATTCTGCGTCCGGTGTTTGAGGCTGAGGTGTTGGTGCTCGATGAGCTGGGCGCAGCCAAGCCGACGGAGTGGGTGTGGGACACAGTGGCACACGTTCTGAACACGCGCTACAACGACAAGCGCACGACGATTATTACGACGAATTATGCGGATGCGGGTCCGGCGATGGCCGGCGCGGCAGGGCCGCGGGCGGCGATGCGCGAGGAGACGCTGGGGGATCGCATCGGGGAGCGCATGCGCTCGCGGCTGGCGGAGATGTGCGTGACGGTGCAGATGCATGGCGCGGATTTCCGGCAGAAGGTTGGACGGGCGCGGTTCGGGTGATACAGCGAGGGGAAGGGTTAAAGGGGAAAGGGAAAGGGCCTAGCACCTTAGCGATTGAGCAGCGCCCAGGCGACTGTGGTGGCGCCGCTGCGTCCAGATTGGGATTCAGCCTCGACGTTTAGAGCAGTTTCGAGTGGGGACCATGAGGTGTCGAGCTCGGCGGCGAGGATTTCTACTTCTCTGGCGCCATCGAAATTTAATTCACAGACACCGATGCCGTTTTCGTCGCGGACGGGCGGGCCGAAGACACGGCAGGTGACGGGACGAGCGGCGTAGAGGTCGCAGGCTCCGGTGGCGGGATCGAGCGCGGGACAAGGCTCGTCGTTGGCGAAGTCTTCATAGCGCGGGTCGGACTCATCGAGCTGACCGGTGACGGCATTGCCGGGAAAGCCGGGCGTGAGGCGCTGGATGGAATCGGCTGCGCGACGGCGGACGGCGTCGGCCTTGGCAGGATCTTCGGAGTCGAGGGCGGCGATGCCGTCGTGGAGACGGGCGGCGTCAAGCTGCGTGATGGAGAAGATGCCGATGCAGCATTGGGTGCATCCCAGGCGGCAATGCAGCCAGTGGCCGGAGCGACGGGCCGCGTCGGCTGAGGCGGCGTCGATGATCTGAACGAGGTGGTGGTCCTGCGATTTCCAGGCGGTGTTCATGGAGGATTGCTGCTTAGTGTAGCTTTTCGGCGGGCAAGGCAATCAATTTTTCAGGCGAAGATGCGGCTCCACTCGTTCTTCATGCTGATCACAATCCAGCCCTTCGACTTCGCTTCATCATATAGCTCCTGGGTGAATGTGCCGATTTTGCTGTCGGGCAGTCCAGTGGCGGGGCCGTATGCGTACTCGCGGA
>JASHRS010000171.1 GCA_030037215.1 Silvibacterium sp. | reverse complement strand
TCCGCCAGTCTGAACAACTGGTTTACACGGCAGCAGAAAATATTCCTACCCTGGAGAAGGCCATCGAGCAGCAGGAGAACCTTATCAGCATTCTGCTGGGCGAGAACCCGGGCCCTGTGAAGCGTGACGAGACCCTGGTCGAAACCAGTTTCCCTCCGACCGTTCCTGCCGGGCTGCCTTCGTCATTGCTTGAGCGGCGGCCCGACCTGCAGCAAGCGGAACAACAACTGATCGCAGCAAACGCCCAAATTGGAGTCGCGAAAGCAGCCTATTTTCCTGACATCAGCCTGACTGCAGTCGCCGGCTACCAGAGTTCGGCGCTTACAAGTCTGTTCAGTGGGCCGGCCGGATTGTGGAGCTTCGGCGGGCAACTGACCCAGCCGATTTTCACTGCGGGACTGCTTCGCTCCAATGTAAAGCTGGCCGAGGCTCAGCAGCAGCAAGCAGTTCTCTTCTATCAGCAGTCTATCCAATTGGCCTTTCAAGAAGTTTCCAATTCTTTGATCGCGTACCGCAAGGATCAGGAATACCGCGAACAACAGCAACTACTAACTGCGGCGGCTCAGGACACAGTTCGGCTCGCGAACCTTCGTTACAACGGCGGCGTAACAAGCTACCTTGAGGTTCTGGACAGCGATACGCGTTACTTCAATGCTGAAATTGCATTGGCTCAGGCAGAACTCGGCGAAAGGCTGGACCTGATACAGCTCTACAATGCGCTCGGCGGCGGCTGGCAACAATAACTTTGTGAATGCAGCCATTGGCTCTTAAGCGCTCAACGGGATTTTGGCTTCTCACTGAAAACGGGGACTGGTACTTTTGCCAGTAGCCACCGGAGAAGACCCGCAATAACCTTTCCGCTTGAAAGGTGATTCTGATCACGTTAAACCGGTAAATCACTTCATAAGGAGAGAATCATGAGAAAGCTGTTGGGAGTTTTTATTCTTTGTATTCCATTCATTCCATACGCGCTTGCTCAAGACGCTCAGGCTAATTCTCAGCCTTCGCCAATCAGTGATTCCGACATCCAGTTGCTTCGTTCCGATGTCCAGGCTGGGAAGAATCAGATTATTACTGACACCATGGCATTCAACGATCAGCAATCGACGGCCTTCTGGCCGATTTATCGGGATTATGCGCGCGACCAGCAGGTGATCGGTGACGATCGCGTGAAGCTCATTAAGGACTATGCTGCACATTACGACAGCATGGACGATGCGACGGCGCAGGACCTCGCTCAGCGCATGTTTGACATCGATGCCAGGACCCTCAAGCTACGGAAAGATTATTGGCCTAAATTCGAAAAGGCTCTTGGAGCCAAGCAGGCGGCGAAGTTCTATCAGGTAGATAACAGACTCACCCTTATCATCAATCTGCAACTGACCGACGTAATCCCGCTGATCCAGTGAGTCTTCGTGAGAATGTTGGGCGGATATATGCATCCGCCCAACATCTCTCCCAGCATCAATCTCGGTGCTCTGTTACTCCGACACCGGCTTCAGTGTGAGCGGTTGAACCAGTTGAAAGCTCACTACTGACTCGGCAGGCAGCGTAATGTCCCGGTTTCCGGTCATTGCTCCAGCCGTCCCAGCGCCCGCTCCTACGAGTGCACCGATCGCGGCTCCTTTGCCGCCGCCGGCCAGACCTCCAATCGCAGCTCCGGCGCCCGTGCCGCCGACCACCATGCCGGTGGTTCGTTTGCCTTTACCAGTAGAAGTTCGGCTCACGCCTGAAGTCTGAATGTTATACCGCTGCCCTCTTACAACGATCGAGGTAAGGTGCAAATCAAGGACGGCGCCTCCCTTGAACCTACCCGATGGCTTCGCATCCGTCACAACTCCCGCAGCCTGGGATCCCTGGGGAATTGCCGTCTTGCCACCAATCATGATGGGATTCGCCATGGTGGCCGTAAAAGCGGTCCCTGCCTGGCTGATTTTGGAGCCCAATGTCTGTCCAATGCTAACCGTCAGCGTGGTATTGGCCGGAACGACGATTGGTGGCGGAGGGGGTGGTGGTGGAGGTGGCGGCGGTGGTGGTGGTGGTGGCGCTGCAGCCGCCGGGGCCGGCGTGGCCTCAGCCTCAGTGGCAGGTACTACCGTGGTTTCGTCATCTACGCTGGTGACTCCCGGCTCTGCCTTTGCAATCTGGTCAATTGTTTTGGTGGCAGCAGGCTTTTTAACTTTGCCCGTCACCGTAACTTTGCCTTGCTGGGACACCACGTTTACGGAAGAATCCTGTGTATCGGGGTTGGCCGCTACCTTGGACTGGATATCCTCTTCGATCTGCGTGTCGTTGGGTTTGCTTTTACACCCAAGCGGCAACGCAAGAACCAAGATCAAAGAGAAATGCAATAGCGTGCGTTTATTCATGCTTCCTCCTCGTAAGCTTCCGGTGCAGCGTTCGATCTCTCTGCCCAGAACAGAGGCACCCGATCCAGAGGGAGCCTGGCGCACCCTCTTCGCAGCACTGATCTACCGACAATAATTGTCGAAAAGAAAGTCTGCACCGGATACTGGTAAAAATGCCAGTATCTGCGCTTTTTACGCGTAAGCCGCAGGCTTAACCAGGCAAAGGGTATGCCGTAGCCTTTGTGCCCGCTTCTACTTGCTCAGGCTCCTCAACGATTACTTATCAAAAACGCGCCACCAACGGGCCCAGCGTCGCCAGCAGCAAAACATATGCCGCTGAAAGTGGGCCCAGCCGTGGTTCGATAGCTACGCCAAGGCCGGCAATCACAATCGAGAATTCGCCGCGCGGGATAAGAGATAGACCACTGCGCACCCGTGCCCGGCGGTCGACACCCAGCCGGCGCGCCGCCCAGTAGCCCGTAATCTCTTTGGTCAAAGCGGTCACTACTGCCAGGATTATCGCAGCCGGGAGTGCTGCCGGGAGCGTGCGCGGGTTAACCTCAAGCCCAAAGAAAAAGAAAAAGATTGCCGCGAACAAATCACGAAGCGGCGAAAGTAATCGATGCGACTGCTCCGCGATGCAACCTGTTACTGCTATGCCGACCAAGAATGCTCCGATGGCAGCCGATACTTTGAAGCGTTCAGCAAGTCCGGCGACCAGTAACACCACTCCAAAGACAGTGAGTAAAACAATTTCGTCGGATTCATGAGAAAGAAGCTTGCTTATACCCTTGCCGAATCGCAGAGCAGCAAATAGCACTACAAGAACAACGACAACCGCCACCGAAACGGATATCAGCACTCGCGACCCGCTGCCGCCCGCAATGAATACCCCTACGAGGGGCAGGTAGATGGCCATCGCGAGGTCTTCCAGAACCAGGATCGAGAGGATTCCGGGAGTTTCCGGATTGCTTGTACGCTTCAAATCAGACAATATCTTCGCGATAATTCCGGAAGACGAAATGTAGGTCACTCCGCCGAGCAGCGCCGAGGGCAGTTTGGCCCAGCCCAGCCAAAGTCCGGCAACCATGCCGGGAGTGAAATTCAGCACAAAATCAAGAACACTGGCCGGAAACCCCTTGCGCAGATTTTCCTTCAATTCCTCTGCGGAGCTTTCCAGTCCCAACATGAACAGGAGCAGGAGAACACCGATTTCGGCACCCGTCGAAGTGAAGCTCTTGCTCAGGTTGAGTGGGGCCAGTCCGCCATTTCCAAAACAGAGCCCCAGAATAAGGTAGAGAGGGATGGTGGAGATGCTCCATCGGCTGGCCAGCCGCGCCACAAGGGAAAGGAGAACGATTGCAGCTCCGAGCTCGGTGAGTATGCGGTAATCTTCGTGCCCACCGGGCATATCAGCTAACAATGCTGCGCAGAAGCTGAGACAATGCAAGGCACCCTCCGCAATCTCGCAAAGATAACACAGATAGAAAGCAACCATCCTGAGATGCTCTGCAACCCATGGCTATCCGGAATAAACTCGCATCGCACCGCTAAATGCTATGCTCAATTCACTACTCTGTGACTGACATTCCTTTTGTAAAAGCGATTAAGGCGTGTCTGTCGATCGCGTGCGTCCTGATGCTGAACAGCTTCGCTTCTGCGAGCGCGCAGGCCGTCACAGATGTCAGCTCACTCCAGTCATCACAGGCACTTTCTTTATTTCTGCCCGATGCTCCCGTACCCCAGTCTGAAAATGAAGAACCGGTTACGTTGCGCAATACTCCCATCCACATTCTGAAAGATCAGCGAGCCATATGGACAAGCCCCTTGCGCATTCGCACCAATGATCTGGTGTGGCTTGTTCCGCTCGCCGGATCCATCGGAGCAGGGATTGCGACCGACCACCACGTAATGTCGTCTGTCGTTTCGCGTGATCCCGATTTCAACCAAGCGAATGTCAATGTATCCAATGTGCTCGTCGGCAGCATTGTTGTTCTCCCCGCGGCCTTTTATGGATACGGTCACTTTGGGCAGGACGATCGGGCCCGTGAAACCGGTCTGCTCGGCGCGGAGGCACTTGGAGACGGCGTCATCGTAGAAGAAGCGATGAAACTGATCTTTTGGCGTGAGAGACCTTACGTAGATGGGGCGCGCGGACTGTTTTTTCAGGGCAGTGCGGGATTCGATTCCTCATTTCCCTCATCGCACAGCCTGCTGTCCTGGACGACGGCTGCTGTGATTGCAGGAGAATACCCTTCCCGCTGGACGCAAGTTGGGATTTACTCAGCCGCTGCAGCAGTAAGCGTAACAAGGGTTCTGGGCCAGGAACATTTTCCAACAGACGTTCTGGTTGGCGGCGCTGCAGGATGGCTCATTGGACACTATGTTTATCGCACCCGACATCATCAGCAGGTCGTTCGCCATCATTTCGTCTCATCCAAGCTCGACTTGCTTCCGAAAAGCTAAGCACTCAAATACTGTTCGATGACGTAAGCTTGCCGCGAAGCCATAATGCCAGATCGCCGGTTTGAAGCCTGATGCCTATAAAGAACTGTCCAAACAGAGCATAGACTGCGCTGACCTCATCAAAGCGCATCTCGTAAATCAACTTCTTGAAGACGAGAGGATCTTCCGCGAACAGATCCACTCCCCATTCCCAATCGTCAAAACCGATTGAACCCGTGATGATCTGCCGCACGGAGCCGGCATAGCGCCGGCCGATCATTCCATGCTCATGCATCATGCGTTGACGTTCTGCCATCGTCTCCGTATACCAGTTGCGCGCTTCACCGCGCCGTCTGTCCATTGGGTAAAAGCAGATGTATTTTGCAGCCGGAATAGATGGGAAAAGACGTTGAGCCATAGCACTGGACTGGCGTTGAACGAGTTCCTGCACTCCTGCATCCCACTCGGGCGAACCCTGGGTCAGGCCTTTCTCAGCGAGCGCCGCGTATGTCTTTGCAGAGGATTCGTAGAGTCCGAGTTCAACGACAGAGAGATACGAGTGCTGCGGAATAAGAAAGGCATTAAGACGTGTCTGGGCAAGTTCAAGCTCAATTTGATTGAGCCCGCTGAACGAGTCGTTGAAGTGAAGGAAAAGAAGATCTCCCTTATGTCCAATCAAAGAGAACACTGCAGACTGATTCTTCGCCGAATCTCCGGTTCCCTTCTCCCATTTCGCCAGTAAAGAGACAACTTCCTCCTCAACCTCACGCTTCTCCTCATTAGAGCGCTGCTTCCATGCCTCCCAATCAAACCGATACATCTGATGAAGAACGCTGGAACCTTCCAGGGTAATGGGGGCGCTGGGCAGTTCAGGCATCACAATCTCCTCTGATTAAATGAAGCCATTGCAAGCGATGGCCTAAATTGTCGACTAAGCTGGCCACACGCACGCAGCCATACGCTCTGAAAATAAATGAGTTACCCTAACAACTTTCTATGATAACCCCTCTGGTGTACCTCTCTTTTTCCAAATGACTTCGCACTATGGAATACTGCTTCGGACTTACCTTACTGCCTAATGTCACAATTGGATAGATGAAGTAGACCCATTTGCTATTCTTGTATGTGCGACCGTATAGCTGAAGCGTATAAGGCGAGGGGGTTCGCCTGAATCGCTGCCCTTCCTGCACCTACCGAATGGACAGATGATGACCCCTGACGAGGACTCGTCGGGTTTCCTGTCCACGAAGCCTCAAAAAAGTTGATATCTCACACTGATTGTGGGGTGACAGATGATAACGGCTGCAATTGCGAACGCGCAAAGAGGCAAACTATTAGGCTCACTTTTTGATGGTTATGAGGGACCACCCTTTGCGGTTCGGTTCTGGGATGGCTGGCTGTGGCAGTTGCCGGCAAGCGGTGAAGCGAAATGCACGATGGTCGTTAACTCGGCGACCGCTCTGCGGTCGCTGGTCCTTCATCCCAGCGAGGTCACACTGGGCGAGGCATTCCTGACCAGGGACATCGATGTCGAGGGGGATATCTTTTCCATCTTCGACGTCGCCGAGCACGTTTTTCATTGCGCAGAAGGCAGACGCCAGAGAGTCCTGGAGGCGGCTTCGGGCCTTGTTTTTGGCGCCGGCGCATGGCTCAAATCCGGAAAACGTCATTCGCAGAAAAGAGACCGCACAGCCATCAGTTACCACTACGATCAGCCCGCCGACTTCTATCGTCCGTGGCTGGGCAAGTCACTTGTGTATTCCTGCGCGTATTTTCAATCTGTCATGGACAATATTGACCGCGCACAAACCAACAAGCTCGATTTGGTTTGCAGAAAACTACGCCTGCAGCCCGGTGAGCATTTTCTCGATATCGGGTGCGGCTGGGGCAGCCTGGTTCTGCATGCTGCATCGCGCTACAACGTGGATGCCTACGGCATCACGCTCAGCCGGGAACAGAAAGCTGTGGCATCGGCGAGGGTCACTGCCGCGCGTCTCACTCAGAGTTGCCATGTGGAGCTTCTCGATTATAGAAAGGCGGTGGAGGCTTTCCCTGCTTTCGACAAGATTTCCAGCGTGGGCATGGTCGAGCATGTAGGACTACGGAATTTGCCGCTCTATTTTCGGACGGCGCATGCTTTGTTGAAGCCCGGCGGCGTCTTTCTTAATCATGGAATTGCGCGCGCCCACGCCGCGAGTGGCAGCAACCTCTCCTTCCTCGATCACACTGTCGTGCCGTTTTTACGAAATGTGCTGGAGCTAAGCCGCCCACGTCATTCTTCGTTCATCGACAAATTTGTGTTCCCTGACGGAGAATTGGTGACACTTTCCCAAGCAGTACATGCTGCTGAGGCCGCTGGGTTTGAGGTACGCGATGTGGAGAATCTGCGCGAGCACTACGAGCGGACCCTTCGCTGCTGGGTGGACGGGCTGCGCAGGAATGCGAACGAACTTCTGAAACTGGTCCCGGAAATGACCTACCGCATCTGGCTCCTTTACATGGCCGGGTCCGCAGCTGCATTCAAGAGGGGTAATATCGCTGTCTATCAGATGCTCCTGAGCCGTCCTGAACGCGGCAATAGTCACCTGCCAATGACGCGCGAGGATTGGTATATGAACCACCTCGCCGTTGAGAAGATCGCAGTATGAGCTAGCTGTTGTTCGCGGATCCTGCGAAGGTCGGCACTTTTTATCGATTCCTACTTTGCATCCCTGCTTGTTCTCATGGCACAACTTCCGCAAGCAGGACACCGCACCAAACGCCAATCAGGCCTACAAGGACACTCGACACAACATATAAACCCGCGATAGGAAGATCGCCTACTCGAAGCTTGGAAAATGTCTCCCACTCGAATGTAGAAAATGTGCTGTAGGCGCCGATAAATCCAGTAGGTATGAGATACCGCCAGTCGGGACCGAGACCGACGCGTTTGTCCAGAACTTCCAGAGAAAAACCGATGATTATGCAGGCAGTGAGATTGACGACAAAGGTTCCATAGGGAAAACGCGTTCCCAGCTTATCAGCAACTATCGAACCAACCCACACTCGTGCAATGGAACCGAGTGCACCTCCGAGTGCGATCAAAAGATATTTCTGCAACTGTATTTCTCCTGAACTTCTGTCATTCCAAAACTCCTGTTACGAACTGCCGCCTAATGATTCGCCTTACGTACAGGCATCACGGACAGTCCTCCGAGATGCGCCGCAGTGCGCTCCGTTAAAGATTTTGTTTGGGAATCGTGAGGGCGTGACTCCCCAACAGGATTCCCTGTCAGGAGTCATCATCTACCTATCGCTAAAGAAAGTCTGATTGATAGGCAGCAGTTAAGGGTGAACTCCTTCACCGCAATAATTCATTTGTATGGCGCACACTCGGTTTCTGTCAATCTCCCGGGAATCTAGGTAGTGGGTCAGTCTGAATTTCAGAGTGACCCATTACCGGAATCTACATGCTTGTTCAAATTGAACAAAGACAAAAAGGCCGAAGCGAGCGCTTCGGCCTTTGGATCTGACGGCATACAACCCTCAGAAGTCCATGCGCAGGCCAAATTGCATCCGGCGGTAGGTGGTGAGAGTAGAGCTGTAGGCGCCAAGGTTGGCAAAGGTCAATTGGGCATTCAGTCCGGCAGGACTGACGTCGAAGCGGTTGGAGTTGGTGAGGTTATAGACCTCGGCGGCAAACTTGAGCTGGGCTTTATCGGCCAGATTCCAGGATTTGGTGATCGAGGAATCCATGTCGAAGTAGCCGTCGCCGCGGAAGTAGTT
>JASHRS010000170.1 GCA_030037215.1 Silvibacterium sp. | reverse complement strand
AACAGCGGGCTGCCGCTGGCGGGGACGAGGGTGAAGCTGGTCTGGTCGGGGACAACTTTCATCCCGACGAAGTTCACCTCCTGCAGAAATGTTCCGTTATCGCCGGCCGGCTTCAGGCCGTAAATCGCGAACTGCGTGGCGATGTATTTGGCGGCGAGCTCGCCACCGCGCAGTCCCGGATATCGGCCTTCGAAGAGGTCATCCGAGATGAACTTATCCTGCGTGCGGATGTTCTTTGCGCTGACGGATTGCTCCACTGCGGCGATGGGGCCCGTTGCGTTCTGGCCAAACATAGGTGCGGCGATGAACATGACTGCCGCTGCTGTGGTGATCTTTGTGAGGGTCATCTTTCGGTGGTTCCTTTTTTGCTGAATGCGGGTCGCTGACAGTATAGGGTAGTGGTTCCGGGGCTGAAGCCCCTGAATCTTTTTGCGGCTCTGGTCGCCGGGCTAAAAGCCCGGCGCTTCCACCCAGCCTATGCCCCACATCTCGAACATCGCGAGATGTGGGGCATCCGGCTAAACCGGTGCGCTTTCCGCTGCATGATAACGATGGACCGCATCTCTGTGAGCTCGGAATCGTTGTCTGTCACAATCAGGTTCTTGAACATCTTCAGAAGCTTCATGCGGTTATCTTCTCGCTTTAGTCGCGGATACGGGGGTTGATGATGACGTAGGCGACGTCGGTGGCGAGGTTGACGATGACGTAGGTGAGTCCGATGGCGAGGATGCAGCCCTGGAGGAGCGGGTAATCGCGGTTGGAGATGGCGTCGAGCGTGAGGCGTCCGATACCGGGCCAACTGAAGATTTTTTCGGTGACGATGGCTCCGGCGAGGAGCGCTCCGAACTGGAGGCCGAGGAGGGTGATGACAGGAATGAGCGCGTTGCGCAGGGCGTGCCTGTAGATCACGATGCGTTCGGGAAGGCCCTTGGCGCGGGCGGTGCGGATGTAGTCCTGGTTGAGCTCTTCGAGCATGGCGGTGCGGACCATGCGGGTGAGGATGGCGGCGAGCGCGCTGCCCATGGTGACGGCGGGAAGGATGAGATGGCTGAGGCCTCCGGTTCCGCTGACGGGCAGCCAGCCGAGCTTGATGGAAATGAGCAGGATGAGGATGGGGCCGAGCGCGAAAGCTGGAAACGACAGCCCAAGCAGGCTGACGAAGCTGAGCACGCGGTCCTGCCAGCGGTCGCGGCGGAGCGCGGAGGCGATTCCGGCGGGGATGGAGATGAAGACGGCGATGATGAGCGCGGCGATGGTCAGCTCGACGGTGTAGGGGTAGCGGGTGAGGACGAGATGCGTGATGGAGTCGTGAAGGCGGATTGAGGTTCCGAGGTTGCCGCGGAGAACTCCGCGCCAGTAATGGAGATATTGCGTGTGGAGCGGCAGGTCGAGGCCGTAGGCATGGCGCAGCGCGACGATGTCTACGGGCCGGGCACCTTCGCCAAGCATCTGCTCGACGGGGTCGCCGGGTACGAGGTGGATCAGCAGAAAAACGATGGAAACTACAAGCCAGACGACAGGGATGGTATAGACAAGCCTGAACAGAAGCGCGCGGACGGCGCGAGGAAGACGCATTACCCGGCGTTCTCCAAGAGGGGACGCTCGCTGGATTCAAGCCTAGGAGGCGTGGTCGTGGTCTCAATGCGTACGCGGCTAATGCGGTTGCCGCTCATTTCCAGGACAGTGAAGCGGCGGCCTTCGTACTCGATGGTTTCGCCGCCTCGCGGAATGCGTCCGAGGCGCGCCAGCAGAAATCCGGCAAGTGTTTCGACGCCGCCGTCGCGGGGAAGGCTCCAGTGCATCTGGGTTTCCAGATCGCGCAGGTTGACGCTGCCGTCAAGAACGACGCCTCCAGTAGCGGTGGTGAGGACTTTCTTAGCTGCCACGTCGAACTCGTCCTCTACTTCGCCGATGAGCTGCTCGATAGCGTCCTCGACGGTGACCAGGCCGACCGTGGTTCCGAATTCATCGACGACGATGGCCAGATGACGGCGGCGCTCCTGGAACTCGTGGAGCAGATCGAGCACAGGCTTGGTCTCAGGGACAACGAGAACTTCGCGCATGACCTGCTTAAGTTGCAGCTCGACGAATGGTGCGCCGCTGAAGAGGGTTTTCGCAGAGGCCCGGAAATGCATGAGGCGCGAGATATCTTTCGAGTAGACGACGCCAACGATGAACTCGGGGCCGCGGACAGGGTCATAAACAGGAATGCGGGAGTGCTGCTCGTCGATGATGCGTGCGCTGGCGTCCTCGATAAGCATGTTGAAGGGAAGCGAAAAGATGCGCTGGCGCGGCGTCATGATTTCGCGCGTGGTGAGCTGATTGATTTCGACGGCGCGATGAATCAGGGCTTCCTGATATTCGGGAAGGATTCCGGCGCGGCGCGCCGCGGTAGCCATCAGCTTAAGCTCTTCGGGCGAATGCACCGGGCTTTCATGCGCCATCGGCGTGCGGAAAAGGCGGAGCACGATGCGCGCGGAACTGTTCATCAGGCGAATGGCGGGACGCGTGAGGCGGATGAAGACATCCATTGGCCCGGCGACGGCCACAGCGACTTGTTCGGATTTGCGGAGCGCCAGGGCTTTGGGGACCAATTCACCCAGCAGAACCTGAAGATAAGTGATGAAGGCGAAGGCAACGGGAACGGCGATGAGATGGGAGTAGATGCGGGCGTGAGGTATCTCGCCGATCCAGACCCGGAACAGATCGGCAACAACTGGTTCGCCGATCCAGCCGAGAGCGAGACTGCAGAGCGTGACACCAAGCTGGACCGCCGGCAGGAAATCGTCGAGGTGCTCCTGCAGATGGCGGACAAGACGCGCACCGGGGCGATGCTGCACGATCATCTGCTCGACGCGCGTCTGGCGGACGCTGACCAGCGCGAGTTCGGCCGCAACAAAAAAGCCGTTGCCGAGGATCAGCACGACTATGGCGACGCCGCGGAAAAGCAGGAATTCGAACATCGTTCTTAGGGTATAGGGTACAGGGTGCAGGGGTGTAGATTTTTAGCCAATAGCGGTCAGCGGAAAGGCGTGCTGTGAAGAACCCGCTTTTATAATCCCTAATCCTTAATGGCTATTGGCTTCTTTTACGGCAGTTTGCAACAGTCTTCTTTTGCCGGAGGCTCCTGGTTGCTCGCATCGAGCTCGACCTTCCATGATCCGTCGGGTTGCTTCTTCCAGACGGTCATGTAGCGGCCGGTACTGACGATGGGTGTACCGTCGCGGTCTTTGGAACGGCCTTCATAGTGTCCCCACGTGAAGCCCATGTCGCCACCGGCGCTCATGCGTGCACCGTCGGGGGTCCAGGTGAGCTGGTATTCGGATGGGGCCCAATTGGCGCCGGCAGCGATGGCGGCCTGCCCGATAACCGGGGCTTTGCCGTTGGAGAGTGCAACGGCGTCAGGCGCGAACCATTTGGCGAAGGCGACGCCGCCTCCCTGTGCGGTGTCGTGCGCGAACTTTGCTTCAAGGCTGTAGAGGAAGGATTGCTCAGGAGTAAGCCCGGGATTGGAAAATGGGTTGGCGGCCTGGGCAGGATTGGAACCTGAGTCGAGGGGGAGCTGCGCACTGGCGAAGGAGCTGAATCCGAGCAGGCAAAGGAAAAGAATCGAAGGAATCTGGCGCATCGGTCGAGGAGCCTCAGGCCGCTTTGCCGAGTGCGGCTGCGGCGCTGCCTTCATGGTATCAACGGAAGTCAGCCGCGGGCTGCGCATCCGGTTAAGTCATTTATTTCCTATGAGGTAAATTTTTCTTTCACCGTCACTAGGCTTCGATCTACGGTGGCTGGTGCGAACAGGTTCCGGCGCGCGGGTGCGGGGTTCTGCATGGCTTGATATACTCGGGTAGCGAAGAACAGATTTCTGCCGAAGAATGGCCCCGGTTTTGGGGTCTTTTTTAGTAGTCAGAAGACTTTCATCCCCCGGTTCCTTGCATGGGTACAATACTCGACACCATTCATTCACCCGCCGATATTAAGAAGCTCTCCGTGAAGAAGCTGGGGACGCTCGCGCAGGAGATTCGCGAGTGCCTGATCCAGACGCTGTCAAAGACGGGCGGGCATCTGGGGCCGAACCTGGGAGTGGTGGAGCTGACGCTGGCCTTGCACTACGTATTCGATACTCCGCAGGACAAATTTGTTTTTGACGTGAGCCATCAGGCATATGTTCACAAGCTGCTGACAGGACGCAGAGAGCGGTTTGGAACGATCCGGCAGCCAGGCGGGCTGAACGGCTTTATGCTGCGCACCGAAAGCGAACATGACGCCTATGGCGCAGGTCATGCAGGAACGGCGCTGTCGGCGGCGCTGGGCATGGCGGTGGCGCGGGATCTGGCCGGGGGCAATGAACATGTGATTGCGCTGGCCGGAGATGCGGCGTTCACGAACGGGATTTCTTTTGAGGCGCTGAACAACATTGCGGACAACACCAGGCGGCTGATCGTGGTGCTGAACGACAACGAGTGGTCGATTGACCGCAATGTGGGCGCGATTGCGAAATATCTGCACAAGATCGTGACAAATGAGCATGTCTCGCACCTGCACGACAGTGCGGCACGTCTGCTGGAGAAGATCGGCGGCAAAACCGCAGTCAATGTTGTGCGCCGCGCCGAGGAAGCGGCCAAGGGCATGCTATGGCCATCCATCTTCTTTGAGGAATTCGGGCTGACCTATTACGGCCCGGTGGATGGGCACAACATAGGGCTGCTGATTGAGAGCTTCAAATTTCTCAAGCAGCAGGACAAGCCGGTTCTATTACATGCAATCACGCAGAAGGGACGCGGTTTTCAGCCAGCGCTCGACAAGCAGAAGAAGTTTCATGGGCTGGGGCCTTACCATCCGGAGACGGGCGAGACGAATCCGACGGGGCAGCCGACGTATTCCGAGGTGTTTGCCAATACACTGGTGAAACTGGCGGATGAAAATGAGAAAGTGATCGCGATTACCGGCGCGATGCCGAATGGAACAGCGCTGGATCTATTCCGTCCGCATCACCCGAAGAAGTACTTTGACGTGGGGATTGCCGAGGAACATGCGGTGATCTTTGCCGCGGGCATGGCGACGCGCGGCTACAAACCATTCTGCGCGATCTACTCAACGTTTTTGCAGCGGGCCTTCGATCCCCTGGTGCACGATGTATGCCTGCAGAACCTGCCGGTCGTGTTCTGCATGGATCGCGGCGGCCTGAGCGGCGATGACGGGGCGACGCATCACGGGCTGTTCGATATCAGCTACCTGCGTGGAATTCCAAATATTGTTCACATGGACCCGACCAATGAGGATGAGCTTGCGGACATGCTCTATACGGCGATGCTGCATGAGGGACCATCGGCTGTGCGGTATCCACGCGGCAGCGGGCCGGGCGCTGCGGTAAAGTCTCACCCCGTGGCGTTGCCGATTGGCAAGGCGAAGGTGGTGCGCGAGGGTGACGAAATTATGATCTGGGGCCTGGGCGCGCTGCTGCCAATGGCCGTGCAGCTTGCGGACAGGCTGGAAGAGCTTGGGTATTCGGCTGCGGTGATTAATCCGCGGTTTGTGAAACCGCTAGACCGCGAGTTGCTGGCGGAATACGCAAAAAAAGTATCTGTAATGGTTACATTCGAAGACGCCGCGCTGATGGGCGGCTTCGGCAGCGCTGTGCTGGAAGCGCTGAACGAAATGCAGCTGGATGTTCCCGTGGTGCGGATCGGCTGGCCCGACCATTTTGTCGAGCACGGCAAGGTGGATCAACTGCGCATGGCTAACGGCATCAGCGTAGAGGCGGCAATGGAAAAACTGGCTCCATATCTGAAGCATGCGCCCAAGCCACGACTGGTTGTTCGATAGCAGCACTGAAGGGAACCGGCGCGGCCTGTATCCTGTATCTATATTCAATGTCCACGTCTACCCACTCGCACGCGGGCCGCGCCCGCATTTCTGCCTACGACCGCTGGCTGATGGCGATTGGCGCGCTGAAGCTGGGCGAGGCGCTGCTGTTCGTGCTGCTGGGCTTTGGAGTCATCCACATCATGCACAAGGATGTGGGCGACGAGCTGACGCGGTTGTTTGTGGCACTTCGATTCGATCCGGAAGGCCGGCTTGCGAGCCTGCTGATCGACAAAGCCTCCATGATCAGCCCGCATCAGCTGGAGCAGATTACCGTGGCCATTTTTGCGCACTCGGCGCTGGATATTCTGGAAGGTGTCGGATTGATACTGCGCAAGATCTGGGCAGAGTTTGTGACGATTGCGGTGTCGGCGTTCTTTCTGCCTTTTGAGTTTGTCGCGCTGGCGCACCATGTGACGTGGATCAGGATTGGCGTTACCGCAATCAACGTGGCCATGGTGATTTATTTAATCTTCCATGTACAGATGCGGATCAGAGAACGCAGCCGGCTACATGGGTGAGTAGAGAGGCGAAGAGATTTTGCCTAATTTTCGCCTACCGCGACTCGGGAAATCTTGCAAGAGGGGTTGAACCAATAGGATAAACACTAGATGTAGTGGTTTATTCCAGCGATACCACCTACGCATTGAGATTTTCGTTCACTTTGCTTTCTAGATCCAGTTTGCCTAGGAATTAAGCGGGAAATGTTGCATTTTCCACTGGAAAAGCGCGGAATTGCTGCGCTAGGATGTGGTCTGAAGTGGTCAAAAATGGAGTAAGTCTAGTGACTCCGAAGCAATTTTGGCCGATGGAGAGAGTATACGGCGGGTGGCGAAGAGTCATCGGCAAAAAGAGAACGAGATGTTCCGAGGTAATCACCCAACCCGAGTTGACGAGAAAGGGCGGCTCAAGCTGCCGGCGGAGTTTAAGCGCCGGATTGATGAGTTGTACAACGGCCGCTTCTATATCACCTCAAAGGACGGGCGAGTAGCCGAGATTCATCCGCTGCAGGAATGGGAAAAGGTTGAGCAGAAATTGGCGGAGATTCCCAATTTCGATCCTGCAAAGAGGAAGCTGATGGACCGCTATAACTTTTTCGGTTCGGAGGCAGAGATGGACGCGCAGGGAAGGGTTCTGTTGCCGCAGATCCTGCGCGAGAAGGCGAATTTGATGGCGGAAGTGGTTGTGTTCGGTATGCAGACGTATCTCGAAGTGGCAAACCGCGAGGTGTTTGTGGCGAACATGGACGCGAATCCGCTGACGGCCGAGGACGAGCAGAAGCTGGCAGGGTTTGGTTTGTAAGCAATTACCCCCAAGGGGGAGCACATGAGCGAGCGTGAGCGGCATGTGCCAGTTCTTTTACAACAGGCGATCCAATTCCTGAATGTGCGACCGGGCGGCGTTTATGTTGACGCGACGCTTGGATATGCAGGACATGCAAGTGCGATTGCGAGGCTGGTTGGCGCGGATGGCAAGCTGATCTGCTTTGACCGCGATCCGGCAGCAATGGCGCAGGCGAAAGAACGGCTGGCCGCGTTGGGGCACGAGTTAGGCACTGCGATGCCGGAAGTGGTCTTCCACGACGTGGAGTTTTCGCGAGCGGCGGAGTTGTTGGAGCCGGGCAGCGTAGATGGGCTGCTGGCGGACTTCGGAGCCAGCTCGATGCACTTCGACGAGGCACAGAGAGGATTCAGTTTTCAGGCGGATGGACCTTTAGATATGCGGATGAATCCGCGGGAGGGTCTGACCGCCGCACAGGTGGTAAACCAGTTCGGTGAAAAAGAGCTTGCCGATCTGATTTACGAATTCGGAGAGGAAAGGAGGTCGCGGAGAATCGCCAGAGCCATTGTCAGGGCCCGGCCGATTACGACGACGGCAGAACTTGCCAGAGTGGTAGCGGCTGCGGCCCCGGCGATGAAATCTGAGCGGCATTTCATTCATCCGGCGACCAGGACTTTTCAGGCTCTTCGAATTTACGTAAATGCCGAGTTGGAGGAGATTGACGCGCTGCTCGATGCAGCTCCGGGATTGTTGAAGACCCGGGGGAGGCTGGTAGTGATCAGCTTCCACTCTCTCGAAGACCGGCGTGCCAAGGATGCGCTGCGCGAAGGAGCGCAGCGTGGGGTTTATGAAGTGCTGACGCGGAAGCCGGTAACGGCGGAAGCGGAGGAGACGGATCGCAATCCGCGTGCACGCAGCGCGAAACTGCGGGCAGCGGAAAGAAGAGCAGGGGAAAGGGTAATGGGGAAAGGGTAAAACGAACGGAAAGCGCTACCCTACAATGCTGATCCTACCCCTCGAAAAAATCGGGCCGGGGTCGTCCTGTCGTAGTAAATGGCGAAAGAACAAGACGAAACCCTCGTAAGAATCCCCTCCCAATATCAACGGCCCAGGCCCGGTCGTTCGAGGGGAGATGAAGTTGGGAACGGTGTGAGCCGTTTGGAGAAGAGTCATGGCAACACAGGCAATAGCAGCGCAGGCGGGATTTGACTACGGACGCAGAAGCGCGGACCGGGAGCTGGATCGTGTCCACGAGCGGGTCCATGACCGGATTCAGGAGCGGAATGAGGCGCTTATGGCGGCGCAACAGCGCGCGCGCCGCGG
>JASHRS010000169.1 GCA_030037215.1 Silvibacterium sp. | reverse complement strand
TGTAGCGAAATCCTTCAGGCTGCGTGCGCGCGGCTTAAGCAGATCGATGGCGGCGAAGATGTCTTCAACCGAGCGGTCAGGTGTGAATCCGGTGCTTGCCCATTCTTCCTGAATCAGCGGCAGAAGCTTCTGCGCGTCGTAGGCGCGGATGTATTCGGTGTTGAACCAGGCAAGCTTGTCGTTGTTGAAGACGGCGTTGGATTTGGAGATGCCGCCGAGCGAGAAGAGCTGGATCAATTCATCGGACGAGAAGAGTTCGCGATCTTTGTAATCTGCGCCGGGTGTCCAGCCGAGCAGAGCAAGGAAGTTGCGGAAAGCTTCGGGGACGATGCCCATTTCTTTGTAGGCAATGACCGACGTTGCACCGTGACGCTTTGACAGACGCGTCTTGTCCGGTCCGAGAATGAGCGGAACGTGCGCGAAGACAGGCAGAGCAGCTCCGAGTGCCTGATACTGAAGGACCTGTTTCGGTGTGTTCGAGATGTGATCAGCGCCGCGAATGATGTGGGTGAGACGCATGTCAAGGTCGTCGGCGACGACGCTGAGGTGATAGGTGGGGATTCCGTCAGAGCGCAGCAGGACGAAGTCTTCAATTTCGGCGTTGGCAAACTCGACGCGGCCAAATACGGCATCGTCGAATGCGGTTACGCCACCGTCCGGAACGGCGAAGCGCACGGCAGCTGCTTCTCCAGCAGCTTTGCGCGCGACTGCCGTTTCGCGGTTGATCGCACGACAGCGGCGGTCATACATGGGCGGGCGTCCTGCGGCGGCAGCTTCGGCGCGGCGCGCCTCCAGTTCAGCTTTGGTGCAGAAGCAGTAGTAGGCGTGGCCGCTGGCGAGCAGCTTTTCTGCAGTGGCGCGGTAGAGATCGAGGCGTTGCGACTGGTAGAACGGGCCTTCGTCCCAGTCGAGGCCAAGCCAGCGCATGCCGACGAGGATACCTTCGACCATTTCTTCAGACGAGCGCTCGAAGTCGGTGTCTTCGATGCGGAGAATCATGGTTCCGCCGAAGTGGCGGGCAAAGAGCCAGTTGAAGAGAGCGGTACGCGCTCCGCCGACGTGGAGGTAGCCGGTGGGCGAAGGCGCAAATCGGACGCGGGGAGTGGCTGCAGAAGTCATTTCGATGTGCGGGGTCAATCTTTGATGCTAAAGCATTTTAGGCGTTGGCGCATTTCGCGATCTTGATTGCGTTGGGCGCACCAGACTATAGTCACCCCTGCTCTCTAAACGCTGGCATTTGGAAGTCGCGAAACGGGCCACGAATATGGAGGACAAAATCGATGAAATTCATTGCAAGTTGGACCCTGCCCCAGTCGACACTGCTCGCAGCAGAAGCGAAGTTCCTAGAAACGGGTGGTATGCCGCCCGCAAGTGTGAAGCTTATAGGCCGATGGCATGGTATGAGTGGTGCCGGATTTGCAGTCGTTGAAACCAGTGATACGAACGCATTGTATACATGGTTCGCGGAGTGGTTAGAGTTTCTGCCGCTCACCATCACTCCATGTGTTGAAGACGCAGAGGCAGGCGCAGTGCTGGCGGCAATCAAGCGCTGAATCGGGGGAGGGTAATTCCGTCTTCTACACCTGCGGCGGAGGGAACGAAGACGGCGGATAAGAATACGCAGGTGCAGGCGGGACAATCGGAACGACCTTCCACTCAGCGAATGCCAGCACGTACAACGCAACGATGTTTACGAATGGAAGGAACATAAGCAAGCTGAGCCAGGGCGAGAAGCCCGCTTTTTTCCAGATAAACCAGTAGGGAATGATCATGATGATGGCACCTATCAGGATGAAGATAGGCATGAACACCAACATGGCTTGAAGGGCATGCAGTTGAGATGGATCCAGTTGATTCATGGGCGGCCTCGCTTGCGAAAAGAAATTGGGGATAAGCGTAGCTGAGGCCGTCCGGCTTGCAAAGTTAAAAAAATAGATAGAGCGCTGTCTGGAAGGCTATTTCCCCAGCGGAATCCCATCCAGCGTTGCCAGACGCCCTACCGGGTAATAGCCAACCCGGTTGGCTGTGTACCAAGGCGAGTGCTCATAGAAGAAATCCAGACGCGCTTCCGGGCTGGCCGCAAAATCCGGGTCGGTTTCAACCTTCTTCTCGAACTCGGATTCAAGCGCGGGGTCTTTGGCCATCATTTCGCGCGCCAGCTTTTCGAGCACGTAAGCTTCGCCGTATTCCTTCTGCTCAAAGATGGGGTCGAAGAATCCCCATGCCATTGCCGAGTCAGGGCCCTGCGGCTCAAGCCACTGGAGAACAACCTTGGAAAGACGCTGATTAAGCGGAACCACGGCCGATCCGGCGGGGAAGGTCAGCTTTTCGGTGACAAGGTCGCAGTGGCCGAACTTGCCCGGTTCGGTTCCGGTCTCACCGGCAAAGATGGGATGCCGTCCTTCAAAGGGAGGTCGGTTCCACTGCATGCCGCTGCAATGGTAGGTCTGGACATCGCCGGTCCAATCGACGGTGGTGCGCTCGATTTCAACCTGATGCGCTGCCAGCACGCCGATGACGTGCGTCCACTGGCGCGGGATGATGTAGGCGGCGGGTGGCGTAGCCGAAGCAGTGATCTTGAAGCCGGCATCCTCGGGGACGGTGGCGTTCCAGGGAACATGGGAGTATTTGATCCACATAGCGCCCGAGACTTCGCTCAACTGGCGCGTGTACTGGTAGCCACGGAAATCGAAGGGAGTGGTTTTGCCGCCCCATGCGAGGGCGAGCGGGAAGCCGCCGTGTAGGTTCGCGGCGTCCGCGTCGGCATCGGCGTTGAGCTGGATGAGCTTTGCGGCATCGCGATTGACGAGCGCCATGAGGCTGCGCAGAACCTCATAATTGCCGGTGACGCGCGTCTTGTAGTCCTTGAGCATGTGCATTTCGACCAGCATGCCGGGACGGTTCTCAAGAATCATGTATCCGGTGGAGAAGCGCGGCGGGTCATCGACGAAGGCCAGGCCCTTCGACGGGTCGGTGTCGTCATTCAGCTCGATATAGGTGGGCGATGCGAGATGGCCGGGCACCGCGTCAACATCTTTGACCAGCGTGGGGTTTACAACATCGTCGATCCATTTTGCTGTGGGCGCGTAAACATTCGGTCCGTCGTCGATGGTGAAGGTTACATCGTACTGGTAGTCGGCACCGTCGGTTACGTGGTCGTCGACAAAAAAGTCCGGCAGCCAGGTGTGGAACATCTTCATAAAGGCACGCGTTTCGGGCGCGTCAGCCTTCATGTAGTCGCGGTTCAGGTTGAGGTTGGTTCCGTTGGCGCGCCAGCCCATTTCTTCGGGGCCATTCTGGTTGATGCGGTTGTAAGGCGAACGGCGCTCATGTCCGTCAGCGTTGTACATGGGGATGAAGACGAATACGGCGTTGTCGAGCAGAGCAGCCTGCGATTTGGTGATGACCATGTCGCGCAGCAGGGCAAGGCACGCGTCCTTGCCGTCCATTTCGCCGGCGTGGATGGCGTTCTGCACCAGCACGATGGGCAGGTGCGCGGCGTGTATGCGAGCGGGGTCGAAGTCGCCGTCCTTGGAGGCGATGACGATGTCGAGCTCGCGGCCCTCGCCGGTGGTGCCGAAGGGCTCGATTTTGACCTGATTGGGCGCGGCGGCTTCGATGCGGCGCAGGTAGGCCATGGTCTCGGCGTAATCGGGAGTGGTGCGGTAATCGGATTTTTCGGCAGGAGTCTGCCAGTCTGCTGCGTTTACAGACTGGCTTTGCGCGAGGCCGACGCCCAGACAACAAAGTCCGACAAAATACAAAATCGATTTCTTGTAAGTCACTGCACGCTCCTCAATGTCTTCAGCTGCCCGGTGTTTTGCTACGTAATGTCTTCCGTGTCGAAGGGCGGTCTGTGGAGCGAAATCCTGCGGCGGCCGGCGCCTTGTGCTTCGCCAATCAGCTCCTCAAGCTGCTTCTGCATTTCGGCCACATCGGCTTTGCTGAGAAGTCCCAGTTCGTCTTCGACTTTTTCGAGCAAGACGACGGCATGGGCCTGCGCTACATGGTCGGCGTTCAGTCCTTCAGGCGTTTTGGCCTTTATGCCGACGTCGGAGGGCTTGAGGTCAAGCAGCTCAGCTACGCGGTCGCGCAGGTCCGAAGCAATGGGACCGATCTTTGGCGCGGCGAGAACCAGCGTTGTGTCCACATTGACGATGCGGTAACCGGCGTTCTGAATTTCCTCAAGCGCGACATTCAGAAAGATGGATGAGTCGGCGTCTTTCCAACGTGGATCGCCCGGAGGGAAAAAGCTGCCGATGTCTCCGGCGGAGACGGCACCGAGCAGCGCGTCCGTTATCGCGTGCAGCAGAACGTCGCCGTCGGAGTGGCCTGCGAGGCCTTCGGGGTGGTCAATGGCGAGGCCGCCGATCTTCAGCGGCACGCCGGGTTTGAATGCGTGCGAATCCCAGCCAAATCCAATGCGTAAGCTCATGTCGTTCCCGTACCAGACTAAATGTTCCGCGAGGGACGCGATCAGCGTGCGGCGGATTGATGCTGCAGGTAAAACTCCGCCAGCTCCAGATCGCCGGGCTGCGTGATCTTGAAGTTCGCAGCCGATCCCTGCACGACAGCCACCTGCGCTCCGGCGCGCTCAACCAGGCTGGCCTCATCCGTGCCGATAAAGCCGTCGGCAGCAGCCTCGGCAAAGGCACGCTTCAGCAGCCCACAGCGAAAACCCTGCGGCGTCTGTGCGCGGACGATGTATTCGCGCGGAATAGTCGAGGTGATGATGGCGCCGTCTGCGGTGCGCTCCACCTGCTTGATGGTGTCCACGGCGGGAAGGCCGACGATGGCAGCATCGTGCTTTTCGACCGCGCGAATCGTGCGCTCGATAGTTGCGGCGTCAATCAAGGGGCGCACGGCATCGTGGACGAGCACAATGTCATCGGGATCGCAGCCGATGGCGTTGAGAGCGTTCGCGACGCTCTGCTGGCGGTGGTCTCCACCCTCGACCACGCGGACCTTGTCCGCAAAACCGTACTCGCGCACCTGAACAGTGAGGCGGTCAATCTCGCAGGCGCGTACTGCCACAACGATCTCCGTTACCTGCGGCACAGCAGCAAAGGCGCGCAGCGTACGGATGAGCACCGGAACCCCGCCGAGCTCGAGAAACTGCTTGGGAGCCGACGATGGAGCCTGGCTCGCGGCCATGCGCGTTCCCAGGCCGGCAGCCGGAAGAATGACAAATACCCGCATAAACAAAGGAGTATATCAGTTGCGGGCTCCGGGAGGTGAAGCGGACCGGCGAACCGGCGCAGCGAAATTAGAATTGCAGCATGATCCTTGAAGCAGCCGTTCTTAATGTCCGCTCCGGAGCAGAGCAAACCTTTGAAGAGGCCTTTCGCGCCGCTTCTCCGCTAATTGCCGCCACACCAGGCTATATTTCGCACCAGTTGCAGCGCTGCCTCGATACCAAGGGGCGATATCTGCTGCTCGTTCAGTGGGAGACACTCGAAGCACACACGATTAACTTTCGTCAGTCCGCAAACTTTCAGCAGTGGAAACAGCAGCTTCATCACTTCTACGATCCGTTTCCGGTGGTCGAGCATTACGAGAGTTTGGTGGAGTTTTCGCATAACGGGAATTGAGCCGCTGCTGTCTGTCATTGCATCAGAAACGATGGTGAATTTGTGCCCTGGATAGCGTGCGGGGCTCATGAAACGCATTGGTTCATCGCGGTATACTGAAAGGTTCACACCAAACACGAGATTCTATGAGCACAAAAGCAGAAATTCCTGTCGAGACAGACTTTTCCGCCGAGGTCCAGGAGTGGATCGAAGCCTTTGATGAAGTGATCGTTGCCGAGGGCCCGGAGCAGGGCGCGACGCTGCTTGACGCGCTGCGCAAACGCGCGCGTCAGGCCGGAGTAAACCCTCCCGGCGAGCTGACCACCCCTTACATCAACACCATCCCCAGGCACGAGGAAGAGCCATATCCCGGCGATCAGGCGCTCGAGCGCCGCGTGGAGTCGCTGATTCGCTGGAACGCGATGGCGATGGTTCACGGCCAGAACAAGAAAGACCCGGGGATCGGCGGACACATCTCGACCTACTCCTCGCTGGCGACGCTGCTCGAAGTCGGCTTCAACCACTTTTTCCATGCAACGTATCCCTCGCAAACCGGGCAGGACCAGCCCGGGGACTTCGTTTATTTTCAAGGCCATGCGTCGCCGGGCGTCTATGCGCGGGCGTATCTTGAGGGCCGCTTCGACGACAAGCGGCTGGCGAACTTCCGCCATGAGCTGCGCGAGACACCGGGATTGTCGTCATATCCGCATCCATGGCTGATGCCGGATTTCTGGCGTTTTCCCACGGTTTCAATGGGCATCGGGCCGCTGAATGCGATCTATCAGGCGCGGTTTATGCGCTATCTGGAAAACCGCAGCCTGATCGAGAAGACTCCGCGCAAGGTCTGGGCTTTTGTCGGCGATGGCGAGACGGACGAAGTCGATACGCTCGGCGCGCTCTCAGTGGCGAGCCGTGAAAAGCTGGACAACCTGATCTTTGTGGTCAACTGCAACCTGCAGCGGCTTGACGGTCCGGTGCGCGGCAACAAGCGCATCATCGACGAGCTGGAAGGCATCTTCCGTGGGGCCGGTTGGAACGTCATCAAGGTGATATGGGGCGGCGACTGGGACAAGCTATTTGAGCGCGACCACACCGGGCTGCTGCTCAAGCGCATGGAAGAATCCGTCGATGGCGAGTTCCAGACATATAAGGCCAAGGACGGCGCGTATCTGCGGCGGGAGTTCTTCGGCAAATATCCTGAACTCCTGGAACTGGTCAGCGACTACACCGATGAACAGTTGATCAAGCTGCATCGCGGCGGACATGACCGGACAAAGATATTCAATGCCTACAAGCGCGCGATTGAGCACACGGGCGGTCCGACAGTGATTCTGGCGAAAACCGTGAAGGGCTATGGTCTGGGCAGCACGCAGGCGCGTAATGCATCGCATCAGGAGAAAAAGCTCACGGACGACGCCATTGCCTCGTTTGTGCATACCTTCAATATTCCTGTTCCGGACGAGCTGGCGAAGCAGGGCAAGCCGTGGAAACCGGGACCGGATTCTCCGGAGATCAAATACATTCATGAGCACCGTGCGAAGCTGGGCGGATATATGCCGCGGCGGGATGTTCCAGAGCTGAAGTTCAAGGCTCCGGCGCTGGATTACTTCAAGGAATGGACCGGAGGATCGAAGGGCCGCGCCGTCTCAACCACGATGGGCTTCGTGAGCATCCTGCGGCATCTGCTGAAGGACCCCGAGATCGGCAAGCTGGTCGTGCCGATCGTGCCTGACGAGGGCCGCACGTTCGGCCTCGAGTCAGCCATACGGCAGGTGGGCATTTACGCGAGCGAAGGCCAGAAGTACAAGCCGCACGACGTGGACATGATGCTCTACTACCGCGAGGAGCAGGATGGGCAGATTCTCGAAGAGGGAATTACCGAAGCGGGGTCGATGGCGTCGTTTACCGCTGCCGGGACCGCGTATTCGAATTACGGCGTGCCCATGATCCCGTTCTACATGTACTACTCCATGTTCGGCTTCCAGCGCGTGGGAGACATGATCTGGGCCTTCGCCGACTCGCGCGGCAAAGGGTTCCTGATGGGCGGAACTGCGGGGCGGACGACGATGCTCGGCGAAGGATTGCAGCATCAGGACGGTCATAGCCTCGTGCTGGCTTCGACCGTGCCGACGTGCCTGAGCTACGACCCGGCCTATGTCTATGAGCTGGCGGCCATCGTGCAGGACGGCCTGCGGCGCATGTACCAGGAAAACGAGCAGGTCTTCTACTACATAACCATGTACAACGAAGACTATGCCATGCCGGAGATGCCCGAAGGCGCGCAGGAAGGCATCGTGCGCGGCATCTACAAGCTGAAAGCCGCACC
>JASHRS010000168.1 GCA_030037215.1 Silvibacterium sp. | reverse complement strand
CAACGACGGCCCGCTTCAGGATGAAGGCATTCAGATCAATCCCGATGCCCTGCAGGAAGAAAGCATCATTTCGAGCACGCTGAATCCGGAATTCGCCAGAAACTCCGGTGCGACCATTAACCAGGTCGTGAAAGCCGGTTCGAACAACTTCCATGGCAATGCGTTCTACTTCTATCGGGACACCTTCCTTAATTCCACACCCTACTTCGCAACGACGGTGCCCCAATTCCATCAGAACCTCTATGGCGGCACCTTCGGCGGCCCGGTCATCCACGACAAGCTCTTCTTCTTCCTCGCCTACCAGGGCCTCCGCAATGTTACTGGCGCAGCCAATGTGGCGCCGACCATGACGGCCGACGATTTCCAGGGCGATTTCAGCAGTGACTATAACTACTTCAATGGCGGAACGAACAGCACTGTGGGTTTGACGTCTAACCCAATGCCTTTCGCTGCAGCAGGTTGCGCTGCCGGCACTCCATGGAATACCTGCTTCACAAGTGGAAACGTTGTTATCCCGCCGGCAAACTGGAACTCTATTTCGGCGAACGCGACTACGAAGTTCATTCCGCAGCCCAACTTCCTGGGCACGTACTACGCCTTCAACACTTCAGATACGAATGCGGCAGACCAGGGTGTTATCCGGGTAGACTATACGCCCACGTCGCGTGACACGATCTGGGCTTCGTCCATCTTTCAATCAAGCCCGGCGACTGACACCCTCTCGTTCGGTGGCGGCAGCTTCCCTGGATTCGGAATGGTCAACGCGGCGCACTTCAAGATCTTCAGCTCGGAGTACACGCACACCTTCAGCGCCACAACTTTGAACGACTTCCGGCTGGGCTATTATCGCTTCAACTTCGGAGCGGTAGAACCTGCCAACCCTGCGCTTCCGAGCTCCTATGGCTTTACCGGGATCGCGCCGCAAAATACAAGCGCGCCGGGTTTTCCGTACCTGTCGATCGCGAACTTTGCCCTCGGCAACAGCTATGAAGGCCCTCAGCCGCGGCTCGATAGCAACCTCACCTATGCCGACACTTTCACCAAGATCATCGGCAACCACTCCCTCAAGCTCGGTGGGTCTTATGAACAATTCCGGGTCGACAATCCATTCGACTACTTGAACAATGGCTATTACTATTTCGCTGGCAGTACAGGTGGTGGCGGCCTCTACTCCTCGGGCGACCCATTGCTCGACTTCGAGCTCGGCATTCCGGACGGTTACGAGCAGACCAGCAACGGCTTTATCAATGCTCTGGCGGCAGAAACTTACGCCTTCGCGCAGGACAGCTGGAAGGTCAGCCCGGATCTTACTGTGAACTACGGTATCTCGTGGGACGTCGAGTATCCGAACAAAAACGCTCAGTTCAGTGGGCTTGGAATCAACTGCTGGGCGAATACGACAGGTTCTTCAACGGTATTCCCTGGCGGCCCTCCGGGGCTGTTCTTCCCCGGAGACAAAGGCTGCAACCGCGCTGGTGGCCCTGTTGCTCACTACAACCGCTTCGGTCCCCGCGTCGGCTTTGCGTGGTCTCCGTCTGAGGGACCGTCCTTCCTGGTGGGCGCGCCCGGTACCCACAGCTTCTCGCTCCGCGCCGGCTACGGAATCTATTACAACCGCGACCAGGAAGAGCAGTCTCTGCAGAATCTCGAAGATCCGCCATTCCTCCTCAAATCAGCGGGCGTAGCGGACGTTGGCCTCAGCCCATCTTTTTCCTCGCCTTTCAGCGACGTTTCCGGCGCAGGATCAATCCCGAATAAGTTCCCCTACGCGATTCCGACGCCTGGGGACACGAACATCGATTGGGCTGGTCTGTATTATTTGATGGATCTCGCAACCTTCGCCCCCGATTACAGCGTTCCCTATGCGCAGAATTTCAACATCAATATTCAGCGCTCACTGCCCAGCAACATGATTCTGCAGATCGGCTACGTCGGAACAGTCGGCCACAGGCTGGCGAGCTGGTACGACGGCGACTATATTACGTCGGCCGGTCACGCCGCCTGCGCCGCGGGCGCGACGCCGCCGGGCTTCCCCTCACAGTATGCGTGCAACGCCGGACTCGCAGGCTCGATACACACATACTTCCCGCAGTTCACCTCCGCCGGCAGCCTGCTGGCCTATCCCGTCGGCGCGATCGGCAGCTTCCCGAACGGTGTTCCCTGGTACCAGAGCGTCGCCCGGCAGAATACCGAGGGTGCGTCCAACTACAACTCGCTTCAGGTCAGCCTGATCAAGGCCCGCACACATGGCCTGTATCTCACCGCCTCCTATACCTACTCGCATGGCCTGGATAACGGCTCTGGCTACGAGAGCACAACCGGAGCGCTTAACCATGCGATGATCTACACGCCAGGCTATACGTACCTCAATTACGGCGATTCCGACTACGATGCCCGCAATCGCTTCGTCGCTTCGTACGTTTATACGATTCCCGTCTTCTCAGCAATTGCAAGCAACCCCTTCCTGCGCGAGGCCGTTTCAGGGTGGGAACTCAGCGGCGTTACTGCACTGCAAAGTGGCTTCCCCGTAGGGTTTCAGCAAGGCCAATACCGGTCTCTCTGGTGCGACGGGTCGAGCTATTTTGGTTGCGGCGACGTACCTGAGACTTCCACCTGGCATCTTCAGCATGAAAATCCCAGAAAGGTCCAGACTTTTAACGTGAACGGTGTTGCACAGACTGGCCACTTCTACTTCAATCCGACTCCGTTCTCGCCGGAGCCGATTGGAACCTACGGCAACGTGAAGCGCAATTTCTTCCATGGTCCAGGCTACAACTACAGCAACATGCGATTCGCAAAGAACTTCCGACTCCCCAAGAGCGAGAGCCGTTCCATTCAGCTTGGAATCGAAGGCTTCAATGTCTTCAATCACGCGAACTTCGCCGGCCCGGGAGGAAACTTCAACTCGGGAACTCAATTCGGGCAAATCTCCAGCGTGATCTATTCTCAAGAGCCGAACGGCGATCCTTCACCGGCCCGCAGCTATCAGCTTATGGGCAAATTCTTCTTCTAAACTCGTTGTGTGCATAAAAAGCGTGCCTCGAAAGGGGCGCGCTTTTCTTTGCGGGCGAACTTCTATGACCAGGCGCCGCCTCTGGCTTCGCGCCTTAGGTACTTGCCGCGCCCGGTCTCACCGATGAACCTGCCGTCATCTACTATTAGCTCGCCGCGCGAGTAGACCTTGCTCGCGTTGCCTTGCACCTTGAATCCCTCGAACATCGAGTAATCGACGCGCATATTGTGTGTCGCGGCACTGATCGTGTGCTCGGCCTTCGGGTCCCACAGCACAATGTCGGCATCGCTCCCCGCCGCAATCGTTCCCTTGCGCGGATACATTCCGAAGATTTTTGCAGGCGCAGCAGCCGTGATCTCGACAAAGCGGTTCAAGCTCAGCCGTCCCGCATTTACGCCGTGGTGATAGATCAACTGCATCCGGTTCTCGATTCCCGGTCCACCATTCGGAATTTTTGTGAAGTCGTCCTTGCCCAGCACCTTCTGATCGGCAAAGCAGAATGGGCAATGGTCGGTCGAAACCACCTGCAGATGGTCGTCCTTCAGCCCATCCCACAGCTTTACCTGATTCTTCTTTTCGCGCAGCGGCGGAGTAAAGACGTACTTCGCCTCCTCGAAGCTCTTGCCGGGCATCTGGTCTTCAATCGACAGCAACAGATACTGCGGACACGTCTCGGCAAACGCCGGCACGCCGCGGTCGCGCGCTTCCCGAACTTGATTGAGCGCATCTTCGCTCGAAAGATGAACGATATATACCGGAGCACCGGCTATCTCCGCCATGGCAATCGCGCGCTGTACCGCTTCGGCTTCCGCAACGGTGGGTCGCGTCAGCGCGTGATACACCGGAGCCGTCTTTCCCTCGGCCAGAGCCTGCTGCACAATCACGTCGATCACGCTGCCGTTTTCGGCGTGCATGCAGACGAGTGCGCCGTTCTTTGATGTTTGTTGCAGTGCCTTGAAGATCGTCGCGTCGTCGACCATCAAAACATTGGGATATGCCATGAACAGCTTGAAGCTGGCCACGCCCTCGCGCACCATGTCGTCCATGTCTTCGAGGCCGGACGTGCCCAGATCCGTCACGATCATGTGCAGCCCATAGTCGATGCATGCCTTGCCTTGGGCCTTCTTCCACCAGGTATCGAGCGCCGATCTCATCTTCGTCCCGCGCGCCTGGATAGCGAAGTCCACGATGGTTGTTGTTCCGCCAATCGCTGCGGCGCGTGTACCCGTCTCGAAATCATCGGCTGAGGTTGTCCCGCCGAACGGCATATCGAGATGCGTGTGCGCGTCCACGCCCCCGGGAAGCACCAGCAGCCCGCTGGCATCGACAACGGTATGTCCATCTGCAGGAATGCCGGCGCGGACCTCGCGAATCGTTGTGCCCTCGACAAGCACATCCGCAGGGAAAGTTGCTTCCGCAGTAACAACCGTGCCGTTCTGAATCAGCAGAGCCATGCGACGATTCTCCTCAGCTTCTCAACCCGCAGACACTATCGGTCACGGCGTCACCAGGTCGCCATACATATCGGGACGCCGGTCGCGAAAGAACTGCCACGTCTTCCGCACCTCGGCAATCTTCCCCAGATCAAGGTCCGCGGTAAGAACCTCGTCCTTATCCCGCGACGCTTGGGCAAAGATCTGCCCGCGCGGATCGCAGAAATAGCTCTGCCCGTAGAACTCGCCGATGTTCCACGGAGCTTCTGTTCCCACGCGGTTGATCGCGCCCACAAAGTAGCCATTGGCCGCGGCATGGGCCGGCTGCTCCAGCTTCCACAGGTACTCGCTCAGTCCAGCGACCGTGGCCGATGGATTGAAAACAATCTCCGCGCCGTTCAGGCCCAGCGCGCGTGCACCCTCCGGGAAATGCCGGTCGTAGCAGATATATACACCGATCTTGCAGAAACCCAGATCGAACACCGGATAGCCCAGATTGCCCGGACGAAAGTAGAACTTTTCCCAGAAGCCTGGCGCAACATGCGGAATATGCGTTTTGCGGTACTTGCCGAGATACGTCCCTTCGCGGTCGATTACCGCCGCCGTGTTGTAGTAGAAGCCTTCAGCCTCGATCTCATACACTGGAACCACCAGCGCCAGTTTCAGTTCCTTCGCCAGCGACTGCATCAGCTTGATCGTCGGCCCATCCGGAACAGGTTCGGCAGAGTCATACCAGCGCGTAGTCTGCTCGGCGCAAAAATAGGGTCCGTAAAAAATCTCCTGCAGGCAAACGATCTGCGCTCCATCCGCAGCGGCCTGGCGAATCATCGCCACATGTTTTTCAATCATTGCTTCGCGGATGCGCTCCAGCGGATGGTCTGCAGCTTCCACATTGGCTGCCTGTATCAGCGAGCAACGAACAATCCTCGATCCAGAAGTAGGCATGGAATTCTTGCTCCGGCGCGAATTTTCTGACGCATCCCAGTTTACGCGAGAGCTGCGTGCGGTTCTCCGCTTATCTAGCACCCCATGGCCTCAGGCGCGGAACCCAACGCGGAACATAAGCCTTGTATGTCTCATACTCTGTGCCGAATGTCCTCTTCAGCGTCGGTTCCTCATAACCAGTGACAAACAGGTGAACGATCAGCCACGCAATCCCCGCATAGATCAGGATGCCTGCACTCCCGAAAAACAGCGCCTGACCCAAAATCACGGCCAGCACGGAAACATACATGGGATTCCGCACAAAACGATAGAACCCTCTGACCACCAGATGCTGTGTCGGAAACAGCGGAGCAGGCGTCCCGATGCCCTGAAGCGCAAACCGTGCAAAACACTCGAGCAGCACCGGAATCGCTGGAACGATAAGGATGGCGCCGATGACCCTAAGAATCGTGAATCCCGGAAACGGCGCATGAACCCGCCAGCGCGAGATCAGCCACGGTATATATCCCGCGACCGTGCCCGGCGCGAGCATTAGAAAGACCACGGTCACGACAATCGCGCGCACGCGCCTGCTCCCGCCGGCCGATTTGCCTGCACCAGCCATCGCCCGTATTCTCCATTCTCGCGGAGGCAGGAGACAAGCTCACGCCGTCCAGCACAGTTCTTGACCGCGCGGCCTTAGGCTCTTACCCTGAAACAGTATCCCCCGCACAGAGGCCCGCTATGCTGATTACTGTTCTCGATCTTGAGCGCGAGCCAGTCCTTTTCGATCTCACCCTTGCAGCCGGAACCATCGACTACGGGGCAGATGTCACCCAGGTCTCACCCCTCGCTGTCGAAGGCCGCGCCGATCTGGTTCAGGAAAACCACGGGCCCCGCGACGTAGTTGAGGATATCCGCGTACAGGGCCGCTATTCCGGCGAATTCGAGATCGCATGCGCCCGCTGCCTTGCGCCTGTCCGGCGAACCATCGAGGGCCGCTTCGACGTGCTCTTTCGCCCCCTCGGGGTCGATCAAGGCTCGACAGAGCACTCCATCAGCGCGGCGGAGACCGAAATCGGGTATTATCAAAAGAGCGGTCTTGTGCTTGAGGATGTTCTGCGGGAACAGGTGCTTTTGTCCCTACCTGCGCGAACCCTCTGCCGCGAAGACTGCAAAGGACTTTGCCCGCGCTGCGGCCGGGATCTGAACTCCGAAACCTGCGCTTGCGATCCGGCTCCGGCCGATCCGCGGTGGTCGGCGCTCTCGGACCTCGCCAGCCGGATAAAAACATAGGAAAGACAGTCCGCCCGTCCAGGAAGCCTAGTTTAGGCGCAGCAGCAAGCGGACTCGACGAAAGGAATCTGCAATGCCGAACCCAAAGCGGCGCCATTCGAAGGCCCGCACCTCAAAGCGTCGCGCGCACGATGCGCTTACCGCAGCCGGCACCTCTGAGTGCCCCAGTTGCCACGAGCGCAAACTACCGCATCGTGCCTGCCCGAAATGCGGAGCCTACAAGGGCCGCGACGTTCTCGACGTAAAAGAAGCTGTCTAGCGTTCATTATCGATGCTTATCGACATCGCTCTTGACGCCATGGGCTCGGACAAGTCTCCGGAGCCTGAGCTGCGCGGAGCGATTCTGGCATGCCGTCATTACCCGGTACGCGTGCATCTCGTCGGATCGCAGGACCTCCTGCGGCGTGCGCTGTCGAACACCCTGAATGGCGAGCGGCTGCCCATAGAGATTGTCCACGCCAGCGAGCACATCGGCATGGACGAAAAGGCCGCGCACGCTGTCCGCGCCAAAAAAGACAGCTCTATGCGCGTCGGCCTCAAGCTCGTCCGCGAGAAGAAGGTCGCCGGCTTCGTCACCGCAGGAAACACCGGCGCAGCCATGGCCACGGCAAAAATGGTCCTCGGCGCGCTGCCCGGCGTCGATCGCCCCGCGCTCGCGCTCGTCGTGCCCACGCTCACCGGCAACCCATCCATCCTGCTTGATGTGGGAGCCAACGTAGACTGCAAGCCGCAAAACCTCGAGCAGTTTGCCATCATGGGCGAAATGTACGCGCGCAGCGTGCTCAAGATAAGCCGTCCCCGGGTCGGCGTTCTCTCCGTTGGAGAAGAGGAAGGCAAGGGCAACGACCTCACCCGCGAGACCTACGCGCTGCTCAAGGAGTCGTCGCTCAACTTCATCGGCAACGTCGAAGGCCGCGACATCTACAACGGCAACTGCGATGTCATTGTCTGCGACGGATTCGTCGGCAACGTAGCTCTCAAGGCCTCTGAAGGTCTTACACGCCTGGTTCGCGAAATGCTCAAGGACTCGCTCACCAAGACCGTCACCGCCCAGGTCGGAGCGCTGCTCTCGCGCAAGGCGTTCAACGCCTTCAAGCGCCGTCTCGACCCCTCCGAATATGGCGGTGCCCCACTCCTCGGCGTCCGCGGAGTCTGCATTATCGGCCACGGATCATCCAACGAGCGCGCCATCATGAATGGCATCCGCGTCACCGCCGAATTCGCCCAGGCCGGCATTAACGACCGCATCGAGCGCGAATTTTCGCAGCGCCCTACGGAACCCCGGCTCCAGGCCGCTGGCACAGCCGATCGTCCCTCCGTATCATCCCCAAATTAATCAGTGGTTTGCTAACAATACAGATATTGGGCGATCCGGCTCAGTAGTAATCTGCGCAGCTCAGGTAATACCCACATTGCGGGCAGACGAGCTTGCATCTGTGGCCCGTGAGTTTGTGCGAGCAGTTCGGGCAGTAAACAGAGTGGTGCTCCGGCTGCTTTTCGCCCTCAGGCTCAAAATCCCGCGGCTCGCTCGATTCAGCTTCAACCCTCATAGCCGACAGATTATCGCGTCTGATTCATTGGATGGAATCCCCTGGTCGCGTCCGGTTCCATCTTCGTCAATGTTCTGGAATTCGACGAGCCGCACCACATTGTTTATCCTCGTACTCGCAGGATGTTTTTAAGCAAAACTCGCATAGAAACGCAACCACAGGAACGAAACATCAATCCCCGGAATTAAAAAGGAGTACTCGAATGGAGCGCACAGCGAGCGCCGTCTGGAATGGCGGCTTGAAGGATGGCAAGGGTGTTATCTCAACGCAGAGCGGCGTCCTCAAAGACACTCAATATTCATTCTCGACCCGTTTTGAGAGCGGTATCGGAACCAACCCTGAAGAGTTGATCGCGGCAGCGCATGCCGGTTGCTTCACCATGGCCTTGAGCGCCCAGCTCGGGCAGGCAAACCTCACACCACAGTCGCTTGAAACCACGGCCTCGGTGAAGTTCGAAAAAACCGATGCGGGCTTTACGATTACGGCAATTCACCTGACCACGCGTGCCAGAGTTCCCGGCGCCAGCGAATCGGCATTCGATACTGCAGCCCAAAACGCTAAAGCCGGATGCCCGATCTCTCGTCTGTTTAAGGGCAACACGGAAATTACGCTCGACGCAAAACTGGTTTAGGCCAACCGGATCATACGAGCAGTAAAAAGGGGTATTCGTCGGCGAGACGAGTACCCCGAGGTTCTTCTGAATCCCGATCACCGTGCCCTGTTTCAGCTGTGGGCGCGCACATAATCGCGGAGCTGACGATTGATATGAGCGGCCTGCACCACGCCCTGATCGAGCATCGCGCGCCATTTGCCCTGGTCTTCGCTCGCGTTGTCGCCGGTCATTCCAAGCAGATAATTGGTTTGCAGAACCACCTCAAGCGCGTTGCTCAGGTCATGTGACAGACGACGCAGTTCTTCAGCAACTGCGAGGGGAATCTTTGCGTGACTGGGCTCGGAGGTCGTGGAGGGATTCTGCCCTGAATCGTGTTGCAAATTGTGCCCTGATTCATGCCGTAGATCGGTCATGCCGGGAAGGCTCCTTTTCCGGGTGAATAGTGGTTACTGAGATGCGAAAACTCCTGCAACCGTTCACTGCGCAGCCCACTCGCGCGGGTTTGACACAAAACGATGCCTTTGAAACACTACAAGAACTGCCTAATCCAGCCGTCCGAGCTGGATTTCATGCGTGCCGAAGTGGCGGAATTGGCAGACGCGCATGGTTCAGGTCCATGTACTCGCAAGGGTGTGGGGGTTCGAGTCCCTTCTTCGGCACCAAGTCGTTCTCAATTCTTCTGCAATCAGAGTGTTAGCTCAAGGTGAATTTCATGGCTAACACAGTTGGCTAACATGCAGGTTCGCGAGCACGCGACGAGTGCAGCGGTCAGTGAGTATAGGCGACCGTCGCGCCAGCGCGGGCACTCGGTGAAGGAGAGGCCGTCAATAAGAGTGGTCAACACGGACATAGTGAGCTTTACGTCTTAGCTGAGGTTTATTCCTTTGTGAAAACCTCGGAATCCATCGGCACAAATGCCGGAACCGTGACGAGAATCGTTGTTCCACACCCTGGTCTGGAATGTAAGGTGAAAGTTCCGTCGAGAGCCCGTACTCTTTCTTCCATCGCTGTCAGCCCAAGGCCGATCGGCGCCGACGTAGGATCGAAGCCTCGGCCTGAATCCGAGAGAGTCATTTTCACGCGTGTCTGATCTGCGCGGAATACAATTTGCACCGACAGCGCATGGCTGTGTTTGGCTACATTCGTCAAAGCCTCCTGCGCCACCCTGTAAAAGCATAGAGCGACCTCCCCTCGCAGTCCCGCCGGAATCGCATCGGCACAAAGGTCAATCGCAAGTCCATCCTTCTGCGAAAAGTATTGGCACAGTTCCGTCATAGCGGCCTTCAGTCCCAGATGTTCGAGTTTTGAAGAATGGAGCCGATGAGAAAGTTTATGAACGTCGGTGATCAGCGCGCTCAGCTCCTGCAGTGGTTCATCCAGGCTGGGCTTTGGCGGAGCATTGCCATTGTGGAGATGCGAATTGACGGAATCCAGTTGAAAGGAGAGCAGCGAGAGCCGTTGGCCCATGTCGTCGTGCAGTTCCCGCGCAATATGCCGCCGTTCCTCCTCTCCCGCCTCGATCAAGCGTTTCGATAAAAGTCTCACTATGCGGTCCGCACGCTTCTTCCTGCGGATTTCGTAGAATAGAGCGACGATCACTATCAATTGCACCAAAAGAATCGCCGCGATCGTCAGGATGTAGCGAAAGTATCTCTCCCATACCGATGGTTGTCGGCCGATAATGATTGCGTCGACGGGCACCCGGTCTTCCGGAATCCCCCATCGCGCCAACTGGCCCACGTCCACGACCACCTGGTCCGCAATCACCTCCTGCACGGGAACATGGGGAATGGCTTCTCCTTTCAGGACACGCACTGCCAGCCGGGTAACAGCCTGGGCCGAAGCGGATATGCTGAAGACAGATCCGCCGACAGCGCCGCAATGGAGGAGCGTATCAAACGGAACATACACCGGAGTATTGGCCGCCGAGGTGATGGATGGACACACATTTGCCGTAATAAAGTTCTGGCCGGTTGAATCCATGAAATACGTGGTGAGCAGCGCAGCGCTGTGATCGGGCAGATGGTGAATCTGTGTTAGCAGCTGCGTCCACGAGAGTTCGTTGAGGTAGGTAAAGTCGAGTCTGCCATCGTAATGTTTGAAGTCCTCCTGCGCAATTCTCTGCCGTTCCAACTCCTGCGGTGTTGCGCCTCCGATGTAGTAAATGTGCTTGAGGTCGGGCTGCAATTGTAATGCCAGGTCAATGGTTGGAGAGAAATCGAAAGAGCCTCTAATCCCCGTAATATCGTCCGGAAGAGATTGGGGAACTTCTCTGTTATCCATCAGGCAGAAAAGCTTTGGAATGTGCGGCCAGAGCTTGCTTCCATATTCCATCAAAAACCCGAAAGCCTGCGGACCTACAGTGATGATCAAATCCAATCTCTTTCCTGCATACTTTGCTTCCAGGGTGGTAGCAATGGCCGAGTGAGTCAGCCGAAGCCTGTTCTCATCCAGATACTCATCGAATGTCACGTGCGGAATGTGTGCCTCAGTCAGGCCGTCCTCGATTGTTCTTGAGACAAGAGCATTGGCAGGAAGTTGCGCGCTCTCCATATGCAGGACCAGAATGTTCCGGATGCCTTGCGCCAGTACGGCTGGAGCAAGGTTCAGCCAGCTTGCAACAAGAAGAAAGGCCAAGCCGAACAATTTGAATGGCGCGCATCCATAGCGTCCTTCAGAAAAAAGGGGGCAAATCTCCGGCGTTATGGGAATCGCGGACAGGAGTTCACCTCTTAGCTCAACCTGCTACAAGATGCTCTCGCATGGCCAGCTTCAGCAGTTCAACGTTTGAGCTGAGATCGAAGCTTTCCATGATCTTGTATTTATGGAAGGCTACGGTTCTCGTTGTCAAGTCCAGAATGTGCGCAGTTTCCTTCATGCTGTGTCCTTCTGCGAGAAGCTGAAGCACCTCCCGCTGCCGTTGCGTCAGCGATGCTTGTCGATGATGGTTCGGATCACGGATGAATTCTCTCTCGAGGTGAGGCAGCAGATTCGGCGACACATACGGCCTGCCTGCCAGCACCTCTCGTATTCCATGGATAAGCTCCGATGCACCGGTCTTCTTGAGCACGTAACCAGATGCCCATTGGTGAATGACTTCTGATGCGACAATAGGATCCTCGTTCATAGTCACAACCAGCAGCTTTGTTTTGGGTAGCAGGTGCTTCAGTTGCCGGCCGGCATCCATGCCATTCAGTAACGGCAATCCCAGATCAAGCAGGATCAGGTCCGGATTCAATCGCAGCGCGGAAGCAAGGAGGGATTTTCCGTCGCCTGCTGTTCCTACAATTTCAAATTCAGGCTCAAGCAGCTTGCGGAAAGCGTCAACCAGCAGAACGTGATCATCGGCGAGAAAAATTCGTGGGAGCGGCATCGTGGGTTCTCCTCATGGGTACTACGTGGTCGTAGAATGTCCGACTGGTGTCGGATCTCTACTACATCGCTAGCCTGGGGGAATTGCGAAGAGACCGCCTGCTTGACAGGCAAAAGACAGAAAAAGACAGACAAGGATAATACTGAACGCAAATAAGATGCGAATCCATCTACAGGGTTGTCTATGCTTCTTTCGTCATTTCGCATATTGACAGTTACGCTCATTGTCAAAGAGCGGTAAATGTGGGTTATTCCGGGTTGGGTAAGTAAGGTTTTGACATATGGCAAAAGCGCTCGGAAAGCCTGCGGCCGTCCTGGTGGACGATCATCCTGCCGTTCTGACCGCGGTACGCAGTCTGCTCCAGGATGAATTCGAAATCGTAACCACAGCTGTGGATGGCAGACAGGCCCTTGCGGCTGTTTCTGCATTTCATCCGGAACTAATCGTGCTGGACATGATGATGACTGGATGGAATGGATTTGAAACTGCACAGCGGATCATCGAGGTGTCACCGTTTACAAAAGTGCTCTTCCTTACCGTGGTAGAAGACGTTGACTACATGGCAAAGGCGCGCGAGATAGGAGCCAGTTATGTCATCAAAAGGCGCATTCGATGCGACCTGTTAACTGCGGCCCTTCAATTACTTGCGGGAAACCTGTTCTTTTCTCCTCTATAGCTGCCCTCGACGTATTACGGCTGACATTTCATCAACTGACAGTTTGCGGAAGAGCATCCAGCCGCTAAGCTGCAGGCTACAATCCCGCGGCGTCTCATGGGAGCAGTTAAGAGCCTTGATGGGCGAACGGTGATCCCATCCGAACACAAATGGAGGTAGAAGCAGCACGAAGCGGAAAGTGAGGGCAAACCATGAAGAACAAATCTCGCAGTCGATGGTTGCTGAGGGTTTTGTGCATCATCGGCTGTTTAGGCCTTTTTCACAATACGCAGGCGCAGGAGAAAAAACCCAATATTCTCGTCATCTTCGGTGACGACGTCGGCATAACCGACCTCAGCGCCTACAGCATGGGACTGATGGGCTTTCACACCCCGAACATTGACCGGATTGCCAAAGAAGGCATGATGTTCACCGACTACTACGCTGAGAATAGTTGCACGGCCGGCCGTTCATCCTTTATTACCGGCCAGACTCCATTCCGGACCGGCCTTTCCAAGGTGGGCGTGCCCGGCGCACCGGTAGGTCTGCAGGCGCGGGATATCACCATCGCGCAGGCGCTCAAGCCGCTCGGCTATGCCACCGGCCAGTTTGGCAAAAACCATCTGGGCGATCGTGACGAATATCTGCCGACGAACCATGGTTTTGATGAATTCTTTGGCAATCTCTATCATCTCAATGCCGAAGAAGAGCCGGAACATCCCTACTGGCCGGCGAACGATCCAGGGTTCCTCAAAGCCTATAATCCCCGCGGCGTTATCCACTCCTATGCCGACGGTAAGATCGAAGACACTGGCCCGCTGACCATAAAGCGCATGGAGACCATCGACGACGAGACGACAAAGGCCTGCGAAGATTTCATCACCAAGCAGGCCAACGCAGGCACACCGTTCTTCGTCTGGATGAACTTTACGCGCATGCACATCTTTACCCACATCCGGCCTGAATATGTTGGCAAAGCCGGGCTGGGCAAAGGCTATTACTATGCAGACGGTATGTGGGAGATGGACCAGAACGTCGGCAAGCTGCTCGACCTGCTCGACCAGTTGAAGATTGCCGACAACACCATCGTCGTCTTTACGACCGACAACGGCCCGAACGCCTTTACCTGGCCCGATGCTGCGACAACGCCGTTCCGCAGCGAAAAGGACTCTAACTGGGAAGGCGCATTCCGCGTTCCTGCCATGGTTCGCTGGCCCGGTCACATCCAGGCAGGGCAGGTCTCCAACGAATTGTTCTCCGGCCTCGACTGGTTCCCGACGCTGCTCGACGCAGCCGGCGATCCCACCATCAAGGAGCGCCTGCTTAAGGGCACCGACGTCGGTGGCAAGACCTTCAAGGTGCATCTGGATGGCTACGACCAGCTTGCCTACCTGGAAGGGAAGCAATCACACGGCAATCGAGACGAGTTCTACTACTTCAATGACGATGGTGAACTCGTGGCGATGCGTTTCGACGTATTGCAGCCCGGAGCAACCACAAAAACCGCTTGGAAGATCGTTTTCTGCGAACAACGGCAGCCCGGTCAGTT
>JASHRS010000167.1 GCA_030037215.1 Silvibacterium sp. | reverse complement strand
ATATATCGAGGTCCGGCCCACGGGGCCGCTCCTTTGCGCGCCCGCAAAACCTGTCAAGCCCCTTTTTTATGTGGCATACACCAACCTGCTCATTCCAAATGACTAATTCTTCCCAAGCCAATGCAGGCCAATTCTCCGAAACTGCTAAAATAAAGAAAAGGGGCAATAAAAAAGCAAGAGAAGAAAGGGACCGCATGAACCGGCCATCCGGTTCATAATCAGAAATTTAGAAACAAACCCTGCAGCATCAAAAAGTTAGGCATCAAATTCGAGCAATCTCTCTGGAATCAATCCGGTAACCTGCAAAATATCTGAAATCAAACACATAGATAAAATTGCCATTTTGCATCTTATTTGAAATCAGATACATAAGAAATCTGGGTTAAAAAGATCCCCCGGGGGGTCACCCGTAAGCTGAACCCGAAACCCGCTGATATCATCGAACGTTGGCGCAGCGTCCACCCGCTCAGTCGCCCCTAACCATCTCTTTAGGACCAAGCATGAAGACCGGCATTATCGGCCTGCCGCAGGTGGGCAAAACGTCCCTGTTCCGAATCCTCACCAAGGCAAAGCTCGAAGACCGTGGATACTCGAACCCCCGCGAATCCCACCTCGGCATAGCCAGGGTCCCCGACGAGCGCCTCGACAAGCTCGCCGCCCTCTACAACCCGAAAAAAACCACCTACGCCACTGTCGAATACTCCGATGTCGCCGCCATCGGCCAGGAAGCGCTCAAGGAAACAGCCTTCCTCACCAACCTGCGCAACGTCGACGCGCTTATCCACGTCCTGCGCGCCTTCGAGGACGACGCCATCCCGCACGTCGGCCCCATCGACCCGCTCCGCGACATCAAGAACGTCGAGTTTGACCTCATGGTCTCCGACCTCACGCAGATCGAAAAAAGATTGGAGCGCCTCGAAAAGGACCTGAAGAAATCGCGCACTGCCGATCTCGAAAAAGAGCACGCGCTTCTCCTCCGCTCCAAAGAAGCCCTCGAAGCTGAAAAGCCTCTGCGCGAACTCGAAATGACGCCCGAAGAAAAGAAACTCATCCGCGGCTTCATGTTTCTTTCGCAGAAACCGATCCTTTACGCCGTCAACCTGCCCGAAAGCACCACACTCGGCGCCGACCTCGAAGCCGCAGCCGCGAAATACAACCTCACCGAATACGCCTCCCGACCCAACGCCGGAGTAACTGCGTTCTGCGGCAAAGTCGAAGCCGAACTGGCCGAGATGGAAGACGCTGAAGCCGCGGAATTTCTCGCGTCGTATGGCCTGACTGAAAGCGGCCTAGTCCGGCTCATTAGAAAAAGTTACGAACTGCTCGGCCTCATCAGCTTCTTCACCGCCGGCGAAGACGAGTGCCGCGCCTGGACCGTTCCCGTCAACTCGCGCGCGCAGGAGGCCGCCGGAGCCATCCACTCCGACCTCGAAAAGCATTTCATTCGCGCCGAAACCATTCACTGGGACACGCTGCTCGCCGCCGGCTCCGAGGCTGCCGCAAAGGCGCAAGGCACGCTCCGCCTCGAAGGCAAAGACTATCTTGTGAAGGACGGCGACGTCATGCACATCCGGCACAGCGGATAATCGGCCCATGCTTCTTTCTCTTATTCTCGGAATCATCGCCGCCTTCGCCGACGTACTCGGCGGCCTCATCCTCGTGCGCCGCAATTGGCCGCAGCATTACCTGCGCTACTTCGTCGCGCTGGGCGCGGGATTCATGCTCGCCGTCGCCTTCCTTGAGATGGTCCCCGAGAGCCTGAAATTTTCCGCGTACTGGGCTCCTGTGCTGGTGCTCGCCGGTTACTGCGCCATTCATCTTCTCGAGCACACCATCACGCCGCACTTCCACTTCGGCGAAGAGACCCACGCGCACGAGTTCGTCTCCTCGCACACCGGCAACACCGTGCTCGCCGGCCTTGCCGCGCACGCGCTTTTCGACGGAGTCGCCATAGGCTCCGGCTTCGTGCTCTCCAACCTGCTCGGCTGGCTCATTTTCATTGCGATTTTTCTGCACAAGATGCCCGAGGGTTTCACGGTTGCCTCGGTCATGATGGCGTCAGGACGCAGCCGCCGCACGGCGCTGTGGTCGGCTATCGTGCTCGCACTCGCCACCATCGCAGGCGTGCTCGTCATCAGCCTCCTGCCTCGTTGGGTCGAAGTCGGTCTGCCGCTCTCGGCCGGAGTTGCCATCTACGTCGCCGCAACCGACCTCGTGCCCGAAGTCAACCGCGAGCCCGGAATCCGCATGGCCTTGGTTTTTTTTGCAGGAGTCCTGCTGTTTCTGATCCTCAAACTTCTGGCCCCGGCAATTTAAATTGCTCTTTCCGCTGCCTGCTTCTCACGCCACACCTTGTACAATCCCCACGCCGCCAGCGTGCACACATCGCGAATCGTCCCATCCAGCAGCATCTGCTCAAACTCGGCAATCGACGCGGTCTTCAGCACCAGGTCATGCTCCTCGGGATCGGGATCTGTCTCCGCCTGCGCCAGCCCAGTCGCCAGAAACACATACTGCCGCTGCTTCGCGAATCCGTATGCAATCCACGTCGAGCCCAGATATGTCATCTGTGCCGCAACCAGCCCAGTCTCCTCGCGCAACTCGCCCCGCGCCAGCTCTTCCGGATTCACATCCGCTGTCTCCCAACCGCCTTGCGGCAGTTCCAGCGCCCGCTCGCCGATCGTGTAGCGGAATTGCTCCACCAGGTAAATCCTGTCACCGTCGATTGGCAGAATCACGGCAGCATCGTCCTTCTCAACCACGCCATAGATGCCCTTGGCGCCGTTACTGCGTTCGATCTCGTCCTCGTGCAGCCGAAGCCAGGGATTGCGATAGACCTCGCGGCTGCTCAGAGTGCGAATACTCATAAAATCGGCCTTGTCCGGAATGAAGATACCGCCATTGTGTCATGTCAGTGATGGGAAATTGATGAACTCTCAGGCAGTGTCCTAATTTGAAAGCCCAAATTAGGACACTACCGCTCTCAATACAACCAGCCAACTGCACCCCGAATGCGATATGCTGTTGCCGGTGCCTTTTTCGGGCCGAAACAGGAGAGATACAGTGGCCTTCTTCTCAATCGCCAGTTTCGTCATCGTCTTTATCGTCTGCATCATCTGGGCGACGCGCCCGGCACACAAGGGCGAGTCACGCTATCACTGAGTTCTCCCGGCATTCTTCCTGCCGTTGCGGCGTAAGAGAAACGAAAACCATGTAATTCTGTCAGCTGCATGGTCCTATGATATTTCATATCTATCAATGAAATATTACAGATGCCTGCTCTCGCATGCTGCCGCTTGCTGGCTTTTCTGTCTCGTATGCGACTGTTAATAAAGGGTATACTGCATTTACCCCAGCAATCTGCAGATTTATGGAATGCTGGCAGCAAACTTGCACTGGCTTATCAGCGGTTTACCAGCTTTTAGGCAGTACAAGATTATCCCCTGTTCTATGGAAAGGTCTTTCCAAACCCGCGTCACAGTCGTTCTTCTTGCCTTGTTTACGGCAGCGGCGGCGGTTTTTGCAAGCTTCAATCTCATCCAGGAAAACAATTTTCAGGCGCCGACTGATGGCGTGTGGTGGGTCGAGGCCCACGGTAGCCTCGAAGCTCAGCGCGTCACTCGCGGAGGTCCTGGCGATCGCGCGGGCTTGAAAGCGGGCGACCTGCTGCTTCGTGCCAACGGCGTACCAATGGTCCGCTGGGCGTCGCTCGCCCGCCAGCTCTTCACCACGCGGGTTTACAACACCATCGATTACACCATTCAGCGCGATGGTGTGCGGCTCGATGTTCCGGTTATTCTCGACGCTCAGAGCCGCAGCTTCAATAACGGGTTCCGGCTCATCGCGCTCGTTTATCTGTGCATCGGTCTTTACGTCCTCTTTCGCCGTTGGACCGCTCCGCACTCGACGCATTTCTACCTATTCTGTCTCGCGTCGTTTGTGCTCTACTCGTTCAAATACACTGGCGAGTTCAATACCTTCGACCAGATCATCTTCTGGAGCAGCATTGTTGCCTCCGGCCTGCAGCCGGCGCTTTTCCTGCATTTCGCGCTCGCTTTCGCCGATGAGGGACGCCGTCGCCGTCCGCTGCTCATGTCGCTGGTCTACATCCCCGGGGCTTTCCTGGCCGGGCTCTACGTCTTCGCGGTTGTGCACTGGTCGGCAACCGAGTTGCTCCGTCACCGCCTCGACCAGTTGCTCACCGGCTATGAAGCTGCCTTCTACGTTCTCGCTGCTGTCGTGCTCTGGGTCAGCTACCGGCATACGCATGTGCCGCTGCGCCGCCAGCAATTAAAGTGGCTTACGCGCGGCACCATTGTTGCCATTACGCCGTTTACGCTGCTTTCGGCCGTTCCCTTTCTCACCAACACAGCTGTTCCCGACTTCGCGACCAATCTGGCCGGAATCGCGCTCCTCTTCCTGCCGCTCACTTTCGCTTGGGCCATCGTGCGCTATCGGCTCATGGATACCGACCTTATATTCAAGCGTGGTGTTACTTACACGCTGGCCACGGCCACACTGGTCGGCCTTTACTTCGCGCTTGTCGCCGTCGCGGCCGAGCTGGTTAATAAGCGCCTACCCAGCGGTGCCGGCGCCTGGGGCCTTATCGCCGCCATCATCATCACGGCGCAACTCTTCGATCCCATCAAGCGTCTGTTCCAGGACCGCGTCGATCGCGTCTTCGACCGCAAGCGCTATGACTACCGCCAAACCCTGATCGACTTCGGCCGCGGACTCAGCTCACAGACCGATCTTCGCGCGCTGCTCAACTCCATCGTCGACCGACTGCCGCGCACCCTGCTCGTCACCCGCGTCGGCGTCTTTCTTTCCGCGCAACCTGGACAGTTCACTATTGCTGCAGGTCATGGCCTGCCAACGCCCGTCTACGATCCCGCAGCAGCGCTTGACCTCGGCTTCCTCGACTTCGATCAACCGGAAGCCGGCTCGCACATCTTCCTTGAAAATCCGCAGCAAGCACTCCATCTCACCGAATCTGAGCGCCGCACCGCTTCGCTGCTCGACCTGAATTACTATCTACCCTGCCGCGTGCAGGACCGCGCTATAGCCGTCATTGGCCTGGGCCGCACCTCCGATGGCGACTTCCTCTCCAGTGAAGACGTCGAATCGCTCGAGTCCCTGGCCAGCTATATCGGCATCGCTCTCCAGAATGCCAGCCTCTACGCCCGACTCGAAGAAAAAATCACCGAATACGAGCGCCTGAAAGAATTCAACGAAAATATCGTCGAGTCGATCAACGTCGGCATTCTTGCCGTCGATCTCGAAGACCGCATCGAAAGCTGGAACTCGCAAATGGAGGCCATGTACGCGCTTCCCCGCGCTGAAGCGCTCCGCCAGCCGCTCGCGAGTGTCTTCCCTGATGCGCTCATGGACGAGTATCGTCGCGTCAAGAGCGAGCCCGGTGTACACAACCTCTATAAGTTCCGTCTGAAGACGCGCGCCGACGAATCCCGCACCGTCAACGTCGCCATCGCACCACTGGTCTCCCGCGACTTCAAGGTTCTCGGCCGCATCATCCTTGTGGACGACATTACCGATCGCACGGAACTGGAAGCCCAGCTCACGCAAGCCGAAAAGCTCTCCTCTATCGGCCTGCTCGCCGCTGGCGTAGCGCACGAGGTCAACACACCGCTCGCTGTCATCTCGTCTTACACGCAGATGCTCACCAAACAGGTGCATGGGGACAATCGCCTTTCTCCGCTGCTGGAAAAAATCACGCAGCAGACCTTCCGCGCGTCCGAAATTGTCAACAATCTGCTCAACTTCTCGCGCACTGGCACCAGCGAGTTCCGCGAGACCGACCTGAATGCCATCATCCGCGACACACTCACCCTCATCGAGCACCAGTTCAAGACCGCTCAGGTTAAGCTCGACACGGCGTTGATGCCCGATCTGCCGCCCATTCTCGGCAACGCCGGCAAGCTGCAGCAGGTCTTCCTCAATCTCTTTCTCAACGCAAAGGACGCAATGAGCGGCGGCGGGACGCTGCGCATCGCCACCGAGACCAATGGCCTTGTCAGCGTTGCCATCTCTGACACGGGCTCGGGCATCGCTCCTGAGCACCTGCAACGCATTTACGATCCGTTCTTCACCACCAAGTCCTCGCCAAAGGAGGGCCAGCGTCGTGGCACTGGTCTTGGTCTTGCCGTCACCTATGGCATCATCCAGGAACACGCCGGCAAAATCCATGTTGAAAGCAATATAGGTGCCGGAACCACTTTTTACCTTGAATTTCCGATGTTGAGGAAACCCGCGCATGTCTGAAGCTGCAGTCGCTGTCCATCCCCCACCCACGCAAACCGTAGACGCCCAGCGAATCCTCATCATCGATGACGAGGCCGCAATCCGCGAATCGCTGGAAACGCTGCTCTCGCTTGAGGGCTACGCAGTCGAAGCCGCCGTCAACGGTGAAGAAGGTCTCGACCGCATCGAGGAAAAGTTTTACGACCTCATCCTGCTCGATCTCGCCCTGCCCGGCAAAAGTGGCCTTGAAATTCTGCCGCTCATCCGCGAGCGCCATCCGTCTCTGCCTGTCATCATGATCACCGCCTACGGGAAGGTCGACAACGTTGTCGACGCCATCCGCTCAGGAGCGCAGAACTTCGTCCAGAAGCCGTGGGACAACGAGAAACTCCTCGCCGATATCCGGTCCGCCATCGGCCGCTACCATGCCGAGGAGGAAAATCTCCAGCTCAAGCGCGCCATGAAGCAGCGCTACAGCTTCTCCAACATCATCGGCAAAAGCGAATCCATGCTGCGCATCTTCGATCTCGTTGCGCAGGTCGCACCAAGCCGCTCCACCGTCCTCATTCAAGGGGAAAGCGGGACCGGCAAGGAGCTCATAGCCAAAGCACTCCACGCCAACTCGCCGCGCAAGGACAAGCCTTTCGTCGCCGTCAACACCGGCTCCATGCCCACCGATCTGCTCGAATCAACCCTCTTCGGTCACGTCAAAGGCGCGTTCACATCCGCCATTGCCGCCAAAAAAGGACTCTTCGAGGTCGCCAACGGCGGCACGCTCTTCCTCGATGAAATCGGCAATATGGGCATGGACACTCAGGCCAAGATACTGCGCGTGCTGCAGGACCGGCGCTTCATGCAGCTCGGCGGTGTACAGGAAATTCAGGTCGATGTCCGCATCATCGCTGCCACCAACGTCAACCTGCGTGAGGCCGTGCGTGATGGCCGTTTCCGCGAAGACCTCTTCTACCGCCTCAACGTCATCTCCATCGACCTGCCGCCGCTGCGCAGCCGCAGGGAGGATATCCCGCTGCTCGCCGCGCATTTCCTGAAGCACTATGCCGAAGAGAACGCCCTGTCACCCCGCCATCTCGCGCCGGACGCTCTCCGCGCCCTCATCGACTACGACTGGCCGGGCAATGTCCGCGAGCTTGAGAATGCCATTGAGCGCGGCGTCGTGCTCTCTTCCGATCCCATCGTTGGCTCTGAACTGCTGCCCGGGCACCTCACCGGCCGCAGCTATTCCTCCAGCCTGCTCGAGCACAATCCTGACGCCTCGCTCTTCGACATCCTTGAAGATATCGAGCGCCGCATCATCGTCGACAAGCTTGAACGCTGCAACTGGAACCAGACCGAAGCCGCCGAGCAGTTCCGTATCCCGCTCTCCACGCTCAACCAGAAGATCAAGCGCCTGAACATCGAAATCAGGAAGCGAGTGAAGGAATAAAGGACCGACACTGCAGGCACCGGCGCCGAAGGCGCGGTTGCCTGGATGGTCAGTCCTGCATCTAAAATGCAGATTAAAGAGCCATGCCCCTGACTACGATCGACGAAGCCGCAAAAAAAGGTGTCTCTGCAGTCCAGCGATACTCGCTGCTCTCGGCCCAGGCGCTTGGCAATCTCTTCCGGCGCCCTTTTTACGGAGCCGATCTCATCACGCAGATGGACAAGATCGGCGTCGGCTCGCTGCCCATCGTCATCCTTACCGGCTTTTTTACAGGAGGCGTGCTCGCTCTCAACACCGCTTCCAGCCTCGCGCAGTTCGGAGCCACCGCCGTCACCGGCCAGCTTGTTAGCCTCGCCATGATCAAGGAGCTCGGCCCCGTGCTCACCAGCCTCATGGTCTCCGGACGCAATGCCTCCGGCATGGCCAGCGAGCTGGGCTCCATGGTGGTCACCGAGCAGATTGACGCCATGCGCGCCCTCGGCACCGATCCGCTCAAGAAGCTCGTGATGCCGCGCATCGTCGCCACCGTCGTGATGATGTTCTTTCTCACCATCGTCTCTGACGCGCTCGGCACGCTCGGCGGCGCATTCGTCTCCATCTTCATGCTCGGGCAGGAGGCCACGCAGTACTTCCACTCCGCCTACCAAACCCTTCAGTACCCCGACGTGGTGCAGGGCCTTGTTAAGCCGCTCTTCTTCGGCTTTATCATCGCCACCATCGGTTGCTTCTATGGCATGAATACGCGCGGTGGAACACAGGGAGTCGGCAAATCCACGACGCAGGCTGTCGTCGTCTCCTCGGTGCTTATCATTTTCGTCGACTTCGTTATCAGCAAATTTATGATTGGCATTTTCGGACGGTAACGATGGCCACAAGCGAAATCGCTCCTGACGTCTCTCTCGTACAAGCCTATCCGGACGCGCCTGCGCTTCGCTTCGATAATGTCTCGGTCGGCTTCGAGGGCAAGGACGTACTCGAAAACATTTCGTTTGAAGTCAAGCGCGGTGAGACGCGCATTCTCCTCGGTCCTGCTGGCGTCGGCAAGAGCGTGCTGCTCAAGCTCGCCAATGGCCTCATCAAACCCGATTCCGGACGCATCTATGTCTTCGGCTTCGAGATTACCTCTATGCGCGAAGAGGATCTCTACCCGCTCCGCGACTGCATCGGGATGGTCTTCCAGGAAAGCGCGCTGTTCGATTCGCTCACTGTGCGCGATAACGTTGGTTATCGCCTCGCTGAAGATCATCTGCCCGAGGACGAGATCGACCGTCGTGTCGCCCAGGCTCTGTGCTTCGTCGAGCTCGACCACACGATGGACAAATACCCATCCGAGCTCTCCGGGGGCATGCGCCGCCGCGTCGCCATCGCGCGCGCCATCGTCTCCCGCCCTTCCCTTATCCTCTACGATTCACCCACAGGCGGCCTTGATCCCATCACTTCAACCACCATCATCGAGCTGGTCATCAAGCAGCGTGACGTATACAAAACCAGCTCCATCATCGTCACGCACCGCCTCCAGGATGCTTTCATGATCGTCAGCCATCGCTTTGACTGTAACACCAACAAAATGGAGCCGCTGCCGCCGAACCAGACCGATCCGCAGACCAGCTTCCTCATCCTGCACCAGGGTCGGCTTGCCTTCGACGGCTCCACGCATGACCTCATCCACTCCGACGATCCATTCCTCAAGGAATATCTCTCCTGACCTGAGAAAGGAGATACTGCGTGAGGCAGGCTAAGCTGCTTTTCATAATATGTTCCCTCTTTGCACTGCTTCCAGCAGCCATCCATGCCCGCGCGCAGACTCCTCCAAAGCCAATGCTCCTCGTTCTCGCGAAAAAAGACGAGACACTCGCCATCATCGACCCCTCGACCCTCCGCGTAATTGCCAAAGTGCCCGCCGGAGGCAATCCTCATGAAGTCATCGCATCGCTCGATGGACGCACCGCATGGATATCCAACTACGGCAACGGATCGCTCCACACCATCACCGTCGTCGATCTGGTGCATCGCAAAGTCGAAAAGACCATTGACCTCGGCCCGATCTGGGGGCCACACGGCCTCACATTCGAGGACGGCCACGTTTGGTTCACTGCAGAGCGCGAGAAACTAATCGGACGCATCGATCCCCGCACCGAATCTGTCGACTTCCTGCTCGGCACCGGACAGACCGGCACACATATGCTCTGGGTTTCACCTGACGCAACCCAGATTGTCACCGTCAACGTCGGCTCCGGAACCATGGATCTTTTCCAGCGCAACCCCGTCGGCCCCACCGCAGACCATGGCGGTCCACCATCGAAGGCTGGGGGAACAGCCATCCACGCGCCCGACACGACCCCTGTCCCCGACTGGAATCAGTCCATCGTTAAAGTTGGAGGATTGCCCGAGGGCTTCGATGTTATCCCCGACAGCAGTGGACATGCGCAAACTATTTGGGCCGCGAACGCGAAAGAAGGCACAATCTCAGTTATCGACTTTCCGCAGCGCAAAGTTGTCGCTACCATCGACGCACAGGTGCCTACCGCAAACCGCCTCCGGTTTACACCCGACCATCGCCTCGCGCTCGTCTCGCGCGAAAATTCTGGCGAACTCACCGTGCTCGATGTCGCCACCCGTCGCGTCATCAAACGCGCCCTCATCGGAACCGGCGCAGCCGGAATCCTGATGGACCCCGACGGCCTTCGTGCCTACGTCTCCTGCTCGCCTGACAGTAAAGTTATCGTCTTCGATCTGAAGACTCTCGCTATCACCGGCACTATTCACCCTGGACGCGAGCCCGACGGACTCGCATGGGCAGCGGCAGAAAGCCCTTAGCGGAGCACGCCATCAAAGAACCGCATCAGTGTGTCCCCATATCCACTGTTCTGTTTCAGCTCGAAATACTCCTTTGGCGAAGCAGCCTCTCGATATAGCTCTTCCGTCCTTGCCTTCGCGCCATCCCGGTCCAGAAAGAGCTTCGGCACCGCAAGCGTCGCCAGCGCCCTCGCAGGATCGAACCGCTCTGTCAGCAGCAGCCACATCGGCAGAATCTTCGCCCGCGCATCCGAACCAATCACTTTCCGCGCCGTGTCGCTCGGTCTATCCAGAACCACTCCCGCAGGCGCATGCCGCGCCGCCAACTCAGCCGCCAGGCTCGCGCCCGCACCTGTTCCATACACCACAATGCTTGAAGCACCGAGATTCCTCATCCCTGTCAGATAGCTCCACGCCGCATCCGCATCCGCCGTCATGCGCGCCTCATTCGGGTGAGGCCCTGCGCTCTTCCCATACCCGCGATAGTCAAACGCAAATATGTTGATACCCAGCGCGTGCAGCGCATCCAGATCATCCACACAATCCGACAGCGACCCGTCTTCGCTATGCAGATACAGCACAGTGTCTGCGCTCCATCGCCCGCCTGACTCTGCCGGAATCCACCATCCATCCAGCTGCAGAACACCCGTCTCCGTCACATCGAAATGAACTTCGTCGTACTTCGCCTGGGGCGTCGCCGTAATCGTCTTCGCTGGATGCAGCATCAGCTGCCACTGCCCTTGATAGAACAGCAGCCCCAGCGTTGCGTACGCGCACAGCGCTGCTATTACCAGAACGACTCCGAACGCGCCGATAAGCCAGCGTGCGCTCATTATCGGCTCAAGCCCTGCAGTAGCGTTCTGCTTTGCAACCTTTTTCGTTGGTCTTTTCTTATCCAAAGGCCAGCTCGTCGGCAGATTCAAGTGGAGTCCCGCATACGCGGCAGATCACCGCCGAGCAGTCGCCACACACCAGCGGATCGTTCACCGCGCGTCCGCAGGTCGGGCACCACAAATTCGCGCCCTGCGTTTCTTGCTTGGAATCGGAAGGAAGTTCCGGCATCGCACTTCAGCCTATCGCATTGGGAGCAGGGCCGGCGAGCAGGTTACAGCTTCACCAGCACGTCGTCGCCTTCCACCTTGACCTCGTAAACTTCAACCTTGGCATTCGGACTATGCACCGCAACTCCGGTTTTCGTATCGAACGCCCACGCGTGCCACGGGCAGATCAGCTTGCCGTCTTCCACAATCCCTTGTCCAAGTGGCCCTCCACGATGCGGACACACATTGTCCATTGCGGAAATCGTGCCGTTGGAGTTTGCAATACAGATCAGCCGCCCGCTGCACACAACTTCGCGAGCTTCTCCTGCCGGAGGAAGCTCACACACGTTCATTATCCGCTGAAACTCCGCCATTGCCCTGGTCTTACGCCATCCGGTCTTTCGCTATCCGCTTCTCAGCTATCCGGCTCTTAGCTGACCGGACTTTAGCCGGCTCTTAGCTAGTACTTCACAATCTTCGCAAACGACTGCGGATCGAGGCTCGCGCCGCCCACCAATGCGCCGTCGATCTCCGGCTGGTTCATCAGCGCCGTAGCATTCTCCGGCTTCACGCTGCCGCCATACAGAATCCGGATCGCGTCTGCCGCTTCCTGCCCCAGCGTGCGCGCAATGTCCCTGCGCAGAATCGCGTGGGCCTCTTCGGCCATCTCCGGAGTCGCAGTCTTGCCTGTGCCGATCGCCCACACCGGCTCATAGGCAATCACAATCGACGCGCACTGCCCGGCCACAACCCCTTCAAATGCTTTGCGGATCTGCCGCAGCAGGACCTCTTCCGTTTTGCCGCTCTCGCGCTCGGCCAGTACCTCACCTACGCACACAATCGGCTTCAACTCGTGCTTGAGCGCAGCCAGTAGTTTCTTATTCACCGTCTCGTCGGTCTCGCCAAAATACTGCCGCCGCTCCGAGTGGCCCAGAATCACATGCGTTGCGCTGATCGCCTTCAGCATCACCGGAGACGTCTCGCCTGTAAACGCGCCCTCATCAACGAAATACATGTTCTGCGCACCCACCGCGACATTTGTGCCGGCAACCGCCGCAATCACCACCGAGAGCGACGTGTCCGACGGACACAGCACAATCTCATCGCGATCATGGTTGGCAACCAGTGGTAGAAACGCCTTCACAAACTCCTGCGCCTGCGCCGGAGTCTTATACATCTTCCAATTCGCTGCAATGACTTTTTTGCGCATTATGATTTGGATGCCTTTCTCTACTTCTCCGTCAGCGCCACAACACCCGGCAGCTTCTTGCCTTCCAGAAACTCCAGGCTCGCGCCGCCGCCGGTCGAGATATGCGTGATCTTGTCCGCGACTCCAGCTTTTTTCACTGCCGACACGGAATCGCCGCCGCCCACAATCGAAATTGTGTCCTGGTTCGCAGCCACGGCCTTGGCAATCTTCGTCGTGCCCACGGCAAACGGAGCCAGTTCGAAGACGCCCATCGGCCCGTTCCACACAATCGTCGACACGTCCGCAATCTCCTTCGAGAACAGCTCCACTGTCTTCGGCCCAATGTCCAGCGCCATCCACTCTGCTGGAAACGGCCCGTCGCCTTCGAACACCCGCGTCTTTGCGTCGGCGGCAAACTTGTCCGCCAGCACATGGTCCACAGGCAGCAGAAAGCGCACGCCCTTCGCTTCCGCCTTGGCCAGCGCCTCTTTGGCCACGTCGATCTTGTCCGCTTCGAGCAGCGACTTCCCGATCTCCTGCCCCTTGGCCTTCAAAAAGGTGTACGCCATGCCGCCGCCGATCAAAATCGCGTCCACCTTCGTCAGCAGATTATCGATCACCTGAATCTTGTCGCTCACCTTTGCCCCGCCCAGAATCGCCACAAACGGCCGCGCCGGATCATTCAGCGCCTTGCCCATGTAGTTCAGCTCTTTTTCCATCAGCAGCCCGGCGGCCGACTGCTTCACGAAGTGCGTAATGCCCTCCGTCGAAGCGTGTGCCCGGTGCGCGCTGCCGAAAGCGTCGTTCACATAGATTTCGCACAGCGACGCAAGCTGCGCGGCAAACTTCGGATCGTTCGCCTCTTCCTCGGCATGGAAGCGCAGGTTCTCAAGCAGCAGCACCTGGCCTGACTCAAGCTGCCGTGAAAGCTCCGTCGCCAGCTCGCCTACGCAGTCCGGAGCAAACGCTACATTCACCTGCTCGCCCAGGTGATGATCCAGCAGCATGCGCAGCCTGTCCACCACGGGCCGCAGGCTGTACTTCGGATTCACCTTGCCCTTCGGCCGCCCCAGATGCGAAGCCAGAATTAGTTTGGCCTTGTGCCGCAGCGCGTACTCCAGCGTCGGCAGCGTCTCGCGAATACGCGTGTCGTCGGTAATCTCGCTCCCATCGTCGCTGAGCGGCACATTGAAATCCACGCGCATAAACACGTGCTTGTGAGCAAGGTCCAGGTCGCGAATCGATAGTTTTGCCATTTCTTTCCGGTAACCTTCCTTCAATCTTTAATCGTTTTGTCCAATGACCGCGTCTGCCTCAATCTCAATGCGCCATGCAGGATGCAGAAGTTTCGCCACGACCACCATCGTCGCCGCCGGTCGGATCGTGCCGAAGAACTCCCCGTGTACGCGTCCCACAGTTTCCCAGTCTTCCGCATGCGTCAGGTACATGCGCGTGCGGACAACATCTTCCATTCGCGCCCCGGCTTTTTCAAGAGCCGCGCGAATAATCTCCAGCGTATGCCGCGCTTGCGTGGCCGCATCCGCCTCGTCCGCGCCCACCGGCCCCGTGCCCGACACGTGGACCGCATTGCCTACGCGCACTGCGCGCGAAAAGCCAATGATGGGTTCAAACGGCGAGGTTCCCGCGATGTTCTGGCGCATAGGCAGATTTCTCAGGAGTATTTGCGGAGCGTGGTCGCTCAAATCTCCATTCTTATCAGGCAAACACTGCGCCGGGCAAAGCTGCCCGGCACGCAATGATTCATCGCAACTGCGGTTACAAACCCTTTTTCTTGAGCAGCAGGATCAGGTCGCGCACGCGGTTCGAGTAACCCCACTCGTTGTCGTACCAGCTGATCACCTTTACCGAACTGCCCACAACCTTGGTCAGCGGAGCATCGAAGATCGAAGAGCGCGCATCGCCCTTGAAGTCGCTCGACACTAGCTCGCCGGCCTCATAACCCAGAATACCCTTTAGCTCGCCTTCGGCCGCCTTTTTCACTGCGGCATTTACCGACTCTACCGTCACTGGCTTCTCCGTGATGATCGTCAGGTCCACCACCGACACGTTCGGAGTTGGGACGCGAATCGCAAA
>JASHRS010000166.1 GCA_030037215.1 Silvibacterium sp. | reverse complement strand
GTGACGAGGGCGACGACCTGGACAGCCTGATGCGCGGTAACGCAGAGGGCGCAGTCAGGGTCTGCGTGGCCTCCGGGGTGGCTGTGCACCACCTGTACGATTCCTACCATCAGCACGAGCGCGACGCAGACGATCCCGATGAGGGATATCCATGAGGAGCGTGCGCGCAATCGTGAAGAGAGGAAGCGCATGATTATCTGAACTATAGCACTTTTCAGGGGTCACCCAATAAACATAGCCAACGGCCATTAGGGATTAGCGATCAGGGGTTAGACTCATTAGCATTCGTCATTCAAGAGTCAGGAAAATTCTGCTGCGATACAGGTGGAGCCGATGCTTGTCTGGATTGCGTGGATTTCGCTGGGGATTGCTTCTGTGTGTGTCGTGGTGATTGCGCTGGATGAAGCGCGGCATCCGCAGGCCATGGGCGTGATAAATGCTGTGTGGCCAATCACGGCGCTGTATCGGGCTGAAGGAAAGGACGGGATGAAGGCACTGAAACCAAATTCAACGCACCTTCTGCTGGCGGTCGATTTTGCAGGGACGCTTGTGTTCGCCGTGGAAGGCGCGATGGCAGCGGCAAAGGGACATCTGGACCTGCTGGGCGCGATGGTGCTTGCCTTTGCGACTGCTCTGGGCGGCGGAATTATCCGCGATGTGCTGATTGGGGCGGTCCCGCCGAATTCGATCCGTGACTGGCGCTATGCGGCGATCGCATTTGCAGGCGCAGGGGCGGTGTTTTTCTTCTACGCGCTCGTGCAGGAGATTCCTCAGTCGCTGATGCTGGTTCTGGATGCGGCTGGCCTTAGCCTGTTCGCTGTGGCGGGAGTGGAAAAGGCGCTGGAGTTCGAGATTCATCCGTTTATTGCGATTCTGATGGGAGGGATTACCGGCGTGGGCGGTGGGACGGTGCGCGATGTGATGCTGGCCGAAGTTCCGACAGTGCTGCGGGCGGATGTATATGCAACGGCGGCACTAGCAGGCGCTGCAGTGGTTGTTATAGGACGCAGTCTGAAGCTGCCGAAGACAGCCGTAGCCGTGGCGGGGATTGCGGTGTGCTTTCTGCTGAGGATGGTCAGCGTGTGGCGGCACTGGAATCTACCGGTGCTGGGAATGCATTGAAAAGTACATGTTGGGAGGCAACTTGCGAGGGGATCGTGGTACTCCACTTAAATAAGGCAGGAATCTCGCTCGGTGAAGGAGGGCTCCAATCATGAAGATGGTTTTGCGAAGGATTTTGATCGTTTTCGGCACGGTGCTCGTCAGCGGCTCTCTGGCGCTGGCACAGATGCGCGGTGCAGAGCAGCCGTCACCGGCAAGTAACAATCCGGAGCTGAACCCGGACCAACAACAGCGACAGCAGAACGCGGCCTTCGGAACGATGCAGGACAAGGATTTCGTGCACTCGGCGCTGCAGGGCGGGATGGCCGAAGTTCAGCTCGGACAACTGGCGACGCAAAAGGGCGCAAGCGACGACGTGAAACAGTTCGGGCAAAAGATGGTGGATGACCACACAAGGCTGGACGGTGAGATGCAGCAGGTAGCTCAACAGATCGGGGTGAGTGCTCCCAGGGGGCTATCAAAGAAAGACAAGGCGCTGGTGGCTAAGCTGCAATCCCTGTCGGGCACGGAGTTCGACGACGCCTACATCGAAGCGATGGTGAAGGACCACAAGAATGACCTGATGGATTTCAGGCAGGAAGTTGCGAATTCGCAAAATCCCACTGTGAAGCAGGCAGCGCAACAAGGTCAGCAGATGATTGACGAGCATCTGCAACTGATCGATCAGATTGCGAAGGCACACAACCTGAAAGACTAGGCCGCGAGAGTTGGCGCTACACCATGCGTACGAATTTTTGTCGTCGGGCATCCCACTCCGCTGTTGGAAAGAGGCTGGGGCCGATCTCAATGAGGCGCGGCAGCATGTTGAAGACAGTGATGCGGCTCCACGGCCTGCCGGCGCGCGTGCGGAAGCCTTTCTCGTTCAGGTCGCTTACCACGCTGGAGAGCGGGAAGTCCTGGACGAGCAACTCCATCATAAGAACGAGAGCCTGGTGTTCGCGAGGCTCAACTTCGAGGCGCTGGCAGTCGTCGGAGATGCGCAGGCCGTAGGGGATGTCCTCGTCGAATGCGCCTTCGGAGACGGGCATCTCGCCGGGCAGCTCGCGCCGCCACTCGATGGAGACGAGCTGCCAGCCGGCGGCGGTGCGCTGGCGCATGATTTCGGGGCTGAATGGGCCTGAGATAACATCGCGAATCCGTTCGAAGTGAGACATTGCCTGCCTCCTTACTATTCTGGCTTTGCAGCATACACCGGAATGGGGAAGAAAGTTGTCAAAAATCCGTGGACTCAGTGTTGATACGGAACCCCGGCTATCTCGTTGTCCGGGAACGGACACTATGGAAAATCCGTAGAACATAGTTGCGAGATGCGAACAACAGGGTGGAGGATGGCCTTTCCGATAGAATGACGGCGATGCCTCAAAATTTCATCAGGCGCATATTGCCGGCGCTGCTGTTTCTGGTTCTTCCTGTTGCGGCGATCTGCCAGGCGGTCAGCAGCCTTCCCAAGCCTGCCGATTATGTCAGCGACTATGCGCATGTAATGTCGCCCGACACAATCCGGCAGATCGATCTTGTCTGCGGGCAGGTAGATCACGAGGCCCATGCGCAAATTGCCGTGGTCACCGTGAGCACGCTGGCCGATGAGCCGGTGGAGCAGTATGCGGTCGAGCTGTACCAGAAATGGGGACTGGGCGCGAAAAACGGGCCGGACCAGGACCGCGGGGTGCTGATTCTGGTTGCGGTGCAGGACCGCAAGCGGTTTATTTCGACCGGATACGGGCTGGAGGGGATTCTGCCGGATGCGCTGGTGGGCCGGATTGGCCGCGCGATGGTTCCAATGCTGCGCGCCAACGACTTTGACGGTGCGATGAAACTGGCGGTGGGGCAGATTTCACAGGTCATTGCGGCTGATGCCGGGGTCACGCTGACTCCGCTGAGCGGGCAGGGCGCGGTACAGCAGCCGGTGCATATCGGGCTGGGGCAGTTGATTATTTTTGGGATCATTATCCTGCTGATCATTCTTTTCCTGGCGCGGTTCGGCGGGTCGGGACTGATTGGTTTTCTGCTAGGCATGTTCTTTGGCGGCGGATGGGGTGGTCGCGGTGGTGGAGGGGGATTCGACGGCGGCGGCGGTGGCGATGGTTTTGGCGGCTTTGGCGGCGGAAGCACCGGCGGCGGCGGAGCCGGGGGCGACTGGTAGGATTTACAGGAAGATCGAAGGAGATTACGAACGATGATGCGTCGTGGGTTGTGGATTGCGGTTGCGGTACTGGTGGTGGTGGTTCTGGGGGTGCTGCTGGTTTTCGGCAGCTATGTGAGTGCCAGGAACCAGATGGTGGCCAAGCAGGTTGCGGTTCAGACACAGTGGGCCAATGTGCAGACGCAACTGCAGCGGCGGGCGGACCTGATCCCGAACCTGGTGGCAACGGTGAAAGGCTACGCGACGCACGAAGAGAAGGTATTTGACGATATCGCCAGTGCGCGGTCTGCGCTGTTGAATGCGCATGATCCGAAGGCGGAGATTCAGGCCAACGGGACGCTGGATTCGGCGCTGGGACGGCTGCTGGCGATTTCAGAGGCTTACCCGGACCTGAAGGCGAACCAGAATTTTCTGGCGCTGCAGGACCAGCT
>JASHRS010000020.1 GCA_030037215.1 Silvibacterium sp. | reverse complement strand
CTGTTCTTCAAGCATTGATGAATGACTCAGACGCACATATTCGCGCGGCGGCTATCGGACTGCTGACGCCGGTCGAAGCCGACTCGAGCGTACGCGAGGTGCTGCACACGGTGGCCGCGCAGGACGATAATCCGCATATACGCGACGTCTCGCAGCAAGTGCTGGATCAGGGGCCGCAGGTGCAATAGGGCTGGCCGGTACTCGCCGTACGGGCACTCGCGCCTTCGGCGCCATCTTGGAGCTGGCTGTAGATGATGTGCAGGCGCTGGTGGCGTTTCTGAAATCGCTCACCAAAGACTACGACGACAGTTAGGTATGTATGGAGATTAGAGCAGCAGCGAAACCACGCCAAAGAGGCAGAACGCAAGTTCCAGCGTAAGAATTACTCCAACTGCGGGCCAGAGTGGCGCGGCTCGAACTGTGAGCACATCTTTCCGAAACCTCCAAATGCCAAGTCCGAGTATTGCTACTATTGGCGGCGTGTCGATTGCGAGCAGATGGAGCTTGTCGCTTACATACATTCCAGGGGTTACGCACATCACGAATGTGATGGCGAGAAATAATAGAGTCACGAGAGTTGCGAGCGCTAGGTAATAGCGGAATTCTGCCTGCGTGCGGCGGAACCTTGCAAATTCTTCATCACTGAGGTCATAGATGTCCATGGCTTTGACTGTGTAGCTATCTTATTCGGGCGCACGAGCTGACTGGCGCGTTTTGCGGTTCGTCAGCGATGATGGTTGGCATGTCTACCATCATGAATCGGCGAAAGTTTTTAGCGGGAATGGCGATCGCGCCCTTTGCGGCGCGCTCGTGGGCAGCAGAGCAGGCAAACGCGTACCGAGTGCTGTTTGCAGGGACGCAGACGAATCCGGGGACGAGCAAGGGAATTTATACCTATCGCTGGAATGAGATGACGGGAGAGCTGAGCGGGCAGGAACTGGCGGCAGAAGTGGACATGCCGACTTTTCTTGCGCTGGCTCCAAACAAGCGGCATTTATATGCAGCGAATGAGAGACCGCAGAACGGCGGAGTGACGGCGTTTGCGGTTCATGGCGCGAAGCTCGAAAAAATCAATGAAGTTGCGGCGCTGGGGTCGGGGACATGTTTCGTTTCGACCGACCACACGGGGCGGGACGTGTTCTGCGCGAACTACAACAGCGGGAGCATGTCGTCATTTCTGATTGACGCGACGGGCGGGCTGAGCGCGGCTGTATCGCACCTCCAGTATCAGGGGCATGGCGCGAATCCTGAGCGGCAGGAGGGTCCGCATGCGCATCGTGCGATTGTTTCTCCGGACAACCGGTATGTGCTGGTGAACGACCTGGGGCTGGACTGCATCCATATCTACAATCTGGACGCGGCAACGGCGAAGCTGACTCCGCATGAGCCAGCGAAATGGGAATCGACGGCGGGATCGGGGCCGCGGGCGCTGGCGTTTCATCCGAACGGGAGATGGGCATACTGCGTGTGCGAGATGGAGTCGAGCGTGGTGGTGCTGCATTGGAATGCAGCGGCGGGGACATTCAACGCGGTGCAGAAGATTTTTCTAACGCCGAAGGGGTATAACGGGCCGATATCGACGGGGTGCGACATTATCCTGACACGCGGCGGCGAGTTTGCGTACGCTGCAAACCGCGGCTACGACATGCTGTACGGTTTCAGGGTTGGCGCAGAGGGAAAACTGACAGAGGTGAACCGCATCGGAAGCGGCGGGAAGATCCCGCGGCACCTTGCTCTGGATCCGGCGGAAAGGTATTTGCTGGCGGCGAACCAGGAGTCAGACAACATTGCGGTGTTTGCGCGCGATAAGAAGACAGGCCTGCTGGATGAAAAGAGCGCGAAGAGCTATGCGCTTTCGCGACCGCAGTGTCTGGTCTTCAGCTAAAAAGCGGCCGGCTAAATGCGCGGGTTGCGAGAAGCGGGTGGCAGAGATGCCTCCCGCTTTTGTTTTGCACGGCTGCGTAGCGATAAGTTATTTGCCGGCGGTGAGCGGATGGAGTTTGTAAAGGACGAGCAGGTTGCGATCTGGATCGTCAAAGGCAGGGAAACTGGCGACGGGTTCGAGTTTGTAGAGGGTTTCGAGGTCGGACTCGGTTCCGGGGTCGAGGTCGTTCCATGCCGCGTACCATCCGGGCTGGTAATGCGCAGCGCGCACGGGGAGGTCCCAGGGGCCGAAGTCGTCGCAGATGGCAGGCAGGCCGGTGATGAGAGTGATTTCGTCTCCGCTGATGGAGAGAAGCAGGCGGTTGCCGTTGGGATGCTGGTCGATGTAACTGGTAAGCTCGTTGGCGGCGTTGAGCCAGGTGTATTCGGGATGGCGCGTCCACGCAGCGATCAAGCGGAGATTGGCGGCGGTGGAAAGCACGAGGACAATGGCCAGCGCGGCGACGGCTGAGGCTGGAACAAATCGCAAGAAGCGCGATGACGGCGCAGCTCTATGCTGACGCAGTACGCGGATAAGATGTTCGGCGGCGAGCGCGAGAATGATCGCCAGCGGCCAGGCGATGACCTGGTAATAGCGCGGCTGCATGCTGTTGCGCCACGCGATGAAGAACAAGTATCCGGCGATGGCTATGAGCGATGCGATGACGAGCGGATTGCGCCACAGGCCGCGGAAGAACAGAAGCGACAGCGCAAGCGCGGCGATAAACAGAAAGACAAGTGCAGGGCTGATCCAGAGCGTGCCGTGAAGCGCATACCAGAGAGCGGAGGCCCACGCGGCGAAACCCGCAGGGTGGTCCCACTGATTGGCAATGAAGAAGTACCGGTAGTCGGCGAGATAATGCGGGCGCACAAAGAGGTAGTAGTAGGCGCTCCAGGGAATGGCGGCGGCAATGGCTGCGGCAGCTACGGCCTTGATGCGAGTTGGAAGCGTAGTCCCGGCAGCGGTCCAGAGAAGAAACAGCGTGGTCGGCAGCAGGAAGATGGCGGTCGTCTTAGTGAGAATCATGAGGCACATGGCGAGGCCGCAGACGGCGAGCGCGGCATAGCGCGCGGCGGGCTTATGCGGCAGGCGAAGGGCGATGATCCATGAGGCGAGCAGGAAAAAGACAAGCAGCGGCTCAAGAATGGCGAGACGGCTGAAGGCGTAGAGGAAGGCATTTGCTGCGAGCAGCGTGACGGCGAGCAGGGCGGTCCAGCGCGTGGCCTGCATGCGAACTACGAAATAAACGAGCAGAAGATTGGCGGCGAAGACGGCGAGGATCAATAATCGGGCGGCGGTGAGTCCGGGGCCGGTGAAGTGGAAGACAGCAAACTCGAGCACGGGCAGCACGGGCAGAGCGATGGCGGCGTTGAAGTCTCCCGGCAGATACCATGTGCCGAGTGCGTAGTGGTCAATGGCGGCCTTGCCGTACCAACCCTCATCTGTGTATTTCGAGTAGTCCATCCATTGCGAGTAGTTGGGAAAGTCGGCGCGGATGTGGACGGCGTGCAGAGCCACCATGATGAGAATGGCTGAAATCCACAACCAATAAAGGGACTGGCCGTCCAGGCGAAGGCGCGCCGTCCCGGCGCGCGCAGCCAATTCCGTTGGTCGTGGAATCAATCCAGGCATTGCCGGGATTTTACGGCATTCCCAGCGTGTTTTTTTAAATAGCCTTCTAAACTACGGCGGGCTCGCGCAGCCAGCCGTAGAGCGGGAACTGGTTGGCGAGGTCGAGGACCTGAGCGCGGATTTTTGCGAGAGCCTGCGGATCGTTGCGGTGCTCGAGTGCCTGGACGATCCATCCGGCGATGGTGCGCATTTCCGCTTCCTTCATGCCGCGCGTGGTGAGCGCGGGTGTGCCGATGCGGATGCCGCTGGGTTTGAGCGGCGGGTTCACATCGTAGGGAATGGCGTTTTTGTTGACGGTGATTCCGGCTTCGCCGAGCGCGGCCTCGGCTTCGCTGCCTAGGATGCCTTTGGCGAAGACATCGACCAGCATGAGATGCGTGTCCGTGCCGCCGGAGACGATGCGCAGACCGTGGGATGCGAGGGCTTCGGCGAGAACTTTGGCGTTGGTGACGATTTGCTGCGCGTAGGTCTTGAACTCGGGCTGGAGAGCTTCTTTGAAGGCCGCGGCCTTGGCGGCGATGATGTGCACCAGCGGGCCGCCTTGCTGACCGGGAAAGACGCTCTTGTCGACGGCAGCGGCGAACTGTTCTTCGCAGAGAACCATTCCTGCACGCGGTCCGCGGAGGGTTTTATGCGTGGTGGTGGTGACGAGCTGCGCGTGTGGAACGGGCGAGGGATGGACGCCGGCGGCGACGAGTCCGGCGAAGTGGGCCATATCGACCATGAGCAGCGCTCCCGCCTTGTCGGCGATCTGGCGCATGCGCGGGAAGTCGAAGATGCGCGGGTAGGCGCTGCCTCCGCCGACGATGACCTTTGGCTTTTCGGCGATGGCGATGGATTCGAGCTCGTCGTAGTCGATGGTTTCTGTGTCCTTGCGGACGGTGTAGGAAGCGACCTTGTAGAGCTTACCGGAGAAGTTGAGCTTGTGGCCGTGTGTGAGATGGCCTCCGTGGGCGAGCGAGAGACCGAGGATGGTGTCGCCGGGTTGCAGCACGGCCATGTAGGCGGCGGCGTTGGCCTGCGAACCGGAGTGGGGCTGCACGTTGGCGTGCTGGGCTCCAAATAATTGTTTAGCGCGGTCGCGGGCGAGGTTCTCAACAATGTCGGCGTACTCGCAGCCGCCGTAGTAGCGGCGTCCGGGGTAGCCCTCGGCGTACTTGTTGGTGAAGACCGAGCCGGCGGCCTCAAGCACAGCTTCGCTGACGAAATTCTCGGAGGCGATCATTTCGAGGCCTTCGTGCTGGCGGAGAACTTCGTGTTCGATGGCGGCGGCGATCTCAGGATCGGCCTGGGCGAGCGTGCGGGACATGCGGTCGGTCATATCCTGGATTGTAGCTAAAAAGCGGGTGGCGGACTGCTTTCCGACTTCTGGCTAATGGCTGTTGGCTATTGGCTACTGATAGAAATGCTGTATGGGTCAGGCGTGGGAGTTCGAGTTGCGGGTGTGCGGGCCGGGCGACGAAGAAAAGCTGGCGCTGGTGGGCGCGGCGAGTTTTCTGGAGGCGTTTGCGGGATCGACATTTCTTGATGGAGTGGACGTTCTGGCGCACTGCCGCAATCAGCATTCCGCGGCGAAATATGCGGCAATGCTGGCTGATCCGGGGACGCGTGCGTGTTTGGCCGAGGTGAAGGGGGCTCCGGTGGGCTATGCGGTGGTGTGTCCACCGGATCTTTCGGTGCCGGTGGGGCCGGACGATATGGAATTGAAGCGCATTTATTTGCTGCACCGGTTCCAGGGGTCGGGGATTGGTGCGGCTCTGATGGAGTGGTCGGTGAAGATGGCGCGGCAGATGGGAATGCGTCGCCTGCTATTGGGCGTGAATGATCAGAACGACAAGGCTGTTGGGTTTTATCTGCGGCAGGGCTTTGAACATGCAGGGACGCGGAGTTTTCAGGTTGGCAATACGGTGTGCAGCGACTTTATTCTGGCGCGAAGGCTTGATGCGTGAGTGACGAAGAGGTCCGGACGGTGTTGAAGAGCGAGAGTATTGAGCGCCTGGTTCTGGAAAGCGGTGCATTGAGCGCGGAGGTTCTGCCGCAGCTGGGCGGCAAGGTGGCGTCACTGCGGCACCGGGACATAGAACAGCATCGGGACGTTGAGCTGTTGCAGCAGCCTCTGCGTCCTTATGCGATGCGAACGCCGGAGATGCGTTTTGAAGATAGCGACGCGAGCGGGTTCGACGAGTGTGTGCCCTCGGTTTCGGCATGCGAGATTGCGGGAGCATCGGGCAAGGTGCTGATTCCGGATCATGGGGAGTTCTGGCGGCTGGGGTGCGAGGCGGAGATACGCGGAGCGAATGAGGTTAAGCTGACGGCGATGGGCAGGGTTTTGCCTCTGCGATTCGAACGGACGCTCAGAGTGGACGACGGGGCGCTGCACATTGCGTATCGAGTAGAGAACGTTGGCGAGAGTGAGGCTCCGTACGCCTGGTCGGCGCATCCACTGTTTTCAGTGGATGAGGGGGATGCGATTGTGCTTCCGGCTTCAGTGAAGAAGGTGAGCGTGGAGGGATCGGCTGGC
>JASHRS010000165.1 GCA_030037215.1 Silvibacterium sp. | reverse complement strand
CATAGCGCGTCAGGCCCGTGTTCCGAATGTCTGCAATGGACGACTGAATCTGGTCGCGATATTCGTCTTCCACCGGCATCCGCCAGAATTTCTCGCCTGATGTCTCAAGCGCTTTGGCAAATTGTTCATAGGCCGCGTCGTTGTTGGAAAAAACCCCGGCATTCACCTGGCCAAGCGCAATGGCTATAGCGCCGGTTAAAGTGGCAGCGTCAATCAGGTGGGTTGCACCCAATTGCCGGGCATAGAAAAGCCCATCCGCCAGCACCAGACGGCCCTCTGCGTCGGTATTAATAACCTCGATCGATTTACCGGACATGGCAATCTGCACATCCCCGGGCTTCTGCGCTTTGCCTGAGGGCATATTTTCAGTCGCGCAGACAATACTTATGACTTTAATCTTCGGCTTAAGCTGCGCGATCGCGCGCATGGCACCGATCATGGCCGCACCCCCGGCCATGTCGTACTTCATCTTCTCCATATTGTCAGCGGGTTTGATAGAAATGCCCCCGGTATCGAAGGTGATTCCCTTGCCGACGAGTCCGAGCACCGGTTTCGCAGGTGCATCGGCAGGTTCGTAAGTCATTACGATCAGCGCAGGGGGCTCATCCGATCCTTGTGCGACACTCCAGAAGGCTCCCATTTTTAGTTCGTGCAATTTAGTGGCGCCGTAAACATCGCACTTCAGTCCAAATTCTTCGGCCATCTCCAATGCCTTCTGGCCAAGCATTGTGGGAGTCATGTGGTTGCTCGGCTCATTGATGAGAGCGCGCGCAAAGTTCTGCGACTCGGCGATGACGCCACCCTCACGCAGCCCGGCTTCGGCGTCGCTTCTATGAACTTCGGGCGCGAGAATTGAAACCGACGCAATGCTTGTGTCCTTGCGGTCAGTGCGATACGTGTCAGAGTCGAAATCGGCGACAATCGCACCTTCGGCTATCGCTCTGAAGGTCTGATAGGCGCTAAAGCCGTCCGGCGGGATAATTGCGAGAGAGCGAATGCCGCGAGATTTGGCAGAGCGAACTGCTGTTCCCGCTGCCTTGCGCAGATCATGAACGGAAAATTTTGCCGTCTTCCCAATACCCACTACAAGCAGGCGTACAGCACGCAACCCCTGAGGGCGGTGCAGTAAAAGCGTTTCGTTCGGCGCTGCCTTGAATTCTCCGCCGTCAAGAATGGAGGTTACAGCCCGCTGCACGCTCTCGTCGGCAGTCAGGAGGGTTAGCTCAGGTTTCGCATCTTTGTCATTGCTTGCATTCTGGTCGGCTGCAAAGACAATCAGAAGGTCAGTTTCAACCATGGCGGGCAAAGCGCCCTGCAATTCAAGTCTCATCGATCCACTTTCCGGGACAGAAATAAAGCTCTTTGTATTTTATGTTGATTTGATCGATGAGATTCGCAGGCAAGCGCCTTGCTGACAGGTTCCCAAAATGGATTGATGTCTAGACTGAATCGTCTCGCGCGGTTTATTTTTTGAAAACCGTTAGCATCATCTGGGACTGTACTTGGTCAAGTTCCGCGAGCGTGGACTGGAATACAGGCTGTTCATTGAGAGACGCGTTCATCATAAGCGCTTTCAACCGAAAGGCCGTACGCCGCATCATGATCTGCGCATCCTTGAGTTTTTTTGAATTCTCATTCAGGTCAATATGAATTTTAGCGGTGTAATTCTGGATGGCCTTCAGAGATGCCGAAGCATCGGAAGTGTCTCCAGCATCCATCTGGCGGCCGGCTAATTCTGTCATGGCACTCACCAGTTCCGCATACAAATAACAACGGTCCTTAGGAGTGGCCTGCTCAGCTCTCAAAGCCAGAGCACTCAACTCCTGTGCATCGAGTATTTTGTCGCCATTGGCAGCGAAGGCTGGGACAACTGTTAGCGCCGCTGCTGCGAGAATCAGAACGAACCGCATAATGCACCTCCCATGGGCGCAACGGAACGTCAACTATCTGCTACTTCTACTTCGTGAGGGCCGCAATCCTTTGCCGCACTTGCCGCTCCTCATCTGGGAACTTCCCAGAGGCCAACTTCAGGAACAATTCATAATACTCCAAAGCCTCTTTGGTGCGATGCAAATTATCATTCGCCGTTGCCCATAGAAAGTAAGTAGCTGGCGTTTCTGACGCTAATTTTGATCGCGCTGTAAGTGCCTGAATTACAAGGTTATATTGGCCAGTCTTGGACGCCGCATACGCAATCCCACTCCATGTGTCAGGATCATCCTGCCTGATTTTTACGGCATTTTGCAGCAAAACCAAAGCCTGTTCGTACTTCCCTTCCCGAATCAGAATTTGTCCGCGAGCCGCTTCCAATTCGGCATCATCAGGTGTTTCGGCCAACAGTTCAGCGTAAAGAGCGTCGGCTTTCTCTATCTCACCGGCCTGCGCATAGCCATCAGCCAGCATCCTGGCAATTCCGCGGTCTTTCGGCTGCAGCTGGTACAGTTTCTCGAGTGCCGTCACAGCCTCGTCGGTTTTGCCCTCGGCTGCAAGAAGCGCTGCATATTGTGCGTTGAGTGCCGGGTCATCGGGATCACGGGTCAGCGCTGCTTTCACGAGCGGTTCTGCATCGGAATACTTCTTCTCCTCAATAAGCACATGAGCCAATCCCGCAGAGGCCTCCGAAGACTGCGGATCAATATTCAGGACACGCCGGTAAGCCTGTTCGGCCAGATCATGATCTCCCTCAGCTTCGGCGATCTCGCCCGTGAGCAGCGTGTCGTCAGGTGTTTCCGGCGAGATTTTCAGTGCGTCGAGGAGCGCCTGTTTTGCCGTATCCGGGTCGATGTTCCGTATCAGCCGCGCCAGAGCACGCAGCGCCTGCGCCTTGGCCGTGGCATTCGGCGGATTGGGGTCGAGCGAGGCCGCCGTCTGCAATTGCTCACGGGCTCCCGGATCGCCCTCTTTGGCCAGAATCAGCCCCAGGGCAAAGCGCGATTCAAACTGCTTCGGATCAGCAGTGATCGCTTTATGGTAGAACTCCTTCGCTTCAGCGGTCTTGCCCTCGGCATCATCGCAGTAGCCACGGTCGAAAAGCGCACGGGCATCGTCAGGGTGAGCGGAGAGATACGTATCCAGCAGCGCCCGCGCCTTGTCGTAGTTCTTTGCTTCGATATCTGATTCGATTCCGGCGAGTGGGTTGGCTTGTGTCTGAAGCTCACTCTGCTCTGGGCTGGAGTCGGGAACGCTCGTGCCCGGAGGCAACGGTGTAGCCTGCGCGCCAAGGATTGCAGGAAAAGAGATGAAAGACAGAGCGAGGCTGCACGCCAGCGCTGCAATTCTGAACCGCATTTATACCTCTACTTCTTCGGCCGTAGCGTCAGCTTGCACTCTGGCTTCGCTGCGCGCGGGCATAACTTTCTTGAGCCAAAACCCCGTGTGCGATTGAGGACACTGCGCGACCTGCTCCGGAGTGCCTGCCACGACAATTTTGCCGCCTCCTGCGCCGCCTTCGGGACCAAGATCGATCACCCAATCAGCTGACTTGATCACGTCAAGATCATGTTCGATAACGATAAGTGATCCGCCGCCGTCGATCAGCTTGCGCAGCGCCACCAACAGCTTGCTCACATCGTCGAAATGCAACCCGGTGGTCGGTTCGTCCAGAATGTACAGAACGCGGCTCTGCTTCTTCTTGCCGTCACCGGGTCCAGAGCGAACCGCGGCCAGGTGCGCTGCCAGCTTCACGCGTTGCGCCTCGCCTCCGGAAAGCGTTGTTGCTGATTGGCCCAGCCGCACATACCCCAGTCCCACTTCATCGAGCACGGCAAGCTTTTCCACGATTCTGTGGTGTCCGGCGAAGAAGCGCAATGCCTCTTTCACCGTAAGGCCCAGCACCTCGTGGATGTTCTTATCTTTGTATCGAATTTCCAGCACGCTTGATTTGTAGCGCGTGCCATTACATTCTTCGCAGGGCAGCTCAACGTCTGCAAGGAATTGCATCTCCACGGTCACGGTGCCGTCGCCTTCGCATACATCGCAGCGCCCGCCGGGCACGTTGAAAGAGAAGTGGCCTGCGCTGTAGCCGCGGCGCTGCGCTTCCGGCTGTGCAGCAAAGAGATCTCGGATTGCATCGAAGGCCTTGATATAGGTCACGGGATTCGAGCGCGGAGTGCGCCCGATTGGTGCCTGGTCGACCAGCACGATGTCGTTCAGCCGTTCCACGCCCTTGATATCGCGATAAAGGCTGCTAGGGTCGCCTCCTTCGGTTTTTCCCAGCCTGTGCGAGATCACGCGATACAGGACATCGTGCACCAGAGTCGATTTTCCCGAACCCGAGACACCGGTAATTGCTACAAGCAGGTTGAGCGGAATGTCTACATCGAGTCCGCGAAGGTTGTTGGCGCGCGCTCCGCGCAGGTTGATCCACTCTTTTGATCCACCAGGTTTGCGCCTGTTGGTCGGGGTGGGAATTGTGAGTTGGCCTGAGAGATATTTCCCTGTTAGAGAGTCAGGATTACGTTCAACTTCCGCTACTGTACCCGACGCCAGCACGCGGCCACCAAACTCGCCGGCGCCTGGACCAAGGTCGAGGAGCTGGTCCGCAGCCCGCAATACATCCGGATCGTGCTCAACGACCAGAATCGTATTTCCAAGATCGCGCAAATCATCCAGAATGCGGATCAGCTTCGCAGTGTCCCGTGTGTGCAGGCCAATCGACGGCTCGTCGAGCACGTAAAGAGCACCGACTAGTTGCGAACCGAGCGAGGTAGCAAGCTGGATCCGCTGTGCCTCTCCACCAGAGAGAGTCGAAGCGAGGCGGTCGAGTGTGATGTAGTCGAGCCCCACTGCATCCAGAAAATGCAGGCGCTGGCGAATCTCCGTCAAAATAGTCCCGGCGATCTCCTGCTGCATCGGGCTCAGCTGTACCTCGTTGAAGAATTCGTTCGCAGCACGAATGGTGAGTGCTGCAGCCTCACAGATATTTTTCTCGGAGATGCGAACCGCGCGCGCTTCGGCTCGCAGTCGCTGGCCTTTGCATTCGGGGCAAAGAGCATATCCACGATACTTTGACAGCATGACGCGGACATGAAGCTTATACTTCTTGCGCTCCAGCAATTCAAAGAAGCCATGCACGCCGGGAAAGCTGCCTGCGCCGTTCATAACGATCGCCTGCTGGTCCGGCGTCAGATCGAACCACGGCACGTCCATCGGAATTCCATACTGCTTGGCAGTGCGCTTCAGTTCGGTGAAATACGGCCGGTACTTTGGGCGGTTCCAGGGATCGATTGTGCCTTCGTCCAGGGTTTTGGATTTGTCTGGAATGATGAGGTCAAGGTCGAAGTCGATGGTATTACCGAAGCCCTGGCACCGGGGGCATGCCCCATAGGGATTGTTAAAGGAAAACATGCGCGGTTCGGGCTCGCGGTAGGCACGGTGGCAGTTCGTGCACTCAAAGTTGCCGGAAAAACGCAGCTTGCGGCGCTCGGTTCCGGCTTCAGCCTCACGCGGGACAATTTCAAAGAGAATTTCCCGGGCCTCGCGGTATCCGATTTCCGCGGCATCGACAATGCGTGCGCGGCTTTCCGGCGAAACGATAATACGGTCCACCAGAATGAAGACGGGCTGCGCGAAGTCGATCTCCAGCAGCGACTCGGGCGTCGAGAACTCGTAAATGTTCCCGTTCTGGTAGAGGCGATTGAAGCCCCGCTTGCGCAGGTCGGTAAGTCTGTCCTTTAAAGCATCGGTAAGCGGCGAGGAATCATTTTTCGCCGGCTGCTTTGCGGCTTTCTTTGTGCGCGCGGTTTTTTTCGTTCCCGTCTCCGGCGTGGTATCTGCCGCAAAGGCCGGGAGGGACTGCGAAACAATGGGAAACAGTGCATGCAGGCGTGTCCCGTCACCAAGCGCCAACACGGCTTCGGCAACCTCGTCGACGGAATCGCGTTTCACAATTCCGTTACAGGCAATGCAGTAGACAGTTCCGCAGCGCGCATAAAGAAGCCGCAGATAGTCGTATATTTCGGTAGCTGTTGCAACGGTGGAGCGCGGATTTCTCGTGGCGTTTTTCTGCTTAATCGCAATAGCCGGAGCCAGCCCGTCGATCAGGTCCACGTCCGGCTTCTCGATGCGCTCCAGAAATTGCCGTGCATACGCAGACAGCGACTCGACATACCGCCGCTGTCCTTCGGCATAAACGGTATCGAACGCGAGCGAGGATTTTCCCGAACCGGATACACCGGAGACTACCGTCAGCTTGCCGTGTGGTATCTCGCAATCGATGTTTTTCAGGTTGTGGGTTCGCGCTCCGCGAATGATGATCTGATCAGTCAACCCTTTGCCCCAAAATGTACAGCACGATGCACAGGGCGATTTTCCTCGAATAAACAAAGCGCCCCAGTTTGATTATAAAGGTGACGCTCCGTACGGAATTACTCGCGGGGTGGCTTGTAATGTCCCTTGAAAACCCAGTCGAATCAAGGAACTACATCAGAAAGCACCCTTGAAAACCTTGCAGAATCAATAAGTTACGGAATTCGCTGTTCCTTGAAAACCTTGCGAAATCAATGAATTACGCCGGAAAATGAAATATTAAGGGGGGGTGGGCCCCCCCAAGTTTTTTGCAGTAGTAGCGAAACCGCAGTTGCCTGGACGGCTATTCCTCCCGCAACGCCCGCATCGGGTCGATGGCTGCGGCCCTGCTTGCCGGCAGAAAGGACGCTGCCAGAACCAGCAGCAGAATTGCTATGACCGCCACCGAGAGCGCGACAGGATCGAATGGG
>JASHRS010000164.1 GCA_030037215.1 Silvibacterium sp. | reverse complement strand
AAGGGATAGAAGTGAGGTGGGCAGCGGACGGAAGTCGCCCTTCCAGTGGTTGTCCGCTGCCGGCGCTCGAAAACTGCTAAGGCTTGCCAACGACGCCAAGGATTGGCAGCGATCCAAAATGCACGCTGGCGTTGTTCCCAGTGCTAGGGTTCAGGAAGGTCAAAGCGACATTCGAAATCAGGAGGCTGGTTCCTCCGGTGAAGTCGACCTGCAACGGAGCGGGGTTAAACGGCGCCGGGCTGCCATCTTTGGTGATGGTGGCGGTACCCGACAGTTGAAAGCCATTCGGGATCGTGGTGATTTTGACATGCTGCAATGCGATGTGATGCGTGTGGGACATGCGAAGCGCTGTGTTGTTCGGGTCCTGAGCATTTGCCGAAACCCAGAGGTCGCTCCGTTCCATCGTCAGATCGGCTGAAAAATCAGCGGTTTGCGAATGCGGATCAATCATTAGAGACCAAGTGCCGTGAACTTCCCACGGGCCAGGCGGAGTGACACTAGCGGGTGAGAAACCATTGATTACACCTGACAGGTAGAGAGGCTGCTCGGCGCGAGCCACGGTGCCGGGACTCCAGGACAGTATGAGCATCGCGATGCTCGCCATCACAAGAGAAAACCTTTTGCTTTTCATGAGAAAACCTCCGATTTTGTCGCCTTAAGCTCGAACCGCGGAATTGCGCTCGCGCCCGCGATTGCAGACACGATGGGTTATCAGTGTGGCGCTGGTCAAACGGTGATAGGCGTAACAGCCGGTTTGCCGTCTAATGCCGTCTTTTGCCTTTGCTGTAACGCGTGATTACAATCGGCTCGCGATAAACCTGACCGCTTGGGAGAATGCCATGGGTGAACCGTTCCTTGGAACCCAACCAGCTAATAATCGAACCCAACAAGCCGACAAAGGAACCCATCAGGCTGACCAGGTTTCTGAAAGCCGGCTGGATTCATGGAAGGAAATCGCAGCGTACCTAAAACGCGATGTGACCACCGTACAGCGCTGGGAGAAGCGCGAGGGCATGCCTGTCCATCGCCATGTACATGACAAGCGCGGATCAGTTTACGCCCTGGGCTCCGAACTGGATGCCTGGCAGCAGAGCCGCGGTGTGCGTCTGGAGCAAGAGAAAGCGGCTGAAGCAGGGTCGGCTGCGGCAACGGAGGGCCGGCGAGGACAAAGAGGCGTCCGCTTCCGCTGGATCGTCCTGGCACTGGTTGCAGCCACCTGCGTTCTTGCCGTTGCCTATATAGTGTGGCGGGGTCGCGCCAAGGAGGCGAGTCAACCTAAGATCAGGTCGCTTGCGGTTTTGCCTTTGAAGAATCTGTCGGGGGATCCGTCGCAGGATTATCTGGCGGATGGGATGACCGACGCAATTATCGGACGGCTCGCCGGAATTCATGATCTTCGCGTTATTTCCTACACGTCGGTGATGCGGTTCAAGAACCCGCAGATGTCGGTACCGGAAATATCCAGAACGCTGGGCGTGGATGCTATTGTCGAAGGGTCGGTGATTCGAGAGGGTGACCGGATTCGAGTGACAGCCCAGTTGATTCGGGGTGCGACGGACGAGCATTTCTGGTCGGAGACCTATGATCGCGAGTTGCAGGATGCACTTGCCATGCAGAGCGAGATTGCGCAGGCAATAGCGGAAAAGGTGCAGGTCACGATTACCGGGGAAGAGCACCAAAGGTTGACCGCAGCGCGTCCGGTGGCACCGGAGGTTTATGAGAATTACCTGAAGGGCCAGTTCGTCCTGGACCAAGGCAACACTAAGGCGGAGATCGAAGAGAGCATAGGGTACTTTGAGGAAGCGATCAGAAGAGACCCCACGTTCGCGTCATCATATGTCGGTCTGGCATCTGCGTATTCCGCACTCGGTGAGGTTTTTATCGGCGCACCTCCAGCCGAGACGCGGCCCAAGGTGGTGTCTGCAGCTAAAAAGGCGCTGGAACTGGATCCAAATCTTGTTGAAGCACACGTGCTGCTGGCAACGGTGGAACTGGAACAGTGGCACTGGGCCGACGCCGAGGCCGAGTACAGGCGTGCCCTCGAACTCAATCCGAACGATGCGGATGCTTATTCCGGATACTCGCTATGGCTCTTATGTCAGGGACGTACGGACGAGGCTCTGGACTGGGCGGAGCGCGGCCGGGTACTCGATCCGCTTGCGGTTTCTGGAGAGTATATCGGTTGGATTCTATTTCAGTCTCATCGCTATGACGAGGCAATACACGAACTACGCAGTGTCCTTGCCGTAAACCCGAATGACGCGGGTGCCTTATGGTTCCTCGGATTCACTCTGTGCGCCAATAATCAGTCCAAAGACGCGATTCCGCCGCTGGAAAAGGCGCTTTCCATTTCCAATCGCAGCCCGGGAGTGATGGGTGTTCTGATCAGGGCGTATGCCCATGCGGGGCGCCGTGATGATGCGCTTCGGCTTCTTGCAGAACTGAAGGAGCGCAACAAGAAAGGGTATGTTCCTTCCGGCGCTTTTGTGAATGCTTACCTAGGTCTGGGTGACAACGAAGAGGCTTTTGTGTGGCTTGAGCAGGCATACAAAGAGCAGTCGAACATTCTAGAGTTTGTAAAAGTCCATCCGTACTTCGACCCAATCCGTAATGATCCGAGATTTGTGGATTTAGTGCACCGCGTGGGGCTTGGTTGAGTCTTACCGGTCCATCTAGGCTTGCGATGAGCTCGAATTTTGACAGAGTGCTTGGTTCCGCGTTCTGATGGTAACGTGTCATATCAAGGAATATCAGGGAGCCTTACCCATGCGGAAATTTTTCTATTGTAGAAGCTTTTTGCTCGGCGTTGCCGCGGTGATGTTCACAATTGCGCAGGCGCACTCGCAGTGCAAGCCGCCAGCGAACCAGAACCCACCTCTGAGCCCGGCAGCGCAGACCAGCGTGTCGCTGGACGGGAAGTCGATCACGATCTACTATTGCGCTCCGTCGCTGCGCGGACGCACGGTGGGCGATCAGATTGCGCCCTACGACAAGGTATGGCGTACGGGAGCGAATACATCGACGACGATGGTCACAGAGGCCACGCTGCGGATCGGCAAACTGGTTGTGCCGGCGGGGACCTATACGCTGTACAGCATTCCCGCAAAGTCGGGATGGTTGTTGATTGTGAATAAGCAAACTGGGCAGTGGGGCACGGTCTACAACTCAGGACAGGACCTGGGACGCGTGAAGATGATGGACGGAATTGTAGGCAGCGCGCCGGTAGAGAAATTCCAGATTGACTTCGCCCACACGCACGGTAATAAGACGGAGATGCATCTGCGATGGGGGCTGGCGAACGTGTATGTGCCTGTCGAGGCAGTCGGTTAGGAATTTGAAATGAGAAAAGCTGCGCTTGCGGGCGCAGCTTTTTATTTTGAGGCGGATTCGGATGACTTGGCGAGCTCTTCCATGACGGACTGGATGAGTTGCTTGGCTCCGTTAATTTCGCCGAGAACAGTTTCGAGGTCGAGAGCAGGCTTCGAGGGATTACGCTGCGAGGTGCAGTAGACTCCGTGCTGGCCGATGAGGATAAGCGCATCGGTTAGCATGTCGAGCGAAACGGCAAGCTTGCCGCGCGCTGGTCCCATCATGAATTCGTACTTCTCAAGCTCGTCGCGGCGCTGGTAAAGGCTGGACACGCAGGCTACCACTCCTTCGCGGCGGTATCGATTTCGACGCCGTTGGGCGCAGGAGGGCCTTTCCAGCGGAGGACAGGTTTGCGCGCGGCAGTAGTTTCGTCGAGGCGCGAGACACGAGTGGAGTGCGGCGCTGTAGTGACTAACTCGGGATTTTCGTCAGCTTCGCGAGCGATCTGGCGCATTGCATCGATGAAAAGGTCGAGCTCTTCGCGTGATTCGCTCTCGGTGGGCTCGATCATAAGCGCACCGGGAACGATGAGCGGGAATGACGTGGTGTAGGGGTGGAATCCATAGTCGATCAGGCGCTTGGCGATGTCCCCCGTTTTAACGCCGTTCTTCGTCTGGCGCCTGTCGCTGAAGACGACCTCGTGCATGGATGGCGTGTTGTAAGGCAGCTCATAGACGTCTTCGAGCTTTTTACGGATGTAGTTGGCGTTGAGGACTGCATCTTCGGTGGTTTTGCGCAGACCGTCGGGACCATTGGCGAGGGTGTAGGCAAGCGCTCGTACGAACATTCCGAAGTTGCCGTAGAGCATGCGCACGCGGCCGACGGATTGTGGCCGATCGTAATTCCAGTGGAGCAGGCCATCGGAACCCTGCGCGAGGACAGGCGTGGGCAGGAACGGCTCCAGAAATTTCTTACAAGCGACGGGGCCGGAGCCGGGACCGCCTCCACCATGCGGTGTAGAGAAGGTCTTGTGCAGGTTGAGGTGCATGACATCGACGCCGAAGTCGCCGGGACGAGTTTTGCCGACGAGTGCGTTCATATTGGCGCCGTCCATGTAGAGCAGCGCGCCTTTGTTGTGGAGCACGTCGGCGATTTTGTGAATTTCGTTTTCGAAAACGCCGATGGTGGATGGGTTGGTGAGCATCATCGCAGCGGTGTCTTCGTTCACGATCTGAGCGAGCGCGGAGACATCGACTCCGCCCTGCGAATTGGATTTGAGGTTGATGATCTGGTAGCCGCAGCTTGCCGCGGTTGCGGGGTTGGTTCCGTGCGCAGAGTCAGGAATGATGATGGTCTTGCGTGGATTACCCTTCGACTCGTGGTACGCGCGGGCGAGCAGGATTCCTGTGAATTCGCCGTGGGCTCCGGCGGCAGGCTGCAGCGTGATGGCGTCCATACCGGTGATTTCGATGAGGCAGTCCTGGAGCAGTTTGATGATTTCGAGCGAGCCCTGCGAGAGCGATTCGGGCTGGTAGGGATGGGCTTCGGCGATGCCTTCGAGGCGCGAGACGAACTCGTTGACGCGCGGGTTGTACTTCATGGTGCAACTGCCGAGCGGGTACATGCCGAGATCGATGGCGTAGTTCCAGGTGGAGAGGCGCGTGAAGTGGCGAATGATTTCGATCTCGCTCAATTCGGGGAGCGTCGGCTCGTCTTTGCGCACGGCGCTGCCGAGCAGCGCGGATGCGTCTACTTCGGGAACGTCGAGCGGGGCTAGCTTATAGCCCTTTTTGCCGGGCGCGGACTTCTCGAAGCTCAGACCTTCGTTCTGCGTGAGGTGCGCGGTGACCTTGCGGGTGTTGCCTGTGAATCCATTTGCCATCTTTGCCTGTTCCTTCGGAAATTCAGGTAG
>JASHRS010000163.1 GCA_030037215.1 Silvibacterium sp. | reverse complement strand
GGAGGGATTCACGGTGCCGATTCGTTCTCCGGCAGAGATCTGCGATCGCTTCACTCGATTGGCAGAGGATCCGGACATTCGGCAACGCATGAGCGAAGCGGCATTAATGCGCATTCGCAGCTTGGGCGGATGGGATGATTATGGGCGTCGCATAGCCGCATTCTTGAAGGACCTTACCGGACAAGCCTGAGCCGTTCAAGCGCGCAAACTCCGGCATTCATGGTCCAGCGCCCGACTTGATAGATAGGACGGCAATGCTGTTTGAGCCAGTACGCTAGCGGCAACAGCGGACGCTGAATGCGGTAACGGAAGCGGTTGGTGCGGAAGCTGGATTCCTCGCCAACGTGCAGAAATAAGCTGTTGTAATATGCCGGAAACATCGCGGTGGCGAAACGGGTCTGGTTGCGCCAGCGGTGGGTGTATTCTCTCTCGCATTCTTCAATGTCGCGGTCTTCGATGTAGTATCCGACCGCCTCCAACGCTTCGCGCGAGACAACGTGCGGCTGATCGGTATAGAGAAAATACTCGTGCTTCCCTTCCTTCGGCCGCTCCAGCATTTTGTAGCAAGGCTCATCGCACCCCTTCAGAGGAAGACTCGTGTCCAGCAGGTGCGCGGAGCCGTAATAATTGATAATTCCAACCTGCGGATTCGCCTCCATCACTCTGATGGTATTTTTCAGGTAATCGGCTGGACCCTGGCAGCGGCAGTCATCCTGAATCATCAGGATGTACTTGCCTGTGCAATGCCTGAGACCATTATTGTTGTTGGCTCCCAGTCCCCGGTTCTTCGGAGCTAGAGCGAATACCTGCGCGGGCAGTGTGCGAATGAGCGTCTGCATCTCCGCTGGGCTGCCGTCGTCCGCAATCACCAGTTCGAGGTTCGAATAATCGGTGTTCCGCAAAAAGCTTTCCACTGTAGGCTTCAGCAGGTCGAAGCGCTTCCAGGTAATGAACAGCACGGAGACAAGAGGAAGTTGCGATTCGCTCATCCGCGGCTCCCGTTTGCGGCAAATGCCTTGCAGGCGCGCTCCGCCACAGCTGTGGCGCTGAATCTGCTGGCTGATCGTTGAAGAGTGTCTGCTGAAGGCAGTATTCCTGGATTGTCGATGACCTGTTGCATTCTATGCGCCAGCGCCTCCACATTGCCCACGGGGTAGAACCATCCGCTGGTTCCCTCTTCAATGATCTCGTCGGGTCCGACCTTGCAGTCGGAAGTGATACATGGAATGCCGTGCGCCAGCGCCTCGGCCAGAACCAGAGCAAAGCCTTCATAGGATGAGGTCAGCACAAAGACACTCGCTCGCGCAGCCGCTGCCCACGGATCGAACTTCCAACCCAACCATTCGATGCGGTTGTCCAGTCCCAGCTCCCTGCCGTATTGCTGAAGCTGCGTGAAGCCGGTGCCATCGCCCACGATCACGAGGCGGAAGTCCCCTTTGAGGCGTGACGCCGCGGTCAGCAAATCGTTGACGCGCTTCTGCCGGTCCCATTCCAGACGGCCGACATGTAGAAACACAGTAGGCTCGCCCACCGCGGGGCGCGAAATTCTCGGCACATCCACCTGAATGGGATTGTAAATTGTTTTGACGCGGCTCTTCTTTCGCTCACCCAGAAAGTCTCGCAACTCGTTTGCCACACCTTCGCTGATGGCCAGGTGCCCGTCGGCTAGCCTCAGCAATCCGGGCATGTCGACGAACTTCATGGGAAAGTGAATCCAGGACCACATGTCGGCGCGACGCTGGGCAAGCGCCAGCGCGATTTTTCCTTTCAGTAGCCGGGGGCCATCCAGAGCTACCACCACGTCGGGTCGAAAGCCGCGAAACTCCTTCGCCAGGCCGAACGAATATTCATAGAACCGCCGAAGGCGGCCTTGCTGCGCATTGCCGAAGACCGCATACGGAACCTGCTCCAGCCAGACCGTCTCCGGCGGAGGTCCCCCCAGCAAATACACTCGTGGCTCGTGGCCCAGCGCCGCAAACCCTAGCGCAAGGCCGCGAACAGCAGACTCCATGCCGCCGCGGCCGGACATAATGGGAGACAGAAAGGCTATGCGCATTCGTCTTCTCCGATGATAAACGGCCACGTACTATAGGAAAATGACGGAGCGCCGAAGACATCGCCTTGTCCGCCTGAGCAAGGTGCTGCTCCGCTTTACCAGCGTTCAAGTTATCGTTCAGCTCACCGGCATGCTGGTCAGCCTGTTGCTGGTTCGCAGCATGCCCAAAACACAATATGCCTACTACACAATCGCCATGGCGCTGTTTTCCACTGTGTTGCAACTCTCAGACAGTGGAATGACTGCAGGCCTGCAGGCAGTTGGCGGCCCGTCTCATGCGGACGATCACCGCATGGGACAGTTGGTTCGCACGGGCATCGGGCTGCGGCGCACCATGTACTACCTGGCTGCGGCGATTGTGCTGCCAATTCTGCCCTACATGCTGTGGAAAGCCGGGGCGAGCTTTTCCATCGTGCTGGAGGCGCTGGTGCTGGTAGTCGTGGCGACACAGCTTCAGCTCATGACTGGAATCTACTGTGCAGTTCCGCGCCTGCGTGGCGACGTGGGCGTTCTTCAATGGGTGAATTTTGCAGGCGCAATTCTGCGTCTGCTGCTGATTCTGCCCGCCTACTTTCTTTACATGTCGCTGGGCGTAGCGCTTATTGCGCAAGTCGTCGCCGGCGTCGGCCAGGTCTGGATTCTCTCGCGATGGTCGAAGAGAAATTTAGACATGACAGCCTCGCCGAGCACAGAGATTCGGTCTGGCGTATGGAAGATTGTTCGCGCGCAGATTCCTTATGAAATCTATGGAGTTTTTCAGGGGCAGATCAGTATTTGGCTCATCACAATCTTCGGCAGCAGGTCGCAGATTGCCGACCTTGGCGCACTTACCCGGCTTGGGGTGGTCTTCGTAATCGTGCCGCAGGTGATTAATACAGTGCTTACGCCGCGCCTTTCACGCTGCGCGCAACCTAAGCTCCTGCGTGGCATCTACTGGCAGATATTCCTGGCGTACATCCTGTTTACCGGTTTCGTCCTTGCGGCAGTGCTGGTGCGGCCCGACTTGATATTGCGTCTGCTCGGCCACCAATACATGAACAATGCCCACGGCGACCTGGTTCTGGTTATGATTCTGGCCGCGGTAAGCGTACTGCAGGGAGGTGCGCTGGCCATGAACATATGCAAGGGATGGGTGGTTCCTGCGTATTACGGAATCACGCTGACAATCGTCACACAAATAGTGGCGTTTTCCGTAGTCAACCTTTCGACCGTACGCGGTGTTCTGCTGGCGGGACTGGCCGTTGCGTTGGCCAATCTCATTCTGCAGCTTGCTGGGGCGGAAGTTTTCATCCGGAGAACGGTACGAAAGATCATCCCTCTGGCGAGCGAGGCAGTCTGATCCAGGTCATAACTTAGGATCTGATGCGTAAATAAAGCGCTGTTTCAACGCTACATTTTGTAGCGGCCCAGGTCCTCGTCGTTCAGGCCTTCGAGCCATTTCTTTACATCCTGCGAAGAGGCCTGCTCTGCCGGGTTGGGAAGAACTTTCGCAGCGCGCAGCACCTCTTCGTCGACGAAGATGGGGCAATCGGTGCGCAGGGCAAGCGCCAGCGCGTCGGAAGGTCGCGCATCCAGAGAAACGATTTCGCCGTTCTGCTCCATCCAGATGACCGCATAGAACGTATCATCCCTGAGTTCTGTAACGACGACGCGTTTAACCAGGCCATTGAGGCTGTCGATTGCGCTGCGCAGCAGGTCATGCGTCAGCGGGCGCGGGGTCTGCGTCTTTTCCACTTCAAGCGCGATGGCTTGTGCCTCATAAAGCCCTACCCAGATGGGCAACAGCGCCTCGCTCTGAGGGTCTTTCAGGAGCACGATGGGCATGTTGGTCGAAGGGTCGACCATCAGGCCTCGAATTTTCATCTCAATTTCCATCCTGACGCTTAGACGGCCTCGCCAACTAGGCTGTTAGGAAAACTGCTGGTGACGCGAACCTTCACATAATTTCCCTTTGCCGGCAGAATAGGCTGTTTTGTTGTGAAATTCAGCGTTTTATTCTGCGAGGTACGGCCGATAACCTGTCCGCGAGCCGCATTATATTCTTCAACCATTACTTCGATCTCTTGCCCTATATGCTTCGCGTAGTTATGCCTTTGAATCTCCCGCTGGCAGTCGAGAAGAGCTTGCAGCCGCTTGGATTTATCCTCATCGGCAATTGAATCCGCCATGCTGATCGCGGGCGTGTTCGGGCGCGGCGAGTATTTGAAGGCAAAGACTCCATCGTACTGGACCTCGCCAAGAAGACTCACCGTTTCCTCAAAGTCTGCGTCGGTTTCTCCCGGGAATCCCACAATAATGTCCGTCGTCATGCTGATCGGCCGCTTCGCCGACTTAACCCATGAGATGCGGTCAAGGTACCAGTCGCGCGTGTACTCGCGCTGCATCAGGTGAAGCACACGCGACGACCCGCTCTGCACCGGCAGGTGCACATGATCGCAGAGAGTGGGCACTGCGTCGATGGCATCAACTATGTCGTGGGTAAAGTCGCGGGGGTGCGAAGTCGTAAAACGCACGCGGCGGATGCCTGGAATCTCGCCGACGGCGGCAAGCAGTTCTGCGAACGTCCGCTTCCCTTCCGGATCGCGGTAGGAATTCACATTCTGCCCAAGAAGCTGAATTTCGGTGTAGCCGGCATCGGCCATACGGCGCGCTTCGTTCAGCACTGAGGTCGAAGTCCGGCTGCGCTCTTTGCCGCGAGTGTACGGAACCACGCAATAGGCGCAGAACTTGTCGCAGCCCTCGATGATGGTGATATACCCGCGGTGCGAATTCGAGCGTGCCGTGAACTCGGTCTCGAAGGTTTCCTCGGTTTGACGATCATCGAGCCCGGTGATGTGCTGCTTGCCTTGCTCGAGCTGCACCAGCATCTCCGGCAGCTTGCGGTACGAAGCCGAACCGGAAACAAGCGAAACAAACGGCGCGCGCTCGAAGATTTTTTCGCCCTCCTGCTGCGCTACGCAGCCAAGCACGCCGAAGCGCTTGCCCTGTGAATAGAGCTTCTTGTAATCGTTCAGGCGATGAAAAACTTTCTGCTCGGCTTTATCTCGAATAGAACAGGTGTTGTAGAGGATGAGATCCGCGGCCTCTTCGCTTTCGACGCGGGTATAGCCCTGGTGCTGCAGGGTCCCAATGACTTTCTCCGAGTCGTGGGCGTTCATCTGGCACCCGAAGGTCTCGATGTAAAAGGTCTTCGCAGGTGCTTCGTTGGGAGACTTAACGGGCTGCATGGGGTGATCTCAGGTCAAGTATAGATCACCGCTGGTTTCGGTATCTCCATACTCCTGCTGCGTGCTTACGCGGTTGCGCCCCCCGCGCTTGGAAACATATAACGCCTCATCGCTGCGTTTGACGAGCGATGCAATCGTATCGCCGGGACATTTCATGGCGACGCCTATGCTTACAGTCACACTAATGGGTTCCGGCAGTCCCACCATGGTTTCTATCTGCGAACGCAGCCGCTCCGCCACGGATTCGACCTTTTCCAGCGGAAGCCCCTTAAGGATCATCGCGAACTCTTCGCCGCCATAGCGGGCCACAGCATCCATGGCGCGTGTATTGGCGCTCAGGAGCTGGCTTACTCGGCGTATGACTTCATCGCCTATCTGGTGGCCGTGCTCATCATTGATGGATTTGAAATAATCCATGTCGATCATCAACAGAGCCAGCGATTCCTGTCTGCATTGGAGTTCGCGTGCGAGAACCTCATCGAAGGTGCGGCGATTCATCAGGCCCGAAAGCCCGTCCGTCGTGGCCTTCACGTGCAGGTCCTGCCTCTGCGTCCACAAGGTGAGCCAGACAACGGCAAAGCAGCTTCCCAACCCGACGATGAAGTTGAAAAGAGTGAAGAACGCCTGGATGGAATCAAGATGCAGGCGATTGGGCGACGGCATCCAGATCATCGTGGCAACCAGCCGCGAAGCCTGCGCGAAACTGAAGACGGCCAGGACCCCTCCGGCCAGACGGACTGGATCGCGCAGTTCGGGATCCTTATGTCTGAACAGTACGAAAGCGCTGGCTGCCGTTTGAATCATCAATGCTGCGGTGCGCACCATGATGCGGGACTGAAGATCGGGCACAGCATATGTGAAGTAGAGAAACGAAAAAAATAACGCCAGGACCAACGTGATGCTGAGCCAGATGTATCGCTGCGAGGACCCCAGAACATGGGTGATCGTTTGATGGAGCAGCACGAAAGAAACCAGCACTGCTTCATTCAGGAGAATGACCGAGAAGAACCGGGGAATGTATGCATGTGCGGTAAAGAGCAGCGACCCGATCAGCGCACTCGAAAGCGCGCTGATCAGCCAGCCCATACCGCGGCCTGCATGCCTGCTGCGCGCAATTGCAATGCAGCCAATGATCGTCGCAAGCAGGCTGAGGGAGTAACCCGCAACAATGACACGCATTGGCATTGACTGCTCGACTACCCCTTTCTGCTTGCTGCGTTCCTCTACTGCTCTGCTCGCTGCCGACAAACAATGATAATCAGAAAGCCTGCACCCATGGGAACCGCCTTTAGTCATTCCATACCTGCGGCGTCAATAATTACCCACTTTGGGAAACTCTGCTCATTCATCGCAACAGCAGGACGTCTCACACGCAGCTCTCCCAAGGCGTGTAAAGTGAGGCATGGAGCTTCCCGAGATCGACGAGCTGCGCCGTGCAACAGAACTGGTGCGCACCGTCATGCCTCCCACCCCAACCTTCACCTGGCCGCTGCTCAACCGTCGTGCCGGAGCCGAGGTCTGGCTGAAGCACGAGAACCATTCGCCCCTAGGCGCCTTCAAGCTGCGCACTGCGATGGTCTACATCGACTGGCTCAAGCGCGAGCATCCCGGGATAACCGCCGTGGTCGCCGCCACGCGCGGCAATTACGGCCAGGGCATTGCATCGGCTGCCGCACGCTTTGGATTGAAGGCCACCATCGTCGTCCCGCATGGCAACAGCCGAGAGAAGAACCGCGCCATGCAGGCTCTTGGCGCTGAGCTTGTAGAGCACGGCGAGGATTTCCAGGCCGCGCTCGAATACTCCCGGGAACTGGCCTCTCGAGCCGGCGCGCACCACGCGCCTGCTTTCCACCGAACGCTCGCCGTCGGCGCGGGAACCTATGCGCTGGAGATGTTCGAGACCGCCCCGGAACTGGATACGATCTATGTTCCCGTTGGAATGGGCTCGTCCATCTGCGGAATGGCCGCCGCGCGCAAAGCTCTCGGCCTTAAGACAAAGATCGTCGGCGTGACTGCGAAAGCCGCTCCGGCCACTGCCCTGTCGTTCGCCGCAGGCCATGTCGTTCCGCATGCCGTCAGCTCAACTGTTGCCGATGGTGTCTCCTGCCGCATTCCCGTCGAGGACGCTTTGGAAGTGATGCTCAAATATGTTGAGCGCTTCGTCGAAGTCGGCGAGGACGAAATTCGCACAGCTATGCGCGCCATCTATGAAGACACTCACAACGTCGCCGAAGGGGCCGGAGCCGTAACGACCGCCGCGATTCTGCAGGAGCGCACCCGCATCGCAGGCAAGCGTGTGGGGGCAATCATCACCGGCGGAAACGTCGACCGCGAAGTCTTCGCGTCGATTCTGGGAGCGTCATGATGGCGCAGAAACTCGAGCCGCTCTCGCACGGCGCGCTTAACCGCTGCTTTGGCTGCGGCCAGACCAACCGCACCGGCCTGCGCCTCAGATTCTTCGTCGATGAGGAGCGCACCATCGTCTGCCGCGTGCGGCTGGCGCAGCGCTTCGAGGGTCCTCCTGGCCACGCGCACGGCGGAATCATCGCTACCCTGCTCGACGAAGCCATGAGCAAGGCCAATCGCCAGCTCGGCATTCTCGCCATGACGCGCCACATGGAAGTCGAGTACCTCAAGCCCGTCCCGCTGGACACGCAGCTTCTGCTCACCGGCCGTCACGTAAGCTCATCGGAACGAAAGCATCGCTGCGAGGCGCAGCTTGCGAATCAGGACGGCACGGTGCTGGCGCGCGCGAAAGCATTATTCGTCGCCGTCGATCCCGCGATGCTGCCCGCAGCCTTGCGCAAGCGCCTCTAGGTGCAGGAGACACAGATTCAAGCCTCAAAAAACTGCTAAACTGAAGATTCAAGCGAACAACGCAGAGCGCGCCGCTGGGACAATCGTTGTTCCGCTATTGAACGCGCTCGAAACGGGGAGAATCACATGACCACTCACGCCAACGCCAACGGAAATTATCCGCAAAACGAGACCGGGCTGCGCCTCAAAGTCGGCCTGGCCGAGATGCTCAAGGGCGGCGTGATCATGGACGTGATGAACGTCGAGCAGGCGAAGATCGCCGAGCAGGCCGGAGCAGTCGCCGTCATGGCCCTCGAGCGCGTCCCTGCCATGATTCGCGCCGAAGGCGGCGTGGCCCGCATGGCCAAGCCAGGCCTCATCAAGGAAATCATCTCCGCCGTCTCCATCCCTGTCATGGCCAAGGCTCGCATCGGCCACTTCGCCGAAGCGCAGATACTCCAGCACCTTGGCGTCGATTTTATCGATGAGAGCGAAGTGCTCACGCCCGCCGACGAGGCGCACCACATCGACAAGCATGCCTTCAAAACGCCTTTCGTCTGCGGCGCGCGCGACCTCGGTGAAGCTCTGCGCCGCATCACTGAAGGCGCAGCCATGATCCGCACCAAGGGCGAAGCCGGAACCGGCGATGTCGTCCACGCCGTGAAGCACATGCGCCAGATTGTGCAGGAGATGAAGGCGCTCACCGTGCTCAGCGAACAGGAACTCTACGCTGCCGCCAAGGAATTGCGCGCCCCATACGAGCTGGTCCGCATGGTTGCAAAATCCGGCAAGCTGCCCGTCCCCAACTTTTCCGCCGGAGGCATCGCCACGCCCGCCGACGCCGCGCTCATGATGCAGCTCGGCGCCGAATCCGTCTTCGTCGGCTCCGGAATCTTCATGAAGGAACGTGCCACTCCGCTCGATGTGAGCGTGAACGCGAAGGGCGAGCCAAACAACCCCACGGAGCGCGAAGAGGCTGAGTCGCGCGCCCGCGCCATCGTGATTGCAACCACCCATTTCAACGACCCGAAGATTCTCTCCGAAGCCGCCGAGCAGGTCACCGGATCGATGAAGGGACTGGCCGTCACCGCGATCGAAGAGAAGGAACTGCTCCAGACCCGCGGCTGGTAAGGACAGGCCAGAAAAATCAGGTGTCATCCTGAGCGAAGCAACGAAGGGAGCGAAGCGAAGGATCTGCTTTGTGTTTACGGGCAGGAAAAACCTCCCTCCGCGACCATCGGGGGCATCCACGCGAAGCAATCGCTTGGACAGCGAGTCCCTGTCAAGTCCTGTCTACTCCAACCCACGCAGATTCAATGACATGCTTATGCAGGGAATTTCCCTCGAAACTGCTATCCTGAAAGAAGAAGAGGATTCGGGCAAAGCGGAAGAACCGCGCCCGTTGGAAGGAAGAATAACCCCTTTAACCCCCTACGCAAGTCCTTTCGAATCTATTAGAAGGTATTAACCGGGGGGAGGGGGTATACACTCCGACCACTCGAAAAATGACAGACCACACCACAATAGAGAAAAATCCCGCTACCCGCATCGGGGTCCTGGCCATCCAGGGCGACTTCGACGCCCATGCGGCCGCTCTGCGTGAGGCCGGTGCGGAAGCTGTTCTCGTCCGCAAGCCCGAGCAACTTGCCAATGTCGAAGGTCTGGTCATCCCCGGTGGCGAATCGACCACCTTCCTCAAATTTCTTGAGCGCGACGGCTTCCTTGGCGCGCTTCAGGAATTTGTTCGCACCAAACCCACCTTCGGAACCTGTGCGGGCTGCATTCTGCTTGCGAAAGAGGTCCGCAACCCTGCACAAGCCAGCCTGGGTGTGCTCGACGCCGTTGTCGAACGCAACGCATACGGACGTCAGATCGACAGTACGATAGTAACGTCCCCTACCCGGCTCGACGGCGGCCCACTCGAGATGGTCTATATTCGTGCGCCGCGCATCGTGAAGACCGGGTCGAACGTTGAGGTTCTGGCCGAACGTGATGGCTTCCCTGTTCTGGTCGAGCAGGGAGCAATTCTCGCGGCCACGTTTCATCCTGAGCTATCCTCAGATCGCCGGGTGCATGCGCGGTTTGTCGAGCTTGTGCGCAAACACGCGGATACCCGCTCCTGAGGACAACTACCGATGCTCGCCGCGTCTTCTCTGTTGGAAATTGCGCGCGTGGCCGGCACAAACATAGCCGCAAAAGTATCCCCAAACGTAAAATGGATGCCCGCGGACGGCGCATTGCACGGGCAAATTGTTGACCGCCTCATGTTCTGGAATCTTGCCGCGCTATGCGCGATTGCGCTCGTCGGACATCTCTGGCTTGTGTTCGCAGTACTCAGGCGGCGCAAGGCATCCGGAAACTTTCCAACAGCCGTCCGCTGGGGCCTCATAGCTGCTTTCTGTGCGATGTACGCCTGGATGGCGCTCACAGCGCAGCGCCAGTGGGCCGCGAACCGTTACACCGGCCCGTCGCTTACGGCGATGCATGTGGAGGTTGTCGGCGAACAGTTCCAATGGTACTTCCGCTATCCGGGCGCGGATGCCACATTCGGCGTCACTCGCTCGCAATTGGTCGACGCTGCTGCGGGTAATCCGCTGGGGCTTGACCCGCGCGATCCGCACAGTGCCGACGACGTTGTCACCAGCGTGCTGGTGCTGCCGGCCGGACAGGAGGTCGATCTCCAGCTTCGCTCGCTGGATGTGATCCACGGGTTTTTTATTCCAGGCATGCGCCTCAAGCAGAACACCGTGCCCGGGCAGGTGCTGCATATTCACTTCACTCCTGCTGTTGCGGGAACCTATCCCATCCTCTGCAGCCAGGTCTGCGGCATGGGCCACGCACGGATGCAGGCTCGCTTGGAAGTTGTATCTCCCGCCGATTTTGCCGCCTGGATGGAGGCTAGGGTGAACCAGCGTGAGCGTGCTCGCACAGGAGAGACAGCAAAGTGAGCCGCATTTTCTCGCGCATCTTCACAACAGATCATCGCAGGCTGGGGATTCTGTATCTCTATCTCGCTCTGGCCGCGGTCGTAGTTGGGACGGTGCTGTCGCTGCTTATGCGCATCCACCGCGTATGGCCAGATGCGGTAATTCCCTTCTTCGGCGTGATGAAGCCCGAGGATTACCTCGCATTGGTGACCATGCACGGCACGCTGATGGTCTTCTTCGTGCTGACTACCGCGCCGCAGTCCGGCTTTGCCAACCTCGTGCTGCCCGCACAGATCGGCGCACAGCGTATGGCATTTCCGCACATCAATGCTGCCGGCTTCTGGCTGACGGTTGTGGCGTTTCTGGTGCTTATCTCCGGCGGGCACATCCACGGCGGCGCTGCCATCTCCGGATGGTCCATGTATCCCCCGCTCAGCGCATTGTCTGCTTCTGGGCCCGGACAGGGACTCGGCGTGGACCTCTGGCTCATCAGCATCGGCATCTTTTGCATTGCTGCATGGCTGAGCGCGGTTAATATGCTGGCGACCATTCTTGCCGAGCGCCGCGCCGGCATGACATGGTCGCGCCTGCCTATGACCGTGTGGGGATGGATGGTCGCGTCCATTCTCACGCTGCTGGTCTTCGCCGTGCTGCTCGCAGCGGTGATTTTGTTATTTTCCGACCGGCACTTCGGATCGAGCTTCTTCATTCCAATGGGAGACATGATCAACGGCCGCGTCGTCGGTCACGGCGACGGCTCACCTCTGCTGTGGCTGCATCTGTTCTGGTTTTTCGGTCATCCCGAGGTCTACATCGCTGTCCTGCCCGGCATGGGGCTTGCGACTTCCCTGTTCGCCAACTTCTGCCGCCGACGCGTGATCGGCTATCGAACCCTCGCTGGAGGACTGGTTGCAATTGGCCTGCTTGGGCTCGCAGTATGGGGCCATCATATGTTCGTGAGCGGCATGAATCCCTATGCCGGAACCGCCTTCGCCATGGTGACCATGGCCATCGCCGTCCCCAGCACAATTGAAGTCATCGGCTGGCTGGCGATGCTGTGGGGCGGAGGGATGCAACTGCGCACTCCGATGTTGTTCGCGCTGGGTTTTCTCTCGTTCTTTATTGCCGGAGGGTTGACCGGACCGTTGCTGGCGCAACCCGCGCTCGACGCCTACTTGCACAATACTTTCTTCGTGGTCGCGCATTTCCATCTCGTGATGGGCATGGCTGGCGTCTTCTCGGTCTTCGCCGGTATTTACTACTGGTTCCCGCTGATGACCGGGCGATTGATGAATGAAACGCTGGGCAAACTGCATTTCTGGATCTCATTGATCGCCGCCTACGGCACATTCTTCCCCATGCACTTCGCCGGACTCGCCGGCGAGCCGCGCCACTACGACCGGCTGGCCGGTCCGGCAATAAGTTTCCCATCACTCATTCCAGTGGAGCGCGGCATTACCTTTTCTGCACTGCTTCTGGGCGCCGCGCAGCTCATTTTTTTATGGAATGTTTATATAAGTGCACGACGCGGCAAGCCCGCCGAGGCTAATCCATGGCGGGCAACGACGCTTGAATGGAACGACGGCGCGCTGCCGAACCGGATCGAGCGCGGTCCCTATGAGTATGAATTTCCACCAGACGAAGGCGGGCTTCATCTTCAGTGGGAAAGCGCGGCAAAACAGGAGTAAGCTGGTGGGGGTAGAGGGAACCGGTCATGCCAGCCACCTTCACACGCCACCCAACTGAGATTGAACGCAAAGACCCTGGCATTGGCGGAAAGCCGCCAGTCGACCGCCGGCCGACAGGCGGCGGAGGCGATGGAGAAAACTGGGACAATCAGCCGCATGGCAGAAATGGTCCGCGCGAGCTGCTCATTCGCTACCGGCTTGGAGTCATGTTTGCTCTGGCAGGCGACCTCATGTTCTTTGTCGCGCTGGTTAGTGCATTCTTCGTGCGACAAACTACAGGCCATTTTGACGTCCACGACAACTTCATCAATGACTGGCGTCCGTTGGCCGTGCCTCCCATTCTCTGGCTCAACACCGCTGTCCTGCTCCTGAGCAGCGCTGCCATGGAGATGGCTCGTCGGCAGCTCTTTCACGAGATCGATGTCATGGAGGAATGGCTCGGTCTGGGCCGGCCGGCTGTGAAACGCGCCGCTCCCTGGCTGGTGGCCGCGCTGGTGCTGGGCGTGATGTTCCTTGCCGGACAGTGGATCGCCTGGGAGCAGCTCGTGCGCGAAGGATTCCGCTTCACTTCGCCCGACCCAAGCAGTCATTTCTTCTACCTGATTACAGGCATTCATGGCCTGCATCTGGTGATGGGCATCTTTGCGCTGGTCGCTGCGCTGGTTGGATTGTTTACGTTGAAGAAGATCGAGCTCCGGCAGATCGCAGTGGATTCTGTTGCCTGGTACTGGCACACCATGGGCCTGTTCTGGGTTTTTCTATTTGTGCTGCTGGTGTTCTTCCAGTGAAGCGGTTCTGGATGCTCGCGGCATTGGTCGCGATATTGTTTTTACCCACCTCGATGCGCGCGCAAGGATGCAGTCTGTGCCGCGACGCGACGGCTGGCTCAGCCCCAAAGACGCGGGAAGGGTTACGGAGAGGGATTCTGGTTCTCGGAATTCCTGCGGGCGCAGTCTTTCTGGGGATTCTAGGCGTGGCGTGGAAGATGAAGCCGCGCGAAGAGC
>JASHRS010000162.1 GCA_030037215.1 Silvibacterium sp. | reverse complement strand
CAGGAACGGCCGAGTCTCATCCGCATACACATGCAGCTTGTGCCCTTCGGCAACCGCACTGCGAATCACGCCCAGCGCCGTTCCGTAACCGCAGTTCGCCAGCGCGCCCGCGTTGCAGTGTGTCAGCACGCCGCCTTCGTTCGGCATCAGTGACGAGCCGAAATCGCCCATCGTACGGCAGGCCGCAATATCTTCGTCGTACATTTTCTGCGCCTCGGCAATCAGACCAGCGCGAATCTCCTCCATCGAAACGCCCGGCAACGCCTTCAGCGCTTCAAACCGCTCGCCCATGCGCGCAATCGCCCAGAAAAGGTTCACTGCTGTCGGCCGCGTCACAGCCAGCGCATCGCTGATCTTCTTCACGTCGCGCGACAATTCTGCGATATTCTTTGCCGGGCTGTTCTTTGCGCCAAGCGCAATACCCATCGCTGCGGCCACGCCAATCGCCGGGGCCCCGCGCACAACCATAGTCTTGATTACTTCGGCAACATCCTGGTGGGTCTTGGCCAGAACATACGTCTCTTCGAGCGGAAGGCGCGTCTGATCCAGAAAGCGCACCCCGCCATCGGTCCATTCCAGTGTGGGAATCATCCTCTCCAGTGTAAATTGTTCCGACGAGACGTTGCCCCTGCCAGCCTACAGCGGGCGTCCCAAAATGCAACTCCGCAGCAAGAAATCTCAGTCAAAGCCGCTAAGCCTTGCAATAATAGCGTTGAGTATTTCTGCCCGGGTTTCCAGTAAGAGTTTTTGTTGCGTCAGCTTTTTCTCATCTTCGGTCTTCTCGTTGTATCCCCCGCGTGGTCTCAGGCTCCTCGTGTACTCTCCACAGTCCAGCAGGTCCGCAACCTGACCCGAGACCAGGTAACCGCTCATTCATCCGCGCAAATCGAGGGCGTCGTCACCTATTACGAGCCCGCGGAGCACATTCTTTTCGTCGAAGACAAGACTGGAGCGATCTTTGTTCGCACGCGGCAGGTCTTTCACCTCGCACCAGGTGATCTTGTCCAGGTCCGCGGAACTACCACGCCCAGCTACAGCACCGTCATTGCCTCGGACGACATCCGCGTCATCGGTAAGGCTCCGCTGCCCAAGCCGGCTCCTGCCACATTTCCGGAGCTAATAGACGGAACCCGGGACTGCCAATATGTAACGGCAACCGGAACCATACTTGCCGCGACCATGCAGCAGACCATCGGAGCGCCTTTTCTGTTGCTTGAAGTCATGATGGACGGCGGCGCCGTCGACGTTCACATGGAAAATGCAGAAGGCCTCGACCTGCACAAGCTCCTCGATTCTGCCGTTGCGTTGACCGGAGTCTCAGGCGGCCGCTTCGACGGCAAGTTTCAGCTTGTCGGCGCAACTCTGTACCTTAATTCGCCGGCCGATATGCGCATCACTGCGCCGGCTCGCGTCGATCCGGCAACGCTCCCGCTGACGTCCATGGACCGCATCATGGGCACTTATAACGTCCTGCAGCGCACCCCGAGGGTGCGGGTACGCGGCAGCGTTACGCTGTATGAACCGGGCTCACAACTTGTTATCCAGAGCGGCGACAACGCTGTTCTCGTCCACACCCATCAAAATGGCCCCTTAAACATCGGCGATATTGTCGACGCAACCGGCTTCGCTGATACCAACGACTATTCCCAGAGCCTGAATCACGGCCAGTTCATGCGCACAGGCAATACATTGCTCATCCAGCCGCAGTCAGCCTCATGGCAAGACGCCCTCGCCGGCAAATACGCCTTCAGTCTCATCTCCATCGACGGCCGTCTCATAGAGCAGGTACACACCTCACGCGAGGACACGCTTTTCATCAATGCTGACGGCCACGTCTTCTCTGCCGCCATGCGCGTTACACGAAATGGCGGCTCTCAACTACCGCTGTTCCCGGCTGGCAGTCGGATCCGGGTCACAGGCGTCTGCTTTGTTCTGACCGGGGGCCCCTGGAACGGCGCGCTCGATTTCGAGCTTCATCTGCGCTCTGCTCAGGACGTGCATATCCTCGCGCAGCCTTCTTGGTGGACCGTCGCCCATTTGCGCTATGTGATCGGTGCGCTTATTCTCGTCGTTCTCATCGCGCTCATCTGGGGCTCGCAGCTCCGCCATCGTGTCCAACAGCAAACGCAGCTTATCCGCCGCACCATGGAGGCGGAAGCCGCACGCGAGCGCCGTCTTGTCTACCTCGAACAGGAGCGCAGCCGCGTGCTCGAAGCCATCAACAGCCTGCTGCCGCTTGAACAGGTCCTGCGCATGATCGCGGCCCTTGTCAGCGAGCAGATGAACGGCCTTGAGTGCTGGTGCGAACTGGCATCAACGGGTCTGGCCGTAAGCGCACACCACGGTCGCGGAAATCCTCCTGACAGGCAAAACCCAAACCAGCATCGCCGCGATATTCTCTCCGGTACCGGCGAGCGCCTCGGAACGCTTATCCTCGCCTGGGATACCGAGACACAGCGGAGTGGGGTGCGCCGCGATGTTCTCGACAGAGCCGCAAGCCTTGCCGCACTGGCCATTGACAACCGCCGTCTCTACGAGGGCCTTGTCCGCCGCTCTCAATACGACCAGCTCACCGAGGTGCCCAACCGCTTCTTCCTCGATTCCTGTCTCAAGGACGTCTTCGACAACGCTCGCCTCCACCAGCACAGCTTCGCGCTGATCTATATCGACCTCGATCGCTTCAAGTCCGTGAACGACCGCTACGGGCACCGCGTAGGCGACATCTACCTTCAGCACGTCGCTCACCGCCTCTCAGACAAGCTGCGTGGGCAGGACACGCTGGCCCGCGTCGGCGGAGACGAGTTCATTGTTCTCATCCCCTCTGTGCAGGATCGCAACGAAGCCGAGACTATTTCCGGGCGCCTTGCCCGCTGCTTCGACTTCCCGTTCTCCATCGACGGTTGCAGTATCAAGGGCTCCGCCAGCATTGGGGTAGCCGTGTTCCCCGAGGACGGCGAAGACGAGGACCAGCTCAAGCATGCTGCAGATTTCGCCATGTACGCGCGCAAGCAGAGCCCCATAGATTCAGAATAGGAAACAGACCGCATTGCAGCTGCAAACAGAAAGGGCCGGGACAACCCGGCCCTTCGCTCAGCGGTCTTCCGATTAATACCGCCAGTGACCTTCAACCCAGACCCATCCGCCGCCGTGTTGGCGCCAGTGTCCGGGGACCCACACACCGCCCGGGCGAGGCGGCATAACCCATCGTCCGCCGACCCAGACATACCGTTGTCCATCCCAGCGGTGATAGCCGTCGACCCACACATATCTGGGGCCCGGAGCAATGGGCCGGTGTTCAACAATCGGAGGTGGTGGTGCAACACGCACAACAACCTGAGCAAAAGCGGCGCTCGTTCCCAGCAACGCGGTTGCTGCTGCCGCCAGTAGAAATTTCTTCATCGATCACTCTTCCTTTCCTGGTGCTACCTACTTCACTCAACTGAACACAGGCTACCATTCAATGTTGCGAGCGTTTTTTCGACGCTTCGCCGGCGCAGTGCCTGTGGAATCATCAAAAATCAGTACTTCACAGCGACTTTGTACCGTACGCGGGTTGGGACGCTCTTGCCGCAGCTCAATAGAAAACCCACTATCCGATGCCCATTCCCTCCGCCAGAAATTCACAAAACATTTGCATTTTGTTTCCCCAAATCGGTTTAACCTGATGCCAAATGGGGTGCTTCAGGCCTTGTGCCCGGCGCCCTGGGACAGTTCTGCGAGGAAGGCACATTTGAGCCAGACAATCTTCGTTCTTGAAGACGACACGGATATCTCACGTTTAGTACAGCACCATCTGGAAACTTCGGGCTTCACCGTTCGCACATTTACCACTCCCCTCAATCTCGTTTCCGAAGCCGAGCGTCAGGCTCCCGCGCTCTTTATCCTCGACATCATGGTTCCGGGCGGTGATGGCCTCGACGTCTGCCGCCGTCTGCGTGCTCACGCCGCCCTCAGCACCACCCCGATTATCTTTCTGACCGCGCGCGCCAGCGAAAATGATCGCGTTCTCGGCCTTGAGCTGGGAGCCGACGACTACATCACCAAGCCGTTTTCCACGCGCGAGCTGCTGGCGCGGGTCAAAGCCGTGCTGCGCCGCTTCGAGCGGCCCACCACGCCGACTGTCATCAGCTTCGATGACGTGGTCATCGACGCAAATGCTATGCAGCTCAAGGTCCGTGGCGAACTTACCACCACTACTGCAACCGAATTCCGCCTGCTCGATTACCTCGCCCGTCACCCCGGCCGGGTCTTCAGCCGCGACCACCTGCTAGACGCTGTCTGGGGAGATGCCCGCTTCGTTACGCCGCGCTCGGTCGACGTTTACGTCCGCCGCATCCGCGAGAAAATCGAGAAGGACGCCGAGGATCCCCGCTATCTCAAGACCGTACGCGGCGCCGGATACCGCTTCGAAATGCCGAAGGCCAGTTGAGCCGACAGCTGGAAAGCAGCTGGCTAAAAAGCGGTCAGCTAAAATCCGGTTAGCCGAAACGCGGGTGGCGCGATTGCCTCTTGCTATCTAGCTGCGACGCCTCGTGTGAGTACCTGAACCGTGGACTCTGTGCCCTGCGCGCTGAGCCCTGAGCGCTATGAAATGACTGGCCGTGTCTTCACCAAGCTGTTTTTCTCTTTCGTCCTCGTGCTCTCCATCAGCACGGCGACGCTGGACTTCATCCTGCGCCGTTTCATGGACCGTTCTTTTCCCGGCGAAGTCCACCTCCTGCGCCGCGACCTGCTGCTCGCCTCGCTCTTTGCGATGGCGCTCGCCATTATCCTCTCGGCGTATCTCGCCCAGCGCGCCGCTAACCGCCTCAACCGCATCGTTACCTTTGCCGGCCGTATCTCCGCAGGAGACTTTTCCGCCCGCGTCCATGAAGGCAATCTCGACGAAATCTCTGACGTCGCCCACGCCCTCGACACCACTGCCGCGCGCCTTGAAGCCAGCTTCCGCGCTCTCGAATCCAAGCAGCGCGAGCTTGCCGCTCTGCTCGACAGCATGCAGGAGGCCGTCGTCGCCGTCGATGCAGGCGGGCGCATCAGTTGGTCCAATGCCGTCATGCAGCGCATTGCTCCCGGAGCCGAGCGCCAGGGTCAGGCTCTCGTGCATGCCCTCCGCGACCCTGAAATTCTCTCCTGCGTTGAAACCGCTCTCACCCGCGGTGAGTTAAGCAGCGGCAAAGCCACCTCAGTCGCGCCCGGCCGCATCTTCGACATCAACGCCGCGCCCACTCCCGGCGGTGGAGCTGTTGCCGTCCTTCATGACGTCACCGACATCGCCCGTGCCGAGCAGATGCGCCGCGACTTCATTGCCAATGTCTCGCACGAGCTGCGCACGCCGCTTACATCCATCTCCGGTTACGTCGAAACCCTTCTCGAAAGCAAGTACGATCTGCCTGGCCCTACACGCGACTTCCTCGGCATCATCCTCAAAAACGCTACCCGAATGAACCGCCTCACCGAGGACCTGCTCGCGCTGGCCAGCGTCGAGTCCGGCGATTATAAGGTCAAAACCCGCCCCGTTCCCGCCTCTACTCTCGTGCGCGACGCCATCCACGCGCTCACAGGAATGGTCCTCGACAGTGACGTGAAGCTTGAATCCGCAGGCGCAACTGCTTCCGAGGTGCTCGCCGACGAAGACGCGCTCACGCAGGTCTTCGGCAATCTCATCGAGAATGCTGTCAAATACGGCAGAAATGGAGGCCGTGTGCTCGTCGGAGCGCGCGACTCCGAAAGCTGCGTCGAATTTTTTGTCAAGGACTTCGGCCCCGGCATCGCATCCGAGCATCTGCCGCGCATCTTCGAACGTTTCTACCGCGTTGACAAGGCGCGCTCGCGCGAATCCGGAGGCACTGGCCTCGGCCTCGCCATTGCCAAGCACATCGTCCTCGCTCACGGAGGCACAATCCGCGTCGAAAGCGAGCTCGGCTCCGGCGCAACCTTTCTTTTTACGTTGCCGCTGGCAACCCCGAAAACTGCTATAGACACAGCCCCAGCACCCGCTTGAGCGCTGCGCAGGCATGCACTGCTGCTAATCCGGAATCCGAATGCTCCCGTCTTCAGCGAGATCGAACCCCGGGTTCCATGCGACTTCCCACGCAAATCCATCCGGATCGGCGAAATATCCCGAATACCCGCCCCAGAAGGCTTCCTGTGCGGGCTTCAGAACCTTCGCACCAGCCGCCTCCGCTTCGGCAAGAACGGTGTTTACCTCCTCGCGCGTGCGCGTGTTGTATGCCAGCGCGAAGCCGCAAAAGCCCTGCCCATCCGCAGCGACATTCGCGTCCTCCGCTAGCTCCTGCCGGGGATACAGCGACAGTGCCATCCCTCCCGTCTGGAAAAACACCACGCCTTCAGCCTTCATCATCGAACGGCGCCATCCCAGGCGCTCATAGAACCTCCTGCTGCGCTCCAGATCGCTCACGCCCAGCGTAATCAGACTTACCCGCTGCTCCATCCCGCTCCCTCCGGTAACCCATCAGCACCAATCTACGCGCATCATGCCGCCATGTTTCTAATGGCTAAATTACTTTTTTGGCGCGTGCCCATCCGCTGTAATATGTTTTTTTCATTAATTCATTGAAGGACCCTCACCCAAAATGCGCACATCTCAGCTTCGTGTAGCCGCCGCGCTCGGCAGCTTTCTGCTTTGCGCTTCTGCCCTGGCACAGCAAGCTCCCATCCAGGTCACCGCCAACCTTACTGATGCACCGCGCAAACTCTATCATTCCGACAGCGATATCCCCGTCACCGCAGGCCCGCTCACGCTCATCACGCCGCAGTGGATCCCCGGCAACCATCGCCCCACCGGCCCGGTCAGCGACATTGTCGGAGTCGTCTTCACTGCTGACGGCAAGCCGTTGCCCTGGCGCCGCGACGACGTGAATATGTACGAGTTCCACCTCGACATCCCGCCCGGTGTCACCACTCTGCACGCGCATCTCGACTGTATCGTCAC
>JASHRS010000161.1 GCA_030037215.1 Silvibacterium sp. | reverse complement strand
GTGTCCTACCCCGATGGTGTTCTTTGGGAGAGCAACACGGACGGCAGCGACCGTCACGAGCTCAGTTTTCCGCCCATGAAGGTTGGCCTGCCGCGCTGGTCGCCGGACGGGACTGAAATTGAGTTTTCCGCGCACGAAACGAACACGCCCTGGCAGATATTTGTGGTTCCCGCACAAGGCGGGGATCCCCAGCAACTCACTTCCGGGACCCTGGACAGCGATGATGGTTCCTGGTCTCCAGATGGAAAATCGATGGCCTTCGGTGAAGGTGCTGTCGAAGCCAGGGATTCATCGGCGAATGCGATCCATATTCTCGATCTTGCCACGCGCAGCGTCACGGACGTGCCCGACTCGGCACATATGTTCTCTCCACGGTGGTCTCCTGATGGCCATTATCTGCTCACCATTTCCGCGGACTACCAGAAGCTCTGGATCTACGATTTCAGCCTTCGTCAATGGAGCCTGCTGGCCAATACGGAGGCTGACTATCCCAGTTGGTCCAAAGACAGCAAATGCATTTATTTCAACCAAACCGCTGCTAAGACTCAGCCCGAATACCGCGTATGCCTCGACAATCGCAAGCCGGAGCACATCGTCGATCTGTCGCAAGCAGGAAGGCTGGCGATGGGACCTTTCGGCTGGTGGACGGGCCTTGGACCGGACGATTCGATCCTCGCCGCGCGCGATATCGGCACGCAGCAAATCTACGCCCTCGGCGTAAAGTTCCCCTAGGCTATATCGGCATATAGCTTTGCGTTCATTTGCTCTAATCCTTCCCCAGCCTGTCGTGTTGGTGATAGTTCGGATACGGCGGTATTGGCGGTGGCACCACTGGATGCTCCTTCAACTGTTCCATCACAATGGCCACTGCCTTCTCCAGTTGCATGTCGTGTCCTGCCGCTACATCCTTCGGTAGCTCCTCCACTTCAACGTCCGGAGGAATACCGTGCCCCTCTACCTCCCACGCCCCATGCAGTCCATAAATCGCATAGCGCGGGGCCGTGACAGCTCCGCCGTCAATCAGTGTCGGATAGCCGCCAATACCGACAAGCCCGCCCCAGGTACGCACTCCAACCAGCGTTCCCAGGTTCGCCTTGCGGAAATACCATGGCATCGCATCGCCTCCCGATCCCGCAGACTGATTGATGATCATCGCCTTCGGCCCGAAAATCGCCCCCTCCGGATCATGCACAGGCTCGCCGTCGCGCCCAATCGCGCCGCTCAGAATCTTCTGCCCGAGCACATTCACGATGTAGTCGGCAATATAACCGCCTTCGTTGTACCGCTCATCCAGCACCAGCCCCTGCTTGTCGAGCTGCGCATAGAAGTAGCGGTTGAAGTTGTCATAACCGGCTCCGGACGTATTCGGCATATATATGTAGGCAACCTTCCCGTCTGACAGCTTATCCACCTTGCGCCGGTTCGATTCGATCCAGTCGATATTCCGCAGCCCATGTTCCGAATCCACCGGCACAACCGTGACATCGCGCGCATCGCTGCCGTCCGGCTTCGTGCCTACGCGGATCACCGTTTGCTTGCCCGCGGTCCCGTCGAAGAAGCTGTACAGATTATCCGTCGCGTAAAGTTCTCTGCCGTTCACTGCCAGCAGATACTGACCTTCCGTTACGTTGATTCCGGGCAGCGTCAGCGGAGCCGTCAGTGCAGGCGTCCAGTTTTGCCCGTTGTAGATTTTTGCAAATCTGTAGCGATTGTTGTCTACGGTGTAGTCCGCTCCCAGCAGTCCGGGTTTCGGAGCGTCGGACGGCTCTCGCGGTCCGCGTATAAACATATGTCCGACTTCGATTTCGCCCAGCATCTCCTCGCAGAGGTAAGTGAACTCGCTCCGCGACGCCAGCCCCGCCAGGTACGGCCTGTATTTTGTCTCGATCTTGGTCAGGTCGAGCCCATGCAGACCCGGATCGTAGAAGAAGTCCCGCTCGATACGCCACGTTTCGTTGTACATCTGCGTCCACTCGGCGCGCGGATCGATCACCGCAAACATCGTATTGTTATTCACCGGCTTGCCGTGCGAATCACCCGGTTTCAGCTCTGCCGTGGGCACGAAAAACCAGCTCTTCTTCTGCATGTAGAACAGCTTTTCCCCGTTGAAGGAAATCCTGTATCCGGTAAGCTCGTCCAGCACATCTTCCGTCTTTCGGTCCTTCGTCGTAAAACGCCAGAGCGTGCGAATCGGCGGCCCATCCTCATCGGACGACCGCCCGACAGGCCCTCCTTCGGCCAGAAAAAGCACACCGGTCTTGCCCATCGAGAGGCCTACGTAATTCCGCGCCGGAATGGGCAGCGACAAAATACGGTTGCGGATTTCATCCAGATCGATCACCGTGGGCTTTGGCTCTTCTTCCTTCTTCTTGGCGGCGTCCGCTGACTCGTCCGCTTTCGCTGCTGCCTTCTCTTTATCCGGACTCGCGCTGCCCTTGTCGTCGGTTTTATCTGCCTCCTTACCGCTGTTCTCGTCATCGCTCTGCGGAGCCACGGGCGAGATGCCATCCTTCGCCAGCACAATCACGTATGGGCTGCTCGTGATGGATCGGTCCAGGGACGACAAGTCGATTCCGGCGTCTGAAGGCCCGTTGTTCGTGGACGCGGTGAAGTACAGGTTCTTTCCGTTCGGATCAAACACCGGATGCGCTGCGTCGCTCATGCCATCCGTGATCTGTGTCGAGGTGTGCGTCTTCAGCGAGTAGAAGAAGATCGCGTGCAACTGATTCTGCAGATCGCGCACGTATGCAATCCACTGCGAATCCGGAGACCATACAATCTCACTCGATTCTCTAAACCCTCCCCGCAGCGCCGTATCGATCTTGATTGGCTTGCCGCCATCTACGCTTACATACCAGATGTGCAGGTGCACGTCTGTGTAGACGATATACTTCGAGTCCGGTGACCAGCGCGGATGATAAAAGAATGACGGGTCCGGGCCCAGATCGATCACCTTGGGAGGCATCAGTCCATTCTGGTCCCGGATATACAGTTGATACTCGCCCGAAGCCTCGCTGAAATAGGCAATCGATTTCCCGTCAGGTGACCATGCCGGATCGCGCTCCGCCGTCCCCGGAGTCTTCGTCAGGTTCCGCGTGTCCCCTTTCTCTGCGGGCAGCGTAAAGATGTCTCCGTGCGCCTCTACGACAACGCGTGCTCCCGTCGGCGAGACGGCGAAATTCTGCACCTCCTCTGCCGGAATGTTTGCCAGATGCGGGACCAGCGATGGCAGATCTCCGTGAATTGCTACAGGAATCACATGCTCCTGCTTGGTTGCCAGGTCATACAGGTGCAGCGACCCGAACTGTTCGTACACCAGCGCCCCGGGTCCGGCCGAAACCGTCTTCAGGTCATAACTGCTGTTCGGCAGAACCTGCTTCACTTCCTTCGTTTCCGTGTCATAGCTGAAGAGTGACACCGGCCCATTGCGGTCGGAGAGAAAATACACCGTTTTCCCTTCCCAAACCGGGCTGGAATCATTTGAGTTGTCGCGCGGGACCTTCACCAGATCCAGCGTCTTCATGTTCACCAGCCATATCGGAGTCGTCTGTCCGCCGCGGTAGTGCTTCCATGCCGCCTCCCACTGCAGAACGGGAACATACGCAAGTGTCTCGCCGTCTGCAGAAAATGATCCGGTAGTTGCGCTCGGCAGTGGCAGTACGGTGGGTGACCCCGTCCCATCGGCGCTTGTTTGGAATATCCGGAAGAAATCCGAATAGCTCTCCCGCATCGAATCGAACAATATGTCCTTGCCGTCGGGCGTCCATCCCATTGCATAGTTGCCGGAAGGGTCCCAGGTGATCCGCTTCGGCACCCCGCCCTCGGAGTTGACTGCATACACCTCGACCACTCCGTTCTCGCGCGTTGAATAGGCAATCCTTGTCCCGTCCGGCGAGAAATACGGTCCGCTGACAACGGTGCCCACTGAAGTCAGCCGTTGGGCTTCGCCTCCCTGGCGCGGGACCGTCCAGATATCGTCCGCATACAGAAATGCGATCTGGTTCTGGCTGAGCGAGGGATTGCGCAGCAGCAAAGGATGCTCATTCTGAGCAAAACTGTATTGTGTTGAGCTGGCCAGAAGGGTGAAAAGAGTAATCAAGAGAAACCAGCGAAGAGCGGATAAAGGGCGTGCAGATAGAATCATCAGGAGAGCGGTCCTCTAGAAATTGGAATTCATCATCTGGCTCGCAGAAACAGGGGGTCGCTTCCGCGGGCGTTTATGCCCGGCAAAAGCGGCTCCGCAGGAGTGGCACAACAATAACATGCCCATCCAGCCCTTTTGCCTGCTATTTTTCAGAATCGCCTTTTCATGAATAAGACCGGGTTCGCAATTTGGAAAAGGGAAATGCCTTATCCTGAACAGGTGAGTCACGCGAACGTCCACAAAGAATTCCCCATCCTGTTCAGCACCGAACAGATCGCCGGGCGCACCGCCGAGATCGGCCGCCAGATCGACGCCGATTTCGCCGGTCAGAGCGTCGTGCTTGTTGGAGTCCTCAAGGGCGCGGCTATTTTTCTCGCCGATCTCTCGCGCAGTATCACCATCGACTGCACCTTCGACTTCGTCGCCGTCTCCAGCTATGGCAAGGGGCAGCGCTCAAGCGGAGCCGTCAAGCTCATCAAGGACCTCGACCAGCCCATCGAAGGCAAGAACATCATCATCGTTGAAGACATCCTCGATACTGGCCTTACGCTGGCCTTTCTGCGCAAGCTGCTGCTCCAGCACAAGCCAAAAAACCTCAAAATCGCCGCGCTGCTCGACAAACCCTCGCGCCGCCTGGAAAAAATTGACGCTGACTACGTCGGCTTCAGCATCCCCAACCACTTCGTCGTCGGCTACGGTATGGATTACGCCGAGCGCTTCCGCAACGTGCCCGACATCCGCCTCATGCCGCCCGACTTCCCTGAATAAATCGCGTCAAATATTGGGACTGAAGAAAAGCCTCGAAAATGGGAAAATAGAGGAAGGATTGTCACTGCAATGACCACCTCGACCTTGGAACAAACCAGCAAACCCGCACTTTTAATCTCCGATTACGACGCCCAGGCTTTCGCTGCCCATGCGCTCTCAAGCCGCCGCGCCCTCGCGTCTGTCATCGATCACACCCTGCTCAAGCCTGAAGCCACGCGCGCTCAGGTGCTCAAGCTCTGCGATGAGGCAGCCAGATACCGCTTCGCCTGCGCCATGGTTAATCCCGCCTGGGCCGCTACCGCTTGTGCTGCACTCGCCGGAACCGGCATTCCCGTCGGCGTCGTCATCGGCTTCCCGCATGGAGCCAGCCTCACCACCACCAAGCGCGAAGAAGCTGAGGCGCTGACCAAACTCGGCGCGCGCGAACTCGACATGGTCCTCAACATCGGCCTGCTCAAATCGGGAGATCCCTCGCTCGTCGAGGCCGACATTCGCGGCGTCGTCGAAATCGCCCACGACAACGGAGCCATCCTCAAAGTCATCCTCGAAACCTGCCTGCTCACGCTCGAAGAAAAACTCCTCGCCTCCGAGCTCGCATGCTCCGCAGGAGCCGACTTTCTCAAAACCAGCACTGGCTTCTCCACCAGCGGAGCAACCGCAGCCGATGTCTCTCTCATGCGCGGAGTCGCCGGCTCGCGCTGCGGCGTCAAAGCCTCGGGAGGCATCCGCACCCTCGCCGACGCCCGCGCCATGCTCGAAGCCGGAGCCAACCGCATCGGCGCCAGCGCCAGCGTTGCCATTGTCGACGCATTGGAAGCCAAATAATCACACCCGTCATAGGTGCGACACGGTATCATTGCGGATGTCCACATCTCTAAGAATGTTGACATCAATTCAAAACCACGGTCCTTGGCCGCGAAGCATATATCGTCGGACGCGCAGTCCCACGAAGCGGAGTTGCCTGGACGGCTAGTCCCGAGTGAGCAAAGAACCTACCCAAACTACCGGAGCCCACGAAACTTTCGAGGGCGACTACCGCCCCAGCGTGTCCGCTGCTGCGCCCGTGCCTACCCAGATTTCCGTCAATCCCACGGACATTGAGTTCCTCATGCGTCTTGCCGACGCGCTCAATACCACGCTTGACCTGCAGACGCTGCTCAAGCGCACTGCCGATCTCGTGCGCGCCGTCATCGATTACCGCATCTTCGCCATCCTTCTCGTCAACGACCGCACCAATGATCTCCGCATGCGTTTTCAGATCGGCCACACTGCCGAAGCTGAGCGGATGCGCGTCAAAATGGGTCAGGGTATCGTCGGTCAGGTCGCTCAGGAGCGCCGCGCTATCCTCGTCAACGACGTCACGAAGGCCGAGAACTACATCAACGTCAACCCGCAGGTCCGCTCCGAACTGGCAGTTCCGCTCATCGTCAAAAACCGGCTCATCGGCGTTATCGACATCCAGTCCGAGCAGCCCATTTATTTCAAGACCGAGCACCAGCGCCTGCTCCAGCTCACAGCCACGCGCATCGGCCAGGCCATCGAAAACGCGCGCCTCTACACGCGCGTCGCGCGCCAGGCGCAGACCCTCGAAGTTCTCAACGAAATCAGCCGCGAAATCACATCGATTCTCGACGTAAGCGAGTTGCTCGAGCGCATAGGCCAACTCCTGCGCCGCGTCATTGACTACCAGATGTTTTCCGTCTGGCTCGTGAATGAGCGTGAGCGTATTCTCGAAAATCAATTCGGCCTGCGCTTCGGCGAGCGCTTCAGCCCTAAGGAAACCATCCCGCTCGACCGTGGCCTCGTCGGCGCGGCCATCGCCGAGCATCGTCCCATCCGTGTCGGAGATGTCCGCAAGGACTCTCGCTATCACATGGTGAATCCCGAGACGCGCTCCGAAATGGCCGTCCCGCTGATCTACAAGGGCAAAGTCATCGGTGTGCTCGACATCGAACACACCCGGTCCTACTATTTCAACGAAGATCACGAGCGCGCCCTCACCACGCTTGCCGGGCAGATTGCCATCTCCATCGAAAATGCGCGCCTCTACCAGCGTGTCACGCAGCAGGAGCAGCGCCTTGAGCACGACCTGGAGATGGCCCGCGAAGTCCAACTTCGCCTTTTGCCGCCCGTCAAGCCCAAACACAAGCTGGCCGAGTTCTCCGCACGTTTCATTCCCGCGCGCACCATCGGTGGAGACCTCTACGACCTCATCCAGTACGACGCCAACCGCTCCGCCATCGTCCTCGGCGACGTCAGCGGCAAGGCCGCGCCCGCAGCGCTTTATGCTGCACTCGTCAGCGGAATCATGCGCTCTGCCGCCGGCCAGTCGCTGTCGCCCTCCGCCGTGCTCAAAATCCTCAATGACTCGCTCCAGGAGCGCAAAGTCGACTCGCAGTATGTCGTCATGCTCTACTCCGTCTGGAACGACGACAACCGCACCCTCCAGATCGCCAACGCCGGAGCCACGCAGCCTATCATCTGCCGCAGCGGTGAAGTCGAAACCATCAAGGCCGAAGGATTTCCTCTTGGCCTCTTCCCCAACGTCGAATACGAAGAGTTCTCCATCTCCACGCAGCCCGGCGACTCCATCGTTTTCTTCAGTGACGGCATTACCGATGCCGAGAATGACGCCGAAGAAATGTTCGGCGATGAACGCCTCAAGGCCATCATCAAAAAGAACCACCAGAAATCCGCATCGAAGATCGCCGACTGCATCCTCGCCGAAGTCGGTAAATTCCAACGCGGCCGCGAACATTTCGACGACGAAACCCTCGTCGTCCTCAAAGTGCTCTGAGCGGCAATCAAATAAAATAGAACTACCTTATCCGGAGAGCCATCGCCCTTGTCCCTCGCTGAAACTTCGACCGAACGCATCATTGCGCCCGCGCGCAACATCCTCGGCAGCCTGCGCCTGCCCGGAGACAAATCCATCTCACACCGCTATGCCCTGCTCGGCGGACTCGCCCACGGCACCACGCGTCTCACTAATTTTTCCACCGGAGCCGACTGCGCCAGCAGCCTCGCCTGCGTTGAAGCCCTCGGCGCAAAAGTCACGCGCTCCGGCGACGGCAAAATTGAAATCGAAGGTGTCGGCGGCACATTCCACCCGACCGACGCTCCCCTTGACTGCGGCAACTCCGGCTCGACCATGCGCATGCTCGCCGGACTCCTCGCTCCGCAGCAGGGCAGCTTCACCCTCATCGGAGACGCATCGCTCAGCCGCCGCCCCATGGAGCGCGTTCGCAAGCCGCTCTCGCAGATGGGTGCAAAGATCGACCTCACCGACGGCCACGCACCCGTCACTATTCACGGCGCAAAACTCAATGCCATCGACTACACCACGCCCGTTCCCAGCGCACAGGTCAAGAGTGCAGTCCTCTTCGCCGGACTCCAGACCACCGGCCGCACCAC
>JASHRS010000160.1 GCA_030037215.1 Silvibacterium sp. | reverse complement strand
AATGTCAGTGGGCTTGAAGGGGACGATGGAGTAGGTCAGAGGGTTGGATGAGGTTTCGATGGGATGGGTGACGTAGGTGTTGGTTGCCGCCCATGCGCTATCGCGGTCCAGATAGTAGCCCTCGCCGTGGAACTGGTTGGAGCCGCTCTTGGTGACGGAGTTGACGATGCCACCGGCGGAGCGTCCGTACTCGACGGAATAGTTGGACGTATTGACCTGGAACTCCTGCACGGCGGCCTTGATGGTGGAGTAGCCGGCACGAGTGCGTCCGCGCTCCTCAGAGAAGTAAGCCTGGTTGTCGTCGGTTCCGTCGATGGTGATGTTGTTGAGCAGTGTGCTCTGGCCGCGGAAGCTGAGCAGGCCATAGCCGTTCGAGTCATTCACGACGCCTGGGGTCAGCAGCGCGTAGCTGGACCAGCGGTAGTTGCTGACGGGCAGATTGTGCAGCGTGTTCTGAGGAATGACTCCGGCAAAATCGGGTGAGGTGGTGTTGACGAGCGGCGCTGCGCCGGAGACTTCGACGGTTTGCGAGGCTGCACCGACGGCGAGATGAGCGTCAACCGTGGTGAGGACGCCTACCTGCACGGTGAGATCGACGGAGCGGAAAGTGGTAAAGCCGTTGGCTGAGATCTCAGCGTTATAGTGATCGGGCGCGAGATGAATGATGCGGTAATAGCCCGAGGCATCGGAGACGGCGCTCTGCCGGGCGTTGGTGGCGACGTCGACGACGGTGATCTGGGCTCCACTAATGACAGCGCCGGTGTTGTCGGTCACGGTGCCGCCAATGGCCCCGTCGACGGAGGTTTGCGCGCGGGCGCTGAATGGAACGATGAGCAGGCAAAGGAACAGCGCGAGCCATAAAGAAACACGAGGGGGTTGCGGCATGATGACTCTCCTAGAAAATGCGTTAAGAAAAGAGAATTTTCCGTGCTTCACCGCGACGGTTGAAGCCAGAGTCTGTTTTTGGCGTGCAGAGGAATTGATACCCCTAAATATCCAGGCGGGCCATGCGAGGCCTGGCACGGGTCATGGGCGCGAACGCGGGGGATCAAGTTCTCAAGCCAAATCGTGTCACACAAATGTTACGGGACTGTTAATTACCACGACAAAAGGCGAAAGTGTAGCGATATAAAGGCGAACAATTATCGATAACTAGTGGTATTTGCAGAGAAATTCGTCAGAAATAAATTCGGCAGCCGAGCTGAATCTGGCGGGCATGGTAGACGGCGTTGTTATTGGTGGCGGTGGTGTCTCCGAAGGGCGCAGTGGGGCTGCCGATGAGCTGGGTCTGGGTGGTGCCGTTGGCAAGGGTGGTGGTGTAGGTTTTGAGGCCGCTCATGTAGGCGAGGTTGACGGTGTCGGCGTAGGGCGAGGTTGAGCTGGCGGATTCGTTTTCGACGCCGTAGCCGACGGTTTGAATGTTGGTGACGTTCTGGTGGTTGAGGACGTTGAAGGCTTCGGCGAAGACTTCGATGGCGATACGCTCGGTGATGGAGGTGCGTTTGCCGATGCGAGCGTCGAGACCCATGGCTCCGGGATAACGGAAGGTGTTGCGGCCGATCTGCGGGACGAGGTCTTCGCCGCCGGAGCCGTTGAGGCTGGCTCCGATGCCGGGGACGGGACGCGGGCCGTCGGTGATGATTCCGCCGGATGCGGTGTAGGCGTTAAGACAGGCTGAGCCGCCGTTGGTACCTCCGGCGGTGAGCCAGTCATAGCTGGAGCAGAGCGGCGTGGGGATGGAACCCATGGTGCGCATGGTATAGGGAAGGCCGGTGCGCCATTCTCCATAGGCGGACAGCATGTAGCCGTTGACGAGCGAGCCGCCGAATCCATTGAAGCGCCAGGGAGTGTGGGCGACGATGCCTCCGGAGGCGCGCTGACGAATGTCGAAGTTCGAAGTGCCGTGCTCGAGGCGGAGATTGGCGGGGTCGTAGACGTTGTTGAAATTGGCGAAGGTGGCTTCGTTCTGGTTGTCGTCGACGGCGTGGGCGTAAGTGTAGGCGACGTTGAGGTCGATGTTGCGCCGGGTGCGGCGCGTGAGGCGAAGGACGGCTCCCTGATAGCTGGAGTTGGTTTCGCTGATGATGTCGGTGATCGATCCATAATTATTGTTGACGTGCGCGTAATAGAAGGGGACGGTGAAGTTCGACTTGAGCGGGCCCAAGTGCCCAGGGTTGGTGGTGAAGTCGAGAGAGTAATTGACGGTTGCGGCGGCGGTGAGGTCGATGTTGCGGTCGAGGAACTGGGGAAGCTCGCGCCCAAAGGAAGCCATGGCGGTGAGGGTGACGGTGGTGCGCCGACCGAGCTGCTGCTCAAGCGAGAGCTCAGCCTGATCGATCTGGGGGTTCTGGAAACGTTTGTCGAAGTAGGCGGCGTTGGGCGCGGATGAAAAGTGGTCGGGGGCGTTGGGGTTGATGTAGGGCGTTTCGTTGTCGGCGAAGACGTAGGGGAATGGCGGTGCGCCGATGTCGGTGGGGCGGTAGAAATAGGTGCGGGCTGAATGCGCGGAGCCCGTGGAGGTAAGCGCGCTGAAGACGGTGGCATTGGAGATGCGTCCGTAGTAGAGGCCGTAGCCGCCGCGGAGAATGGTGTGTCCGGAGCGGGTGAGCGCAAAGGCGAAGCCAGCACGCGGGCCGAAGTTGTTGCGGTCATGCGGCAGGGTTGCGGTCTGGGGAATGCCGGGATTGACGAGGAGCCGGTTGGTGTTGGGCAGGCGCTCGTAGTCGTATCGCAGGCCGAGCGAGATGGTGAAGCGCGGGGTAAGCTTCCAGTCGTCAGCGACAAAGGCGGCGTAGTCGGCGGTAGAGAAAGTCCATGAAGGATAGCCGAGGGTCTGCCGGAAGGAGGAATAGCAGGGGTAGCTGCCGGCGGCGGTGGTGGTGGAGTCGCAACTGTTGGGCGCGAGGTAATCAGCGATAAAGTTGGCGAGCGATGAGTAGGAGTATTCGCCGTTTCCACCGTTGAGGCCGTCGATGGCGTCGGTGACGTGGTTGTAGTCGTAGCCAAAGCGGAAGGCGTGACGGCCGCGGATCCAGGTGACGGAGTCGACGAATTGCTGACGGGTTTCGAGCGGATATTCGGATTTGGATTGTGAGGAGAGCGTGCCGAGGGTGAATCCGGCGCTGCGGTCGATAGAAATTTGCGGTGCGTGGCCGTAGGTGTTGGTGGCGAATTGCTGTTCAAAAGATGCAGGGCCGGCGGGGGTGGGCGTGGCTGCGAGCTGCGAAAGAAGGTCGCGGCTGTACTGATAACGGACGTTGTTGAGCAGGGCGGGCGTGAAGAAGTATTCGAGACGCGCGAGGGCGGCATTTTCGCTGCTGTTGCTGTTACCGAAGCTGCCAATGCCGTAGGTCTCAGAGGCTCCGGTGAGCAGGCCGTTGGGCGAGTTGCGGCGCATGAAGTTGTATTGCCCGGTGAGGTGGATGCGGTTGTTGACGCGCCAGTCGATTTTGGGAAAGAAGATGCTCTGGCGCGCGGTGCGGGGGAGCGAGCCGAGGATGCCATTGAGCTGGTTGAGAACGAAACCATAGGCGCAGAGCGGCTGCGCGTTGGGGTCGTTTGCGGAATAAGGGCAGTTGTTGGTGAGGACGGGGTTGGTGCTAGTGATGAGGCGTGCGCCGAGCGTCTGGATGGTTTGCGCGGAGGGCGCGGCGAAGAAAGTTTCCGGCTCGTTGGCGCGGGCGACAGCGGGGAAGTTGCGGTAGCTGTATTCGGCGGCAAAGAACCAGAAGAGCTTGTCGCGGCGGATGGGGCCTCCGGCGTCGATGTCGGCGTGGTAACGCTGGTCGGGAGCCCGGTATGGCGTGTCGATGTAGGTGATGGGGTTTCCGTTGAGGTAGAGGACGGGCTCGCCTGTGGAGGTGATGGTAGTTCCGGCTGGCTCGGACTGCATGACGCGAGTCCAGGCGTTCATGGCGCCCCATGCGGCGTTGCGGTCGTAGAGCGAGGCTTCGATGTGGAGGGTGTTGCTGCCGCTTTTGGTGATGGAGTTGATGATGCCTCCAGCGGCGCGGCCATATTGGGCGGAGTAGTTGGAACTGGCGACCTGAAATTGGCTGATGGCGGATTGCGGCGTGGAGTATCCGCTGCCGCCGGTAGTTCCGGTGCCGCGCTCGCGGGCATGAAAAGCGAGGGTGTTGTCGGCTCCGTCGAGTGCAATGCCGTTGAGCGTGGGACTGAGTCCGCGAAAGCTGAGGGTGGATGGGTCGGCAGCGTCGGGTGAGGCTCCCGCGGCGAGCGCGGCGAAGGCGGACCAGTGATTGGCGCTCGATGGAAGGCTGGAGAGGAAATTTTGATCGACGTTGCCGACGACGGCGGGAGTGAGATCGGTTTCGGGGGCGTGGATTTCGTTCTTTGACGGGCGCGGGTCGATCCATGCGACGGTGAGTCGCGGAGCGAGTAATGTAACGCGTCCGACTTCGACGGTGACGTTGTAGGCATACCAGGGCGCGGCTCCGGGAGCGTTGATGCGAACGGCGTAATTGCCGGGTGGGAGTTCGGCGAAGCGGAAGTTTCCGCCCGCGTCGCTGAGGGCCTGCGATTGCTCGCCCGTGTCGGTGTTGCGGAGGGTCACGATGGCGCGGAAGTGGTTGCCGGAGATGCCGGAGATGACGCCGGCGACGGAGCCTCCGGTGGAGGATTGGGCGAAGGCAGAAAGACAGCCAACAGCCAATAGCCAACAGCCGATAACCGACAGCCAATAATGAGGAATACGCGGATTTTTCGCTGGCGCCGGGGACACGCGAGGTCAGAACCTGTGGAATTGCGGGAATTGGTGAGTGAAGGGTAGTCGATTCGTTAAACTGGAAGAAGCAAATGTTTATTGACGAAGCGAAAATTCGGGTAAAAGCGGGTGACGGAGGTAATGGCTGCATGGCCTTCCGGCGCGAGAAATTTGTTCCGCGCGGCGGGCCTTCGGGCGGCGACGGCGGACGCGGCGGCGACGTGGTCATGGAGTCGACGCAGCGTCATAACACGCTGATGTATTACCGGTTCAATCCGGAACACAAGGGCGAGCGCGGCGAGCACGGGATGGG
>JASHRS010000159.1 GCA_030037215.1 Silvibacterium sp. | reverse complement strand
ATTCGGCAGCCGCGATGAAGTCGTCGAAGACGTTCTGCTTGTTCTGAAACATCGCTGCCTTGTGCCAAGCCTCTCCGTATTCGTCGCCGCCGCGCAGGTTGGGCACGGCAAAAAATCCGCCCTGCTGCATCCACCAGGCGTATTCGGTGCTCCATTCGGAGAGGATAGGCACGTCGAAGCCGCCGTATCCGGTCATGAGCAGGCGTGCCTTGCCGTCGTGCGCGAGGCCCTTTTTGCCAGCAATGAACATGGGCACGCGGGTGCCGTCTTTCGAGTGATAGAAGACCTGCGTGACTTCATACTGCGAGGAGTCGAAGGGGATCTTGGGTGTGAAGAAAAGCTCGGAGTGGCCGGTTTTTGTGTTGTAGCGATAGATGGATGGCGGGTTGATGAACGACTCGAAGGTATAGAAGCCCTCGGTTGCGAGCGGGCGTCCATAGACGACTGATCCCGAGCCGATGGCAGGATAGGTGAGCACGCCGGTCTTTTTGCCGTCGAGGGAGTAGATAGTGGTTTCGGTTTTTACATCGTGCAGGCGCGAGACAAAGAGGCGGTTGCCAACGATGCTGTCGCTGTCGATGACGTCGCTGCCTTCAGGGATGACGGTCTTCCAGTCCGTTGGCTGGTCTCCGGGCGTGGCCTCGACGATGCGGCCGTTGGGAGCCTTGTAGTCAGTCTTCAAAAAGAAGCGATCGCCGGCGTCGATGACGCTGGTGTGTGCCTCGACTCCGTAAACCAGAGGAACGATGGGGCTGTCGGGCTTACGGAGGTCCTTCACCAGAATGTCGTCACGCGTGGCCGGCACACCATGGGCGATGTTGATGATGAGGAAATGATGATTGTCGGTGACGTAGGCAATGACCAGCGCCAGTTCGCCGAGCTTTTCTCCTTTGTATTCGCCGCCGAAGATTTTGGTGTCGGCTGAGACGGGTGTGCCGAATTTGTGGAACCACACCGTCGTGCCTTCATGCGTGAAGCGCGCATAATACACGCCATCGTTATCGGGGCTCAGGCTGGCTCCGAAGTAGCGCGCCGAGGGCAAAACATCGGGCAGCTCAGTGCGATCGTTCACGCGCAGGAAATGGATTGCGTTCTCATCGGCGCCGCCCTGCTTCACTCCGTAGACAAGCAGACTGCCGTCGTCGGAGAGATCCCAGATATTGACGGAGGTGTTTTGATCGGCGCTGAGCTTAGTTGCGTCGATGAGGCGCTCGTCGGAGCCCGTCCAGCCGTCACGGACGTAGATCGACGCCTGATTTTCGTCAGCCAGACGTTTCTCGAAGAAGTATTTGCCGCCGCGCAGAATGGGCATCGAATAGACATCGATGCGCTCGAGCGCAGTGAGGCCCTGGCGAATTTCGGGCAGCATTTTGACCTGCGACAGGTACTGCTGCGTATATTTGTTCTCTTCGTCGATCCAGGCGCGCGTCTCGGGACTTTTCGCGTCTTCGAGCCAGCGGTAGTTGTCGACGATCTTTGTGCCGAAGTAATCGTCGGTGACCGGATTCACGGTCGCGACTGGTGGAGGCGGCAGGGTGATGCCGTCGCGACCGCGCACCGTGCTCTGCTGGGCATGCAATGCGGTTGACAGGCAAAGAACAGCGAGCGCTGCTGCGCAGGATGCGGAACAAATTTTGGGGTTCAACGCGCCTCTCCTAGAACAGAACTGGAACAGAAGATGGGGGAATCTCCAATTCTAGCCCAGGGTTTGTCATGCGCAGGGTTGAATTACAGATGAATCTTTTTCATCACACGCAGCCGTGTGAAGCCGGTGCCTGAACGACCAGACCCCCGGTACAATCAAGTCAATTTCATGGCGTCTTCTTCCACCATTCCGCGATGGCGGCGCGCGCTTGCGGTGCTTCGGCCTTCGCACAGCCACACAGCTTTTACGGCAACTCTTCTGCTCATGACATCGGTGATGGCTTCGCGCGTCATCGGCCTGGTCAAGACCAAGTACATCGCCTATCTTCTGGGACGTTCCGCGGCAGCCGACGCTTTTAACGCAGCCTTCCAGCTCCCCGACATGCTTTCGTATTTTCTGATCGGCGGAGCCGCGTCCATCACCTTTGTCACCATGCTCACGCGCTACCACGACCAGGGCCGCGATGCCGAGGGCGAGCGCGCCATGTCGGTGATTTTGACGACCATGGTGCTGGTGCTGGGAACGGCAATTGTGCTGGCGGAGTTTGCCGCGCCCGTTCTGGTGCGGCTGCTGCTGCGCGGATTTGAGAGCGACCCGGCGAAGGCGGCGCTGTGTGTTCACCTGACCAGAATTCTGTTTCCTGCGCAGCTCTTCTTTCTGGCCGGAGGCGTTTTTGCCGCTGTGCTGCTCGCGCGCAAGCAGTTCGCTGTGCAGGCCGTCACTCCGCTGATTTACAACTGCGGAATCATCTTCGGCGGCGTGTTGCTGTACCACTATTACGGCGTCTCCTCGCTCGCCTTCGGAGCAGTTGCGGGAGCTTTTCTGGGGCCGTTCCTGCTGAATGCTGTCTGGGCGCATCACGCGGGAATGCGCTACCGGCCCATTCTCGACTGGTCAAATCCGGGGCTGCACGAATGGGTGCGAATGTCGATTCCGCTCATGCTCGGAGTCTCGCTGGTTTCGGCTGACAACTGGATCATCAATTACTTTGCGTCGCATACCGGCGGAGCGGTCTCCCTGCTCAGCTACGCCAAGCAGCTCTTTACTGCT
>JASHRS010000158.1 GCA_030037215.1 Silvibacterium sp. | reverse complement strand
CTGTCACCAAGCGTCTGATGAGCCGCGTACGCGAGATAAGCCGAATCCGTTCCGCCGGAGTAAGCCACCAGAACGCTTCCCAATTCCTGAATTTTTGAAGTAAGCAGAGAGGCCTTCGCAGCAGGATCCATGTTTCCGATGGTAACGCAGTCTTGCTGAAGGGGTCGCGGTGCAAGCAGGGGCGAATTATTTTGCAGGCGTATCCTGCGGCTGGTCGTTCGAAGACTGGGGCGTAGGCTGCGGCTGGCTGAGCGTGTAGATCACTTCGCCGGGCCGCGCGTAATGCAGCTTTTCGCGTGCTTCGTATTCAATGGCATCCGGATCGCTCTTCAGTCTCGCCACATGGTCCTTCAATTGACTGTTTTCCTGCTGCAGCGACTCGATCTGCTGGTGCAGTTCCCGGTCCTGAGCGCGTTTCTGCTCGTAGTTATTCACACCGTTGCGGCCAAAAACGACGTGGTATGCCAGGAAAACCGCGAACACCACCGCAAATCCGGTAGCAATGCGCCGCCGCACGCGGTACAGAGCTGTGCCGATGCGCCGCATGGCTTTCTGTTTTGGCTGACCTGCCTCCACCGTGTTCACTGACACTCCCCCAGATACTTATCATCGATGCAACGAGCTTACGATTGCACAGCCAGTTCGCAAAAACCTTCGCAGAGGGAACCTACTCCAGCACCCAGTTCTTGGCAGCCGTGCTCAGAGCCTCTATTTTGCTGCGCTTGCGCGCCTCGGAGTAGACACGAACCACCGGCTCAGTCCCGCTCAGGCGATAGCACACCCACGATCCATCATCGAGGATGAGCTTGAGACCATCGGTTCGAACAATCTGCGTAACCTTGTGCGGGCCTAGCATTGCCGGATCGGTCTTCACCTTCTCGACGAACTTTTCCTTCACCTCAGGCGTAAGCCGGAAGTTCTCGCGGACCGGATAGAATTCCCCGACCTTGGCAAACAGCTCTTTCAGTTGCTCGCCGAGGCTCTTGCCGCGTACGGCGACCATTTCCGTAACCAGAAGCCCGGCAATCACTCCGTCCTTCTCCGGAACGTGGCCGCGAATCGTCAGCCCAGCGCTCTCTTCGCCGCCGATAGCGATCTTGTCCTCGTTAATCAGCTCACCGATGTATTTGAATCCTACCGGCGTTTCATACAACGGAATCTTATGCAGCTCGGCAAGCGCGTTGATCATGTTGGTGGTTGCAACTGATTTGGCAACCCCGTTGCGCCAGCCGCGTGTTTCGACCAGGTAATCGAAGAGAAGCGCAATGATGTAGTTCGGCTGGATAAACGTGCCGTCACCGTCGACAATGCCGAAGCGGTCAGCGTCGCCGTCGGTAGCAATGCCCACTGCGGCTCCGGTTTCCTTCATCTTTGCCTTGCAAGCACCCAGCAGATGATCGTCCGGCTCTGGCGCATGACCGCCGAACAGCACGTCACGATAGTCGTGAACTGTAGCCGTCTCTACACCGTGCTCGCGCAAAATGTGGCAGCTGTAACCGCGTGCTGCACCCCAGAAGGGGTCAAAAACAACCTTGATGCCAGCCTTTTTGATCGCTGGAAAATTCACCAGCTCACCCAGCCGCTTCAGGTAGTCCGGCTTGACATCGATCTCGGCAAACTTTTTTTTCGGCTCCGGAGCAGGAGCCACAACGCCCTCCCCAAGTTCGTGGATGGCCGCTTCAATCTGCTTCGTCACTTCCGGCAGCGCGGGCGCACCGTCGGGCGTGGAGAATTTGATCCCGTTGTACTCAGGAGGGTTGTGCGAAGCGGTAAAGTTGATTGCGCCTGCGGCCTTGCGTTGCCTGACCGCGTAGGAGATAGCAGGAGTGGGCGCGGCGTCGGGAATTACAACGGGCGTGACGCCGTGCGCAGCAAGCACCTTTGCGGCCTCAGCGACGAACATCTCGCCCATAAAGCGCGGATCGCGGCCGACAAGAACCGCGTGTTCGCCCGGCTGCGAGACCACATACTTTGCGATGCCGGTGACGGCGCGGCGAACGTTCGTCATCGTGAACTCCTCAGCCACAATTGCACGCCATCCGGATGTGCCAAATTTGATCTCTACCGCCATGCGTCTCCTTCGTTTTCCTGGAATGACTTTCAGCTTTGTTCCAGGATTTATGATGCTGCCTGCTCAAATTTCATAGATCATCTTAAACGGAGAAAAACATGCCCCGCGAAGCTGCCCCAGCCCGGATTGTGCTTACAACTGCCGGCACTGCTGACGAGGCCCGCAAGCTGGCGCGGGCTTTGGTCGAGCGCCGTCTGGCGGCCTGTGTAAACCTCATTCCGAATCTTCATTCCATCTATCGCTGGCATGATGCGGTCGAGGAAGCCGCAGAGGTCTTGCTGGTGATAAAAACAACCGCAGAGCAGCTCTCAGCCCTCGAAGCAGCCGTGCGCGAACTGCATTCGTATGAGGTACCTGAGTTTCTCGTACTGGATGTTGTGTCAGGAAGCCAGCCTTACCTGGACTGGCTTCTCGGCTCGGTCGGGAAATGAGCTACTTCGCTCTCTTTGCCGGCTGGTAGGTTCCAGGCTCGACGCGAGAGGAGACACAGATGCGGTTCCACGCGTTGATGGTGGTGATTGCGAGCGTTAAGTCGGAGAGTTCCTTATCGGTGAAATGCGGCCGCACCTGCTGATATACGCTGTCGGGAACGTGGCCATTGGTGATTAGCGTTAGGGCCTCCGTCCACGCCAGCGCAGCCCGCTCGCGGTCTGTGTACCATGGGCACTCCCGCCACGCGTCCAGAGTATAGAGCCGCTGCTCGCTCTCGCCGATGGCTCGCAGGTCCTTCGAGTGCATGTCGAGGCAATAGGCGCACCCGTTGATCTGCGACGCACGCAGCTTCACCAGGTGAAGCAGATTCTCTTCCAGCCCACAATCGTGTAGGTACTGTTCAAGTCCGCGCATGGCTCTGTAGGCATCCGGTGCGGCAGTAAAGAAGTTGAACCGTGACTCCATGAATCCTCCAAATTCGATAAAGGTATGCCGTTTAGATGAGATAGCCCCGTAGCAGGCTTCCGGCATTCCTGCGCCTGGAGTATCCTGATTCTGAAGGTATTTTGAGGGTCCTGAAGACCGGGATTTCCCCTCCGGATCTCGCAACTTTTCCGGGCATCTTATGTTTATAAAGGCAGGCCTGAAGACTCCCGGAAATGGGAGCTTTCAACAGGTCTCGCCGCTCCCGGCAGATTACCGGCAGACGGCGGGGAGGATTAAGATCATGCGCATTCTGCGCTCCATTGGTTTGGCAACATTGCTTGCAGCGGCCTTGGCGTTTGTTCCAACTGCCGCGCATGCCCAGGTCGCGGTCGGTATCGGCATTGGCCCGGTAGTCGGTTATCCGGCTCCGGTGT
>JASHRS010000157.1 GCA_030037215.1 Silvibacterium sp. | reverse complement strand
GAGTACTCCGTCGAAATGTCTTTGTCATCGAAGTGCTGGTAGAGAGAGAAGCCCATCACATGCGAGTAAAAATCCACCCAGCGGTTCATCTCGTTCCATCCCACATTGCCCACCATGTGGTCGATATACTTCAGCCCCGCCGGCCGCGCCAGCTTGTCATGATGCTCCGCGCGATACCCCGGCAGAAACGGTCCTTTGTAATTCATCCGCTCCACGAACGTGTGAATCGTATCGCCATAGGCCGCAATCGATGCCAGCTTCACCACCCCATGTTCGTCCTTTAGCTCATAGGGCTCCTGCACGCTCCGCGCTCCGCGCTTCGTCGTTTCCTTCCACGACAGCGCCGCATCATCCACCCACAGCGCCACGTCATGCACGCCGTCGCCGTGGCGGTGAACATGGTGCGCAATCTCTCCATCTGGACGCAGCGGGGTCGTCAGCACAAATCGCACCTTATCCTGCTGCAGCACATACGACGCGCGGTCCCTTACGCCCGTCTCCGGCCCCGCATAGGCCACCAGGCTCATTCCAAACGCAAGCCGGTAAAAATAAGACGCCTGTCGCGCATTGCCCACATAAAACTCGACATAATCCGTGCCGTTCAGCGGGAGAAAATCCTTTTCCGAAGCAACTTCGGGATGTAGCAGTGTGGCCATAATTCAGTACTCCAGTAGACTTTGACGTTCATCGCACGCGCTTCGCTCACAGTGCCCGGAACGCATGGCGACTCATTACCATATACCCGCAGGCAATCCCTTGACCACCGCCAGAATGTGGAATTTCCTTAACTCAGTTCTTAAACGGAAAACACTAATTTCACACAAATTTAAGGCTGCGGCAGTGAACCACGTTTGGAAAGGGGCACGGCTTTAGCCATATCGTGAAGAGCTTGAAATGGATGCGGCTTTAGCAGTTGAGGGATGGTTTTCTCAACCCGCTTCGATCAGACCTGTGCAGCCTCGGAGCTCTCGCGCGTGCTCGGGGTCCCTACGGACAGGTTTTCGTCCGTGGGGTGATGTGCCATCTCCGCGACCATCTCATACGACCGCAGCCGCGCCGCATAGTCATACACCGCCGTCACCACCATCAGCTCATCCACGCGCGTCTCGGCCAGAAACAGCTCCAGCCTCTCACGCACGCGCTCGCGGCTGCCCACCGCCGCCGCCCCGAATCTCGACTCCACCGCCGCGCGCTCAAACTCATTCCAGTCCAGCTTCTCCGGCCCATCCACCGGAGGTGGCATCGGTCCCGGCCGGTTCCGGATTAAATTCAAAAACATCTGCTGTGGAGTTGTCGCCAGTCGCCACGCCTCCTCATCCGTCTCCGCCGCAATCACCGGAACCCCAGCCATCGCATACGGCCGATCCAGCGTCTCCGACGGTCGAAAACTCCTGCGATACAGATCCAGCGCCGCCAGCAGCTGCTCTGGCGCAAAGTGCGACGCAAACGCAAACGGAAGTCCCATCTCCGCCGCCAGCGCCGCGCTGAACAAACTCGACCCGAGCAGCCATATCGGCACATTCGACCCGACGCCCGGATACGCCGTAACCATCGCGCCCGGCCGCTTCGGCCCTAAATATCTGCGCAATTCCTCCACCAGCGCCGGAAAATCCTCGCCCGCGCGTAAATCCCGTCGCAGCGCCCGAGCCGCCGCCTGGTCCCCGCCCGGAGCGCGCCCCAGTCCTAGGTCAATCCGCCCCGGATACAGAGCCTCTAATGTCCCGAATTGTTCCGCAATCACCAGCGGAGCATGATTCGGCAGCATGATCCCGCCCGAACCCACGCGAATCGTCTTCGTGTGATCGGCGACATAACTGATCAGCACCGAGGTCGCCGCCGACGCCACGCCCGAAATGTTATGGTGCTCCGCCAGCCAGAAACGTTTGTACCCCCAGCGCTCCACATGCTGCACCAGATCAATTGTGTTTCTGAAAGCCTCCGCCGTCGTGCCGTCCTGCCGCACATGCGCCAGATCCAGCACCGACAACGGCGTCCGCTCAAGCCTTGAAAGGGAAGTCATTCAATCAGCCCCAACAATAAGATGAGCAAAGACCCTCGGAGATGCAGCAACTGTTTAGGTCGGACGTGCCGAATCCTTTAAGAACTAAACTCCTCAAATAAGCAGGAGATTCATCAAACGCATATGTCTGGCAGTCAGACCCAGCAGTCCAACATCACTATCCGCCACTTCCAGCCCAGCGATGAAGCCGCATTCCGCCGCCTCAACGAGGCATGGATCGCACACTACTTCAAAATCGAGCCCGAGGATGAGCACGTGCTCAACCATCCGCAGTTCTCCATCCTCGACCCCGGCGGCAAAATCCTATTCGCTGTCGCAGGAAACGAACACGTCGGCTGTGTCGCCCTCATCCGCATCGCCGACAGGGAATTCGAAGTCGCCAAGATGACTGTCACTCCGTTATATCGGGGCGCGGGCATCGGACGCATGCTTCTCAGCGCCGCCATCGACACTGCCCGCAGCGCCGGTGCGACGCGTCTCTATATCGAAACCAACCACACCCTCGGGCCCGCCATCCATCTTTACGAATCGCTAGGCTTCAAGCGCATCGATCCTGCGCGCCTCGCACCCTCGCCCTACGCCCGCGCCAACGTCTTTATGGAAATGTTCCTTGTCTGATCACATCGCACTGCATCAATGAACTGCCTGCTGGGCATCGGCATAATCGTGCCATGCCCATCCCAGATAGTGCGCATTCTCGCGATTCGCTGTGTCCAGCTCCTTCAGCATCGTCGGCGTCCACGTCCCATAATCCGGAGTCCGCAGCCCGATCGCCATCCGTGCCAGATTCTCGCCATGCAGCCCGTCGTACGCCATCTCCAGATACTTCCTGCTTTCGCTCTGCACCTTCGCTACCTTATCTTCTGTGCTGTCTCCGGGACTGCTGATCTCGTACATCATCAGCGTCACCCTCGGCAGAGCCGACAGCAGCATTCTGCGCTCGTCCACGCTGCCTTTCAGCAGCTTGTTCTGC
>JASHRS010000156.1 GCA_030037215.1 Silvibacterium sp. | reverse complement strand
AGATCAACTTCAACGGCATGCGCTATGACCATAACAACTGGATGATTGACGGCGGCGAGGTCTACGACCGCGGCAGTGGCGGCAAACTCGACGTTGCCATCAGCCCTGATGCGCTGGCAGAGTTCCAGGTGCTCGCAAGTAACTATCAGCCCGATTACGGAATCGCCTCAGGCGGCACCGTGTTGATGGTTCTCAAGTCCGGCAGCCGCAATTTTCACGGCGGCGTCTGGGAGTTCAATCGCAATGACGCATTCGATTCCGGCTATTACTTCTACAAGCAAGAAAATTTACCCAGCCCCGAACTTCGCCTGAACATCTTCGGCGGAAACATCGGCGGACCGGTCTGGATTCCCCATGTTTATAACGACAGCCGGAGTAAGACCTTCTTCTTCGTGAACGAAGAATGGCGCAAGTTCATTCAGGGAGCCAATGCATCCGTCACGAATACGATCCCGTCGGCATATTTCCCGACCGCTGGCCAAGCCCTGCAATACGCTCCGTTAAGCGGATCAGCGCTCATCGTTCCGAATACCTCGGATCCCGCAAAGCTCGCGCTTTACAACCAGGATGGACTGGTCGCTGGGCAGCCGTTCAAACAGTCTTCAGCCGGCGTCTATACCATCCCGGCTAATCTGATGGATCCCAATGCGGTGCTGTTCATGGGAACCGGAGCTATTCCTCATCCCAACACTGCCAATGGCACCCAATATATTGCATCGCCGAAACAGCCTACCTATGTCCGTGAGGATGTGGTTCGTATCGACCACCACTTCAACGACAAGTACACGCTGATGGGTCACTGGGTTCACGATCAAATGTCCCAGACCATCTATCCGGACATGTGGAGCAATAACAGCTACGTCACAACGGGCGACGTATTCGCTAATCCGTCGTGGGGCTCGGTCATCAAGCTGACCCAGACTCTTTCTCCAACCTTGCTGAATGAAACTGGCCTCTATGTGAATGGAAACACCATTGATATCACGCCCGCCGGCATCTATGCTCAACCCTCCGGCTGGAGCGCAGTCGGCATTTTCAGCGGTAATAATGCCTTGAACCGCATGCCGTCAGTAGACTTCCAGGGCGCGCCAAACACCAACTGGACGATCAATTATTGGCCTTGGCACAACTCTTACCTCAACTATCAGATTCGCGACGACCTGTCCTGGACCAAAGGGCTGCACGCCTTTAAGTTCGGCTTCGGTTATATGCGCAACGACAAGAACCAGCAGCAGCAGGCGGATACGCAGGGTGACTACACCTTCAGCAACTCGTCATACTCGGGAGACGCCTATGGCAACTTCCTGCTGGGATTCGCCAGCAGTTATCAGCAGCTTCAGAACCTGGCCACCGACCACTGGGTGAATAACACCTACTCCTTCTACGTCAACGACAATTGGCATGTGCTTCCACGTCTTACCCTCAACCTGGGTGTACGTTACGATGCACTGCCGCATGTCTATGAGAAAAACAACCGGACTTCCAACTTTATTCCGGGTGACTTCAACGCTGCCGACGCTCAGGTTCCGAACGCCTCCGGACAGCTGGATCCCACAGGTCCCGGCTTCAGCCAGCCGGCCGGCGCGCCTGTTCCGTTCTATCTGAACGGCGTCCAGCTTGCTGGTGCGAACGGGTTCCCAAGGGGCCTTGTGAAAAACACCTATGGAACAGTTCAGCCGCGCGTGGGCTTCGCCGATGACCTCTTGGGAGACGGTAAGACCATTCTTCGCGGCGGCTTCGGAATGTTCTTCGAGCGCGTCCAGGGCAACGATATCTACGGTACGGACACAAACCCCCCATACGCATATCAGCCTTCCGTCAGTGCTGTGTACTTCTCCAATCCCAATACCAGCAATCAGACGGGGCTGACCGCTTCCGCTCCGTTCTTCCCAAGCAACTTCACCAATCTTGCTTATAGCTATCCCAACCCGGGCACCGCCCAGTTCAGTTTGGGTGTGCAGCGGGAGGTTGCACCGTCCACCATCGCCACAGTCCAGTATGTCGGTATGACAGCCTGGCACCAGAACGATGAGCGTGCCATTAACACGCTGCCCCTCAGTGACGTTACGGACAGGGAAGCAGTTGCCGGCGGGAAAAACTCAAATCTCTACAGGACCTTTCCGGGATTCGGCGGCATCACCCAGATAGAAAACGCAACCAACAGCAGCTACCACTCCCTCCAGGCGGCCCTCCGCATGGACAACAAGCACGGACTGACTCTTCAGTTCGGCTACACCTGGTCGCACGAAATTGACATCCAAAGCGGTGATCTTACCTCCACCAATCAGCAGGGTTCCGGGGGCCAGATCTCCGATCCGTTCAACATCGAGTACGATCGCGGTTCGGGTACCATCGATCGACGGAATGTCTTCAGCGCGAACTACATTTACAACCTTCCTTTCTTCCTCCACTCCAGCAACGCAATTGCTCGGACAGCGCTCGGCGGGTGGCAGATCTCCGGCATCACCGTGGCACAAAGTGGAAACCCGGTCAACGTCACGTACAACGGCCCGGATACCCTCGGTTTGGGTGGTGGTACGACCAACCGTCCTAACCTGGTCAGCGGTGTCAGCTATCCTAAAACGCAGGCCGCGTGGTTCAGCACCGCATCTTTCGCTGATCCCGTGGCTCCTTGGAACGGAGGCACCAACGAGGGCTTCGGCACCGCCCGCAAAGACGCTGTTGTAGGCCCGGGACTCTTCAACTGGAACCTCAGCCTCTTCAAGGAATTCGCATTGACGTCGCATGAAAGTGGCCCACGGATCCAGCTTCGCGCTGAGTCCTACAACACCTTCAATCACACCGAATGGAACAACATCGATACTGGATCCAGCGATACAAACTTTGGAGAGGTGACTTCCACCTATGATCCGAGAACCTGGCAGTTTGGAGGCAAGTTCCTCTTCTAGCCAGACATCATTTCTTTCGCAATCAGGGGCCTGTTCCGCAGGCCCCTTTTTCTTTGTCCAGTACCTCAGGTTGCCACCAGCTTGGCTGGCAGCGTACCGTGGACAAAAGACCTGCATGGAGTCATAAGTGAAGTTGCTTCTTGGGATACTGCTCTTGTGCCTCGCATGTTCGACCCATGGCTCTCAGAATTTCGCGTTGGCGCAGTCCAACGCGCGCTCCCAGGCTCTTGCGTTTGAGCAGCAGGGTCAAGAGGTAGAAGCCGAGCAGGCTTGGCGTGAGATCGTTCAAGCTCACCCGCGCGACGCCGAGGCGCTCGCGCATATCGGCCTGCTCGAAGCCCGCCAGGATCGCTACGACTCGGCCATTGTTTACTATCGGAAAGCTCTCGCCATCGAGCCAGCATTTCCCGATCTTCAACTCGACCTCGGACTCGCCCTATTCAAGACCAGCCAATTTCGCGAGGCGGCTCTGTCCTTTAAATCCGCACTGCAAAAAGATCCCGGCAATCAGCGCCTCACAATCCTGCTCGGCATGTCGTATTACGGAATGCATAGCTACGCCAAAGCCGTCCCTTATCTGAAGCAAGCCGCCGAAAAAGACCCGCAGAACCTGCCTCTTCGGCTCACCCTGGTGCATAGCTGCCTCTGGGCAAAGCAATTTGCATGCGTCCTCGATGTGTACCAGCAAATTCTCGCGCTCAACGCTGAATCCGCCGAGGCCGACATGCTCGCAGGCGAGGCAATGGACGGCATGGGCAACACCAATGGAGCCATCGAGCAGTTCCGCGCCGCTGAGCGTGCCAACCCGAATGAGCCGAATGTTCACTTCGGTCTCGGCTACCTGCTCTGGACCCAAAGGCAGTATGCCGACGCCGCGAAAGAATTCCAGGCTGAGCTGGTTAATAATCCCCAGCACGGCCAGGCACGTGCCTATCTCGGTGACTCAATGCTCCATCAGAACGATTATGCAGGTGCCGAGGCGCAGTTAAAGCAGGCCGCCGTTGTTGATCCATCTTTTGCGCTGCCGTACCTCGATCTCGGAATCATCTACGCTAGCTCCAGTCATAACGAGGATGCCATTCGCGCATTTCAGAAAGCCATTGCGCTCGAGCCGGAAGATGTTGATTCGCACTGGCGCCTTGCACGCCTTTATCAATCCATGGGCCGGACTGAGGAGGCTAAAGCCGAGTTTACCAAGGTCAGCGCCATGAAAAGGGAGCAGGACCAGAGCCCCCATCCCAAGGCTCTTAGCATTCCATAAAGTCATAGGAAACACGCTTTACAACTTCAAACACAAAGGCGATGCTGAAGAGGTTGTGAAGACAGGCATCAGTGTTTCGAAAGAGGACTACCTGAAGGCCGTGCTCGAGGCTGAAAGTGAGGGCCAGACTGTCATTTCTGCCACACTTGCCCACTGGCTCGGTGTTTCGCCCCCTGCGGTTTCCATGGCCATTCGCCGTCTCAAGCGCGACGGCTATGTCGATGTGAAGCCGGACGGCGTCGTGCGTCTTACGCCGCAGGGCCGCCAGACCGCCTATCGTACCGCACTGCGGCATCACCTGATCGAGCGTATGCTCTCGGAGATGTTCGGGATGCCGTGGTACGAGGTTCACAACGAGGCCGAGCGGCTCGAGCACGCTGTTTCTCCTGCCTTTGAGGCGCGCCTTCTTGAAAAGCTTGGCGAGCAAGGAACCTGCCCGCACGGCAACGCGGTTTTACCCGAGAGCCCCGCAAAGCGCTCTAAACGCGGACTGCACACGTTGGCTGAAGGCGAGGAGAAAATTGACTACACCGTCGCCAGCCTCTACGAGCGCGACCCCAGGCTGCTGCGCTTCCTGCACGAGAACGGTATTGCCCCAGGCGGTGCAGTTCGCATTCTCAAAAAGAACTACGATCAGACCTTGGCAATCGAAACGCCATCCGGATCCGCAACTATCGGTGCGCCTGCGGCTGAGAAGGTTTGGGTCAAGCCACGCGTCCCCGGCAGAAAAGGTTCTTAGCTCCGTTGGACCTCCATCGATCGATGGATATTTTTCTCGGCATCCGGGTGTGTACCATTCAGGCAGGAATGCGAAACCTCCGCTATGCCGCTCTCGCCGCTCTGCTGTTCTGTACAGTTGCGGCATGGAGCCTCGACCCACACGAGAATCTACGTCACTACGGCTACCAGTCTTGGCAGACGGACAGCGGTCTTCCGCAGAACACCGTTCGCGCAGTCGTCCAGACCAGTAATGGATATATTTGGCTTGCGACAGAAGACGGGCTCGTTCGCTTCGACTCCATCAAGTTTACTGTGTTCACACGTAAGAACACGCCGCAGCTTGCCAGCGATCTGATTTACTCGCTCATCGAAGACAACTCTGGTGCGCTCTGGATCGGCACCGCAAATGGTGTCACCAGTTACCGCAACGGAACCTTCCGCACATACCCCGAGACAGCCGTAAGCGCCGTGTGGTCAATCTTTCAGGATCGCGAACACCGGATCTGGATCGCCACCTCTTCTGGCCTGTCGCGCCTGGAAGGTTCTCGTTTTGTCAGTGTTCCCGGCATTCCTCCGCTCGACGAAACCGCTCGGATGCTCGAACCGATGGACAATTCGTTATGGCTCTCGACAACCGAAGGTCTCTTTCATGCCGCACCGGGAAATCCCACATATTTCACGCTCATTGGGCGCGACGTGCCGATTCAGGCTGTCACTCTCGACCGCCGCGGTCGTGTATGGGCCGGCACGCAGAACGGGGTTGAAATATGCAGTCTGTCCGGCTGCGATGACCTCGCCCCGCTCGCAAATACAGGCGTTCACGCCTTGGCCGAAACACCTCAGGGTAATATCTGGATCGGCACCGACACTGGCCTCCGCTACTACGATGCTGCACATCCCAATCAGCCGCTGCAAGCCTACTCGGAATCCGACGGCTTGCCTTCCGCCCATATTAACCTGCTCTTCTGCGACCGCGAAGGTGCGCTTTGGATCGGTACGTCTGCGGGCATCGCGCGCTTGGTGAACGGTAAAATCGAGGCCTTTACTCCGCGCGAAGGCTTCTCCAGCAACACGATTCTGTCGATTGCCGAAGATCGCGAGGGCAATCTCTGGCTCGGCACTGAATCCGGCGGCGTCGACATTCTGCGCGACCGCAAATTCATCACATTTACCGCGCAGGACGGTATCTCCGACGATCACATCCTCGCCGTCACGCAGGACAAGGCAGGAACCATTTGGCTCGGTACCAGCGGCGGTGGGCTCTACAAGGCCAACCCTGATGCAGTCGCCAAAGGCGGCTTTTCCGCGCTTACAATCGCCAGCGGCCTTTCCAGCAACATCGTACTGTCCATCGCCAGTGCGCCCGATGGGGACCTCTGGGTTGGGACACCTGACGGTCTCGACCAGTTGCACAATGGCAAGGTTATTATTTTTACCTCTGCCGACGGGCTCGCTGATGACTTTGTTCGCTCGCTGTATTTCGACGCTAGCGGCGCGCTTTGGATCGGCACCCGCCGTGGCCTCTCGCAGCTCAAGAACGGCAAATTTACCACATGGACAGCGCTCGACGGCCTTGGAAGCGATCTGGTTGGTGCAATGCTGCAGGCGCCTGACGGTTCCATGTGGATCAGTACGCTCGGCGGCCTCACGCATTGGAGTAATGGCCGCTTTCACAACTATTCTCAGCGCGACGGCTTGTCGAATCACATCATCACCGCGCTGCATCAGGATCCCGACGGCACGCTTTGGATCGGTACCGACGGCGGCGGCCTCAACCGCTGGCGCAACGGGGTCTTCAAGGCCATCCGTCCCGATGGGGCTCCACTGCCGGCAAACATCTACAGCATCCTTGACGACGACAACGGCTACCTTTGGTTCAGCTCGAATACCGGCATCTATCGCGTCGATCGCAGCGCGCTCAACCAATACGCAGACGGCGTAATTCCGCATGTCCTCGTCTCCGTCTACGGTATCGATGACGGGATGAAAATCAGCGAAGCTTCCAGCGGTGGTCACCCGGCTGCTTGGCACATGCAGGACGGAACTCTATGGTTCGCAACCCTCAAGGGAGTCTCCGCGGTCGATCCCGCGCATCTTGACCTCAATCGCGTGCCGCCGCTCATGGCGATCGAACAATTCAGCGTCGACGACAAGCCCGTGCCTGAATCTGTTTTTCACAGCGCGGTCTCAGCTCCAATAAAAATCGCCGCAGGCCGCCGCCGCTTCGCCTTCGACTACACCGCGCTCAGTTTCTCCGCGCCAAACAAGGTCAAATTTCGCTATAAACTCGACGGCTTCGATCACACTTGGATCGATGCTGGCTCCCAGCGCAGTGCCTATTACACAAACTTGCCGCCTGGTCACTACATCTTTCGTGTCATGGCCGTTAATAACGACGGCATCCGGAGCGCGTCTGATGCATCTGTGGCCTTTGATCTGCGTCCATACTTCTACCAGACCATTTGGTTTTATCTTTTGGTCGCCATCAGTCTCGCGCTGCTCGGTTACGGCATCTATCTGTGGCGTCTTCGCCAGGTAGAGGCGCGTTTCAACGCCGTGCTTGCCGAGCGCAACCGTATTGCCCGCGAGATTCACGACACCCTGGCGCAGGGCTTTGTCGCTGTCTCCGTGCAGTTGCAGATCGTCGGCCGCATGCTTTCGCAATCAACCGAAATCGCGCGACAGCATCTCGATCAGGCGCAGGAGCTCGTCCGCACGGGACTTGATGATGCGCGCCGCGCCATATGGGAGCTGCGCTCGCAGAACACGGAAAATCGCGACCTCGCCTCTCGCCTCATCCAGACAGCCGAGCGCGTCACTGCATCTACAGATATCAAGCCTCAGGTGGAAGCTCACGGAGCTTACCGGCCGCTGCCGGCGCAGACCGAAGACGAGCTGTTGCGCATCGCACAGGAGGCTGTCACCAACGTTGTCCGCCACGCCGCAGCCACGCGCGTTGATATTCGCCTTGATTACGAGCCCAGCCGCGTCACCATGACGATCACCGACAATGGCCGCGGTTTTGCTGGCGATGCACCATCCGTAGCCGATGGCCATTTCGGAATCACAGGGATGAAAGAACGCGCGCAGCAGGTTGGCGGCAGCGTTACGGTTACAAGCAAAGTCGGAGAGGGAACGCAGGTATACGTCGAAGTCGCATCCGGGAGTAAAACGTAATGAGAGAACTGATTCGAATTCTCGTCGTCGACGATCACGTCATTGTCCGCAAGGGACTCGTCGCCTTATTAAACACGGTTGAAGGCTTGGCTGTTGTCGGTGAAGCCTCTGATGGCGAGGAGGCCATTCAGGCCCATCGTACCTGCAGGCCCGATGTAACCCTCATGGATTTGCGCCTTCCAAAGATGGGAGGCGTTGACGCCATCTCGAAAATACGCGAGGAGAATCCCGCTGCCCGCATCATCGTCCTCACCACCTTCGACGGAGATGAAGATATCTACCGCGCCCTCCAGGCCGGGGCAAAAGGTTATCTGTTGAAAGGTATGGACGCTGCCGAGCTTACAGACGCCATTCGCGCCGTCTTCGCAGGCAAATCCCGGATCCCTCCCGCAGTGGCAGAAAAGCTCGCTGGACGCATGGGTGGCCCTGCCCTTACCGCACGCGAGCTCGAGGTGCTGCGGCGCATTGTTGCCGGACGCAGCAACAAGGAAATCGCCAGCGACCTCCACATCTCAGAGGCCACCGTAAAAACCCACATCAACAGTATTCTGAGCAAGCTCGGAGTAAGCGATCGCACACAGGCCGCGACCAGCGCGTTGCAACGCGGCATTGTGCATTTGGAATAGCCCGCAAAATTCGGAGTGCAGAATGCGTAAGATTTTCGCCATTGCAGTAGTCCTCATCGGTTACAGTCTCGTCGCGAACGCGCAGGCATCGCACGAAGTGTGGCGTGTCGCCACTCAGCAGGAACTCCAGTCCATCATCCCCCCGCGCGCGCCTGTCGTCCAGGAACGCATCGAAACCGAAATGCGCACCGCCTCCGGCATTACCGATGGCAAGGGGAAGTTCGTCGCCGGAGTCGTCCTCATCACCGCCGGCTATTCGGCAGACGGCAAGTACTCGCACTTCTTCGTGACCCAGGTTCCGTTGAAGATTGGCGACTTCGGCCTTCCGCCTGGCTCTTATCTCATCGGCTGGGAGCATGAGGACGACGCATTGAGCGTCAAATTTTATGATTCCGCTTCCGGACGTCCGCTCGGCTCTATTGAAGCCCGCCTGAATCCCTCCATTACTCGGGTAGAATCGTTTCGAGTCTGGCCGCCGTCCGATCGCTCCTTGATACAAATCGGACGATTTACCTTCAGCTACCAGATCGGGGATTAGATTGCCGATGCCGGAAAGTCTCGACCCGAAAAAGCGGCGGAAGCTGCTGCGTGCTCTCGAAGCCAACTGGCAAGCCGAAATGATCGGCTTCCATACCTATCGGGCACTTGCCGAGCGCGACGGCGATCCCGCCCGCAGCCAGACTTTGCGCCACATGGCAGACGCGGAAGAACAGCACGCTGCTCTCTGGGCACAGCGCATTCAGGCTCTCGGCGGACCGCCGCCGAAATATCGCGGCAAGCCGGCTGGCGACGCCGACAACCTCGCCAACCGCATAGGCGGTGAACGCATGGCGTTCCGCCGGCTCGAAATTGACGAGAGCCGCGCCATCGCCCTCTATAGCAAACAGCTTCAGGATCTGAACGACGAGCCCAGCCTCGCCATCCTGCGCCAGGTCATCGAAGAGGAGCGCGAGCATTATCGCGAGCTCAGCAGCCTTATCCGGAATCGTTATCCGCGCCATACAGTATCGGAAGGGCGTGCCAATCCCAAAGCGTTGCTGGACGATCTGCTCGCCAAGCGCAACGGCTCCGGTCGTCAGGCTGCTGGCTGGATCGGAGACGCAATCTATGGAGTCAACGACGGATTGGGAGCAATTTTCGGCATCGTTTCAGGCGTCTCCGGCGCAACGCTCGGTAACAGCCATTACGTGCTTCTCGCCGGACTCGCTGGCATGATCGCCAGTGCCTTGTCTATGGGCTCCGGCGCATATCTCGGAGCAAAAAGCGAACGCGAAATCTACGAAGCCGAACTGGCCCGCGAGCGCGATGCAATCGAGATGAATGCTCCGGAAGCGCGCGAGCTGCTCTCGCTCTATTTCCAGGTCAAGGGATTGCCGGAAGACGACGCTGACCACTTCGTCGACCACATCGCAAAGGACAAGGAGCAGTTTCTCCGCGCCCTCGCTGCGGAACGCCTCAGTACCTCTGAGGACGGCCTGCGTAAGCCATTGACCTCGGCTGTATCCGCTGCTCTCTCAACTGCCGTTGGCGCATTCATCCCCATCATTCCCTTTTTCTTTCTGGGTGGATATGCGGCCATCATCGTCTCCGCCGTCGTCTCGCTCGCCGCGCATTTCGCCGTGGGAGCAGCCAAGTCGCTCATCACCGTTCGCTCATGGTGGGCCAGCGGATTCGAAATGACTACCGTCGGCGCGCTTGAAGGCATCGTCACATACGTCATCGGCATTGGGCTTGGCCACGCCCATGCTTAGTCTGTGAAGTGTAACTATACAAGTTACTTTTTAGCGGATGGCGGTACAAATCGGAACTGATTTGCGCGCTCGAACTCTTCGCGCAACTCCGGGGTCTTCAAATTTTCACGCAGATGCGTCAGTCGTTGCTCCAGCGCCAGCAGCGAAGCGGCGATTGCCTCTGTGTTTGTATGCGCCACATCGCGCCACATCGAGTAAGGACTCGCGCCCAGACGCGTCATCTCGCGCAATGCGCGGCCTCCGATCGGAAGAACTTCATCCTTTGTCGAGAGCTCATCCTGCAAAAGCGCACTCAGCGCGGTTGAGACAAATTGCGGCAGATGGCTCACCCAGGCGCAAAGAACATCGTGCCGTTTCGCGTCGAGATCGAGTACCCGGCAGTTGAATCGATGCGTCCACTCGCGCCACTCATTCGCAATCGCGCGCGATGCCGGATGCATGGAAAGAGATTCCGCAGTTTCCGTGAAAAGCCATGCCGCGCCGTCAAAAAGGTCCGCGTCGGCGTTTGCCGCCCCGCTCACCTCTTTGCCCGCCATCGGATGCCCCGGCAAAAATCCTGCGGAATCGGCTAGATTATAGTGGCCTCGCGCGCGCTCAACCAAGGCGTTTTTTACGCTGCCCACGTCAGTCACCAACTGGCCCGGCTTCAAAACCGGAGCCAGCCGGTCGAGCCAGTCCATTATCGTAAACACCGGCCCGCAGAGCACTGCAACATCGCTCTCGCGTGCTGCGGCAATAGGATCACCTGCCGTGGAATCAATCCCGCCGCGATCTAGCGCAATTGTCAGTTCCGTTGTATGCGGATCCCAACCGGCAATCTTGCCTGCAAATCCATGCGAGCGCAGCGCAAGCCCGACGGAGGCCCCGATAAGCCCTGTGCCAAGAATCGCAATGCGCTCAATCGGCATTAGACGGCTACGGCAGCCGCAACCGGCTGAGCAATCGTGCGTCCCACCGCTGGAGCGATGATCCGCAGTTCATCCATGAGCTTCGCAAACTGAGCAGGGAATAGCGACTGCGCGCCGTCCGACACAGCCTTCTCAGGATTTGGGTGCACTTCAATCAACAATCCGTCTGCTCCGGCAGCTATAGTCGCGCGCGCCATCGCTGAAACCATGTCACGCCGTCCCGTGCCATGCGAGGGATCGCCCACGATCGGAAGGTGCGAAAGATGCTTCACGACTGGAATTGCTGAAACATCCATCGTGTTGCGCGTGTAGGTCTCATAGGTGCGAATGCCGCGCTCGCACAGGATCACGTCATAATTGCCGCCCGACAAAATGTATTCCGCTGAAAGCAGCAACTCCTCGATTGTCGCCGCAATACCGCGTTTTAATAGCACCGGCTTGCGTACTGTTCCCAGTTCGCGCAGCAGATTGAAATTCTGCATATTGCGCGCTCCCACCTGGAAGCAGTCGATATATGGCAGCATCAGCCCGATCTGCGAGATATCCATCACCTCGGTGATAACAAGCAGTCCGGTCGCATCGCCAACTTCGCGCAGCAGCTTCAGCCCCTCAAGTCCCATGCCTTGGAATGAGTACGGCGAACTTCGGGGCTTGAACGCGCCTCCTCGCAGAAATTTCGCTCCCGCGGCCTTGACGTGTGTGGCCGCGGCAAAAATCTGATCGCGGCTCTCTACCGAACAGGGGCCGGCCATCACCACAACTTCATTACCACCAACCTCCACGCCGTTCGGGAAGCGCACGATCGTGCCTTCCGGGCGGAAGCTGTGCCCGGCCAGCTTGTACGGCGATGAGATGCGTACCGCTTCCGCAACCCCCGGCAACAGTTCAAAGTCTTTGTGGTCGAACTGAGCTGGTGTCCCAACCCCCGCGAGGATGGTCTGCACCGCGCCTGTCGTACGGTGAACGTTAAATCCGATCTCGACCATGCGCTCAACAACGGTCTGTATCTGCTCTTCGGTAGCCTTTTCCTGCATTGCAACAATCATGGTGTCCCTTATCCTGTCCTGCGCGCCGCTGCGCGCTCTTAACTATTTTCCGCCGCCTGACGAGGCCAGCTCATTCTTCTGGAGCGCGCGCATCACGTCGATAATGCGTTCGTAAACGTGTGTCAGCTCAATGTCAGGGAGAGGTCCCTTATTAGCTGAGCGCACGTTCTCCAGAATCACGCGCTCGCGGTTCGGCTCATAGATCGGCAAGTCCGTCGAACGTTTCAGTTTGCCGATCTCCTTTGCCGCCTCGGCGCGCGCGCTCAGCAGCGTTACAATCTGCCGGTCGATCTCATCAATTTTCTTTCGCCAGTCTGCAATATCCATGGGTTCCCCTTTATGCGTAGCGCCGCCCTCTCAAGCACCGCCCGCTGCGTAAGTCTTTGTATGAGCCGCGGACATTAACGGGCCTGCATCGCTGGTGCGCGCAGGCCCTGAATAAATCGCGCAATCGAACTAGGCGCATCCGCAGACTCGGATTTTTCAATCAGCGCTACAATCGCGCTGCCAACCACGGCCGCATCCGCGAACTCGCCTACTGTTGCGAAGTGTTCCGCATTGGAAACCCCGAATCCAACTGCAATCGGCAGATTCGTATACTGCCGTAAGCGCTTTACCAGAGACTCCGCATCTGCCGCCAGTGATTTCTGTGTTCCCGTGATCCCTGTGCGCGAAATGGCATAGACAAATCCCTTCGACGCAGCGGCAATCCTCTCCAGCCGTGCATCTGGACTCGTCGGCGCCGCCAGGAAAATCGGCGCAAGACGATGTTTTGCTAGGTACGCGAGATACTCATCCGCCTCTTCGACAATCATGTCGGTCACCAGCACGCCATCCATGCCAGCCTCAGCAGCCGCAGAACAAAACTTTTCCAACCCAAAGCGCAGAATCGGATTGTAGTAAGAGAAAATCACCAGCCCGGCATCAGGACGTGCGGCTCGCAGCTCTTTACCCAGTTCCAGCACATCGGCCAGCCTCGTGCCCCGCGCAAGAGCCCGCTCGCTCGCACGCTGTATCACCGGTCCATCGGCCACCGGATCGCTGAACGGCACGCCCAGCTCGATCACATCTGCACCCGCGTCGATTGCTGCTAAGGCAATCGCGTGCGTCGTTTTCAAGTCAGGATCGCCAGCCGTCAGGTAGGCCACCAGGCCCGGCTTATTGGCAAAACGAATCGACACTCTTATGCTCCCTTCAGTTTCAGTTCGCGGGAAAGAATACCCATGTCTTTATCGCCGCGCCCGGAAAGATTGACCAACAAGATTTCATACGCTGCGAGCGACGGAGCCATGCGGATGCACTCCGCAACTGCGTGTGCACTTTCAAGAGCAGGCAGAATCCCTTCCATCCTCGCCAGCTTCACCGTTGCAGCCAGAGCATCCTCATCTGTCGCGCTTACGTACTCTGCGCGCCCTGAATCATGCAGTGCTGCATGCTCCGGCCCAACCGATGCATAGTCCAGTCCGGCCGAAACCGAATGCGTCAGTGCAATCTGCCCATCGTCATCTTGCAGAACGTATGAATATGTTCCTTGCAGTACTCCCGGCGCGCCGCCTTGGAATCGCGCCGCATGTTCGCCCAGTTTCGGTCCGCGCCCACCCGCTTCTACGCCGATCAGTCGCACATTCTTGTCCGGAATGAATTCGTAGAACGCGCCAATCGCATTCGACCCTCCGCCCACACACGCAATCACCGCTGTCGGCAATCGTCCTTCCTTCTCTTGAATCTGTTGCCGCGCCTCTTTGCCGATCACACGATGAAAATCCCGCACCATCGCCGGATACGGATGCGCCCCCAGCACGCTGCCCAGCAGGTAATGCGTAGTGCGCACGTTCGTTACCCAGTCCCGCATTGCCTCATTGATAGCATCCTTCAGCGTCTTCGATCCCGAACTAACCCCGCGCACCTCCGCGCCCAGCAGCCGCATACGATAAACATTCAGCTCCTGCCGGTGCATGTCCTCTTCACCCATATAGACCACGCACTCCATGCCTAGCAGAGCGCATACCGTTGCGGTGGCCACGCCATGCTGCCCTGCGCCTGTCTCGGCAATAATGCGGTGCTTGTCCATCCGCTGCGCCAGCAGTCCCTGGCCGATACAGTTGTTGATCTTGTGTGCACCGGTGTGCAGCAGGTCTTCGCGTTTCAGGTAAATCTTCGCGCCACCGAGTGCTTCTGTCAGCCGCTCGGCAAAATACAGCGGAGTCGGTCTTCCCGCATAATCGCTAAGCAGCGAATCCAGCCGCGCATGAAATGCTGGATCGCCCTGCGCTTCTGCATACGCGTGCTCTAGCTCATCCAGCGCCGCAACCAGCGTCTCCGGCACATAACGTCCGCCGTAAATGCCAAATCGCCCCGGACGCTGCGCGCCTGTTGTGCTCTGAGAGAGTGTTGCCGTTTTGTTGACTTCGGTGCTGCTCGCCATCGGCTTACCTTTCCGGCATTAAAAAAGCCCCGATCTTTCGATCGCGGCTCTTATGGAAGTTCGTTTAACCCTGAAAGTCTTGCTGCTTTTGAATCCTTCAGATGTACACGGGACCGTCCGCCAGAGCCGCTATTGAGCGCCAATAGCGGTACGTAAAGGTAAAAAACTGGCGCGACGCATTCGTCATCTTGCTTCCAAAGATAACGGAGAAAAGCAAAAACGGCAAATCATTTCTTTAAACTTCAATCGCTGCATCCAGCTTCAGTTTCCGTGCCGCGATCCTGGCCGACTCCGCAAACGCCTTTATCTTTGCTGCATCCTTCTTTCCGGGACTGGCCTCCACCCCCGACGCTACGTCCACGCCCCACGGCCGCAATGCTGCGATTGCTTCACCCACATTTGCAGGATTCAGCCCGCCTGCGACCACCATCCGCAGCTGCGATCCTGCAAAGCTCCCGCGCGCTGCCTGCCAATCAAAGCGCAGTCCCGTTCCGCCCAGCAAATTCGCCGTGCGCGAGTCCACCAGCACCGCATCGATCGCCTCGTCCGCCTGTGCCTCGCGTAATTCCCGTTCCAGACCATTCTGAAAATGAATAACCCGCAGAATACGCAGCGCAGCAAACCGCTCGCGCAGCCGCGTCGTTGCGTCAACTCCGCAACCCGAATGCAGCTGCACTCCCGTTAGTCCACACTCTTTGATCGCAGCCGTCAGATCGTCAAACTGCGCATCGACGAAGACGCCGATCTTCTCAACGCTCGCAGGCAGATGCGGAGTTATCGCCCGAACCTGCGCGGGAGTTACCCTCCGCACGCTCTCCGCAAACACAAATCCCACTGCATCCGCGCCCGCTTCAGCTGCCGCAAGCGCATCTTCTAACGAGGTGTTCGCGCAGATCTTTACCCACATGGCGCAACCTTCTCAGCAAACGGAGCCAGCAGCACCCGTAGCGCCAATCCCGGATCGGCTTGCCGCATCAGCGACTCACCGACCAGAAACGCATCGAACCCTGCCGTCCGCAACCGTTCTATGTCTTCCGCTTTATGAATACCGCTCTCGGCCACGCGTACTGCGCCTGCTGGCAGCCGCTCCACCAGCCGCAGCCCTGTCTCGAGACTCACATCAAACGTGCTCAGATTGCGATTGTTCACTCCATACGCGTCGCATCCCAAATCGAGATCGAGCACTCGTGCAACCTCTTCGTCCGTATGCACCTCGCACAGAATATCCAGTTCCATCGCGTGAGCAAAAGCCGTGAACCGCTTCAGCTCTGCATCAGTCAGCGCAGTCGCAATCAGCAGGATCGCGTCCGCTCGATGTGCCCGCGCCTCCACAATTTGGTACTCGTCCACGACGAAGTCTTTGCGCAGACAGGAAAGCCCGCTGTGTGTCGAGGCAATCTCCAGATTTTCGAGACTGCCTTGAAAATACGGCTCGTCTGTCAGCACGCTCAAGGCTGTAGCACCGCCGCACTTTAGTGAATCCGCCAGCGCCGCCACATCAAAATCTGCTCGTATTAAGCCTTTTGACGGAGACGCCTTCTTCAGCTCCGCAATCATCGCCGGTGCCGTTGCCCCCCGCGTCCGCAGTGCCCTCGCAAACCCGCGCGGCGTATGCAGCGCAGCCTGCCGCTCAAGCTCCGCAACCGGAACCTTGCGCTTATGCTCGGCAACCGTCGCGCGCGTTGTCTTCAGAATCCGTTCCAGATGCACCTTGCTGCTCCTGTCGCCAGTATAGCGATGCGGCTATAGCGCCTCGAAAATATGCGCAGAAAAAAGAACCGCCCGGCACGTGGTCGGGCGGCATCTGGAGGAATGAATCGAGTTACTGCAACAAATCAACGTAGTGTGCGAGCAGCACTAGCTGGTTTGAAGTAGGATCGCGCAGCAGCAATCCAACCACGCGGATCGAATCACTGGATGTCATATCGCTCATTCCAGTGAGACCATCGCGCCAGCTCGTGCCTGGAACGGTGTATACCGTTACCGGCCCCGGAACCAACAATCCGGCAAAACCAGTTACGTTCATCTGGAACGTTCCATTGTTGCTCATACTGTTTGGCACAATCGTTCCGTTAAAGCCCCAGTGCCGCAGCATAATTCGCTTGCATGTCACATCCTGCGCATTTGTCGCACCGCTTGCCGGCCCGCCGATAGTCACATGCTGACCCGGAACGAGTCCGCCCGAATTGAATAGAAATTCCGTCAGCGGATTGTGCATCCAATAGATGAAATACTTCTCATTGCCGGACAAATTGACCTGCGCAATCTGACCCAGCGTGAGTCCTGTCGAGGTCGGCAACAGCCCACGCACATACAGATCGAAACTGTTGGCTGTGCCTGACGAAGGCTGTACATAGGTCACCTGCCCGCCGGCGTAGAACCCGTTTTGCGAAAGGATCGCGACTTCATCGGCGTCAATCGTCGAGCTGGCGCGGTCAATCGTGCCGGAGATCTGCACAATGCTGCTTGTCGTCAGGTCTCCCAGCCCTTCGTTGTTGTCCCATTCCGTCTGGCCGTTCACATTGACTGTGAACTGCATGCCATGCGGCCCCTGGATCATAAAGGACTGGCCAGTAGCATCCACGCTTACAACCCCAACGTCGAACTCATCGATATATCCTCCCGCATCGCTTGGGCTGACCGCTTTGATATTCAGAGTTGGTGTTACTTCGTCGGTGATCTGACCGCTGCTGTCCACCTGAATCGATTTGTAAAGATCAAAATCCAGCCGGATTCCGACCGGTCCCGTCTGGCTCACCACCAGCGGTGTTTTCAAGGTTTCCTGGAATGTATTTGACGAAAGCACCGCGTTTTCGGTCTGAATCGTTGGCGCTGCACCCGCCTGCGTCTGCAGATAGCCAATCGTTGCCGGCCCGAAAGTCACCGAGATCTTGTCATATGTATCTGCCGGAACATTGTTCATGTCCAGCAGGGTCTGCAGTCCGTTGTAGCGCGCGAAATCGACTGTCGGCTGCCCGCTGAGCAGCGACGTTGAATTGCCGTTCGCATCGATTGCATCAATGCTGTCGATTTGTACTTGGAACGATACAACGCCGGCGACGGGCACATCTGTGCCGATCACAAATGAGGAACCGGTATTCATGCTGGAAGATGAGGATGTAGTGCCCGGCGAGGTGCTGCATCCCGTGGTGGCCGCAGCTACGATCGCCGTCAGTGAGAGCAGAGAAAGACAAAGACGCTTTCTCTCAGGATATGGAAAGAAACGCATACTGGACTCGCTTTTCCGGAATCTCCGCTTCGGCCCGGGAGAAGGCATTCCCGTTCCTTATACCTCGACACAAGTCGCAGGCAGGGATTCTCAATCGATAAATGTGCAAGTCCAGCAGAGCTCTCGACCCTGGACTCGCCGCTCATTCAGACACAGTCAATTCAGGAAAGTTCCGCGATGGTGAAAAATTTTGCAGCGAGGCCGCCTGCTCATGCATCGCCATCTGTCGCTAAGCTTGTGCCACGGGAACGAATCCGTCGCAGCCCGCCAGAGGTGTGACCTTCAAGTGCAGCGGAGCAAACTTCGGGTGTCCGCATTCATCCAGAAAATCTTCGGGTGCACTTTTGCTTGCATGAATCTGAATGAGCCTCTGATCCATCGGAATATGTCCCTCGCCAAAATGAGCACAGAGTCCACACTGACCTGCATGAATTGAAATCATCTCCCACCTCCTTGTCGCTAAGAGGGCAGGCCCAAAAAGAGAGGTTGCCAGAAAAAAATTTGTCTATGCTTTGCAATTACGACTGTTCTTGTCGTATATTTAATCCGGACTAGTTAAGTCGGATATCGGAAAGGAAGTCCAGACCCCGCGCTATCACTCTTGGCGGAGCAGCGCAGGGCCTGGGAGACCCGCAGCCGGATAGACCGCGGATTGCCTCTACTATAGGCCTCGCGGTTTCTCCCTTCAATTGTCGCAACACCCCTCAGCGACATACCGGAGTGTCAGCGAAATTCTAAGGAGTATCCGTTGAGCAAGAAGCAGAGAAAAAACAAGAAGCGTGCCTGGCTGGCGATGGGTACCATCGCAGCCTACGCAGCCGCCGGAACCAGCAGCAAAGCTGCCCTGCTGTTCGCAATGCCGGGTAGAGGACACCACCAGGAAAGCCAGGCCCAGCTTACCGTCCGGCGCTTCGACATTCCCCCCGGCCCGCTGGACATAGCTCTGGAGCAATACGCCAAAGTCTGTGGCCTGACACTCGAATACACTGTGCCGAAGGAGACGATTCCGGGCTTCAAATCCCGCGGCGTCTCTGGTCTCTATTCGCAGCAGCAGGCTATCAAACAAATTCTTGCTGGAACCGGCCTAGACTTCACTTTCTCCGGCCAGGATGCCGTCTCCATCGGTGTAAAGAACGCTCAGTCGGTCACGGTCACTGCTACGGCTGTCGACAGTGTCGCGCTATCCAAAATTCCCACGCCGCTTGTTGACACGCCGCAGTCCATCACCGCGATTCCCAAAGGCATCCTTGCTGATCAGGGCGTCTCCACTTTGCGCGACACGCTTCGCAACGCGCCCGGCATCAGCCTCGCCGCTGGCGAAGGAGCCACACAGGGCGATAACCTCACTATTCGCGGTTTCACCGCTCAGGACGACATCTTCCTCGACGGCATGCGCGACATCGGCAATTACTATCGTGATCCCTTCAACTACGAGCAGGTCGATGTGCTTGAGGGTCCCGCTGGAGTCGAGTTCGGGCGCGGCTCTACCGGAGGCGTCATCAACCAGGAGAGCAAGGCTCCCGAATTACATCCCTTTGTCACTGTCGATGGAGAAGGCGGCACCGATCTCACGCGCCGCTTCACTGCCGACATCAACGAGCCGCTGCCCCAGCTTGCCGACGGCATGGCTTTCCGCCTGAACGTCATGGGCCACGATTCGGACATTGCGCAGCGCGACGTAGTTACTAACCGCCGCTACGGTGTCGCTCCTACGCTGGCCATGGGTCTCAACACGCCGACGCGCCTCACCTTCAACTATTTCCACTTCACTGAAGACGACATTCCCGACTACGGTCTTCCCTGGTACTTCGGCAGCCCTGCGCCAGTGCCGCGCCACAATTATTACGGCTTCTCCGACCACAATTTCCTGCGCACCGATGTGGACATGGGTGGAATGAAGATCGAGCACGACCTCGGCAGCCACGGACTCGTCCGTAACTTCGTCCGCTATGGCAATTACCAGCGCAAGTGGCAGATCACCGAGCCGCAGGTCAACAACGCCAGCGCGGGAATCATTACTCCGGAAACCCCGCTCGACCAGGTCAAGGTCAACCGCAATCAGCTTGCTGGCCAGAGCGTTGAAACTTCTTTCTGGGACCAGGCCGACGTCACCCTTACGGGAAAGCTCCTCGGAATCCGCCAGACCGGTGTCGTCGGCATCGAAGGCGGCAAGGAAACCTCTGACCCGACCCGCACCATGTACACCAATGCAGCCGGACTCAACACCGTTCCTCTTACCAATCTTCTCGACCCCGACCCATATCAGCCATTCTCTGGAACTGTGTCGCCGAAATCCAACGTTCATACCACCGCCCATAGCTTCGGAGCATACGTCCTCGACACCTTTGAGCTGAGTCGTCAATGGGAGCTGAGCGGCGGCGCTCGTTGGGACCGCTTTGACGCTGCCTACAACGCTGTCAACTACGCCTTCAACTCAAATGGCGCTCTCATTGGTACGCCTGTAAGTTTCATTCAGCCACTCGACAAACCAACATGGCGCGGCGCTCTCGTCTACAAGCCCAGCTCGAATGGCAGCATTTACTTCGACTATGGAACCTCATTCGACCCCTCGGCCGAGACGCTCTCACTCACCGCAGCCACAGCCGCTACGCCTCCCGAAGAAAACGAAACCTTCGAAGCCGGCAGCAAATGGGACCTCAACAACGGGCGCTTCACTGCCCGCGCCGCGCTCTTCCGCACCACCAAACTAAACGCACGTGAGCCCGATCCTACCGACTCATCCATCGATGTGCTTGCGGGCACGCAGCGCGTCGACGGCGCGGAGATCGGTGTCCAGGGCCACGTCACAGACCGCTGGGAGTTGCTTTCAAGCTATACCTTCATGCACAGCGAGGTGGTGTCGTCGAAATACTATCCCGCCGCTGTCGGCCAGCCGCTGAACAACGTTCCTGAAAACCTCTTCAATCTCTGGACTGAATACCGCCTTGCTCCTCGCATCGAAGTTGGCGGCGGAGGCAACTTCGTCGACAGCCGCACTGCGAACACCGCGACCCTGACTCCCACGACAGTGGTCGAAAGCGCGCCCGGCTACTGGATATTCAACGCAATGGGCAAGTACGACATCACCGAGCGTATGAGCTTCCAGGTCAACGTCAACAACCTCTTCGACCGCTTCTATCTTGACGAGTTGCACCCCGGCCACGTCATTCCCGGAGCCGGAGCATCCGCTCTGTTCGGGCTCAAATACAAGTTCTAAGGACAAAGGAAAAATAGGAAACCAATGCTCTTGACCATCCCCGAGCTGTTCTCTGCCGAACAGGTCTCGCAAATCCGCCAGAAGCTCGAAACAGCTGAATGGGTCGATGGCCGCGTCACCGCCGGTCATCAGTCGATGCTCGCCAAAGACAACATGCAGATTCCCGAAGGTCACCCCGTCGCGAAAGAAGTCGGCGAATTCATCCTGCATACCCTCAGTCAGAACTTGCTCTTCGTCTCTGGCGCGCTGCCCATGAAGGTCTTTCCGCCGCTCTTCAATCGCTACAGCGGAGGCCAGTCCTTCGGCACCCACGTCGACAACGCAATCCGCCACGTCAAGGGCACATCGCACCGCGTTCGCAGCGATCTCTCCGCCACACTCTTCTTCAGCAATCCCGAAGAATACGATGGCGGCGAGCTCATCATCGAAGACACCTACGGCATCCACTCCGTCAAACTGCCTGCTGGACACATGGTTCTCTATCCCTCATCCAGCCTGCACAACGTCCGCCCCGTCACTCGCGGTGCACGCGTCTCTTCCTTCTTCTGGATTCAAAGCATGGTCCGCGACGATAGCGCCCGCACCCTGCTCTTCGATCTCGATAACGTCATCCAGCAAATCAGTGCTGGAGATGTGAATTCGCCCAACGCAGTCAAGCTCACCGGCATCTATCACAACCTTTTGCGCCGCTGGGCTGAGGTCTGAAACGGGAAAAACCGGCAAAAAACAGGTAGAAATCGGGTTCGCTGCGCAAATTTTGCTCAGAATGTAATCCGGCATTGACAATTCGCACGGGCCTTCTGGGTCTTAATGACCGCAGGATGAGAAACCGACGCCAATGGAACGCGCTGCTGTTTCCGCTGACGCACTGGAACTGGAAGGCCGCGCTGCTCACTGCAATTTTCCGCGCGGGCGCCTGCATGGTCGCGCTATGTCATGCTTCGCTGCACGCGCGCGAGCACTTCGGCGTGGTGGAGGCGGCCTACGTTCTCGCCACCGCTGGCATCTTCTCTGCATGGCAGCAACAGGCGCTCGACATTAGGCCGCGTCACCTCGCGTGGTTCATAGTCGTTCTTGCGATTCCGCTCGGCTCGCTCGCTGCCGACTCCGCGCTGCACCTCTGGCTCGACAGCGGCAACATGCGCTCCCTCGGCATCGCAGCCATCGCTACTACTGTAGTCTCCGCCATGTTCCATTGGCACGTCATGCAGAGCGGAGCCATGCGCGTCGGTACTGAAAGCCGCTCATTCCTTCATGACATGCGCCAGATGCCGCGCCTGGCTATTACCTTCGTCGCTGGTCCTGTCCTGTTTGTCCTTGCCTCGATGCGTCCGCGCCTCATCGCTGAAGCCGCCGAAGATCTCAAGATTGCCGCGTAGTGCGCCTTATTGCGCAATTCGGCCCTAGCGCATCAGAGCCACTGATTTACGATCATCATTTGCGGTAAATTCTCTGACGCACCAGCGGGGAAATGTAGATTGAGGATGGTCAGTCGGGTTCGAAACTTTGCGGCGATTGTCACATTAGCAGTATTTCTGCCGATCGTTACTCCAATCGCAGAATCACAGTCTACTCGCACAAAACTCAGCAACGCCGATTGGGCCGCATACAACGGCGGTCAGTCCGGCGATCATTATTCCGAGCTCACGCAAATCAATCGCGGCAATGTCGCCAGTCTCAGGCAGATCTGGATTTACGATCTGCATCAACAGGGCGGCCTTGAGACGAATCCCCTCATCATCGGCCACACCCTCTACGCCTATGACACACAGCAGTCCGTAATCGCGCTGGACGCCGTCACCGGCAAAAAACTCTGGACATTTGTTCCCGAATCGCCCAGCGAACAACCCACTCGCGGATTAAGCTACTGGACTAACGGCAAGACGAGAATTCTCTTCGCCGGCATGGTGAGCTACCTCTATGCTCTCGATCCGGCGACAGGCAAGCCCATAACCACCTTCGGCGAAAGCGGACGCATCGATCTGCGCAAGGGGCTTGCCGATCCCGGAACTGACTACACGAAGTCATTCGCCGCGATGACGACCCCGGGTCTCATTTACAAGGACACAATCATCGTCGGCTCCCGCCTGCCGGAAAGTGAGCCCGCCCTGCGCGGAGATATTCGTGCATTCGACGTGCATACCGGAGCTCTCCGATGGGCTTTCCACACCATTCCCCATCCCGGTGAACCCGGATACGAAACCTGGATGCCGAATTCATGGAAGACAAGTGGATCGGCTAACAATTGGGCGGGAATGTCGCTCGATGCAAAACGAGGAATCGTGTATGTCCCGACTGGCTCAGCCGTCAACGATTTCTATGGCGCTGATCGTATCGGCAATGGCATCTACGCCGATTGCCTGCTCGCATTGGACGCGAACACCGGCAAGCTGCTCTGGTACTTTCAGGGTGTCCATCACGACGTATGGGACCGCGATTTCCCAGCCCCACCTGCACTCGTCACCGTTCGTTCTGGCGGACGCACAGTCGATGCTGTGGCGCAAACCTCCAAGCAGGGATACGTCTTTCTCTTCGACCGCGTGACCGGAAAGCCGCTCTTCCCCATCAAGGAGCGCCCGTTTCCATCATCGAATGTACCCGGAGAGAAAACTTCACCTACGCAGCCCATCCCCCTCGCTCCCGCGCCCTATGCGCGCCAGCGGTTGACCGCGGACATGCTGACCACGCGAACTCTGGAAGCGCACGCCTACGCTCTCGCGCGATTCAAAACCTTCGTCAGCAACGGTCAGTTCGTTCCCCTCAGTGTGAACAAGCAAACCGTGGTCTTTCCCGGCTTCGATGGAGGAGCAGAGTGGGGAGGCCCTGCCTTCGATCCTCACACAGGCGTTATTTACATTAATGCGAATGACGTTGCATGGACGGGTGGGCTTACCCTAAACACTGAAAGTGGTGATCGTGGCGCCGATTTCTACGAGAGCCAATGCGCCTTTTGTCACGGAGACGACCTCCAGGGCTCGCCTCCGGCGTACCCTTCGCTCGTCGGCATTACCAAACGCCTCTCAGACAGCGACATCCTGAAGACCGTGCACGAAGGCAAGGGAAGAATGCCGTCGTTCTCCGACATAAGCGACACGGATGCATCGGCTCTACTGCGGTTTCTGAGAGCTGGCACCCAGCCGATAACGGCAAATTCAGAGGCAGGCGATTCACGCATGGAAGCTATCGAGCCGGAGTCAACCGCGAAGTACCACTTCACCGGCTACAGGAAATTCCTCGATCCCGACGGCTATCCCGCGATTCAGCCCCCATGGGGAACCCTGAATGCCATCGACCTCAACACAGGAAAGTATCTTTGGAAGATTCCACTCGGGACCTATCCCGAACTCGCCGCCAAAGGCATGAAAGACATCGGCACCGAAAATTACGGTGGCCCGCTTTTGACTGCCGGGGGCGTCCTGATCATCGGCGCAACCAACTTCGATCGCACCATCCGTGCTTTTGACAGCGCGACAGGCAAACTCCTCTGGTCAGCCCAGTTGCCCTATTCCGGAAATGCGACCCCCGCAACTTACATGATCGATGGCAAACAGTACATCGTCATCGCAGCCAGCGGCGCGAGAGACACAAAGGGTCCAAAAGGAGCAGCCTACGTCGCCTTCGCTTTGCCCTGAAAAAGGCAGCCGCTAAAACTCAAGTGCAGCTCCAAAGCTCTATCTTCTCCGGATCCCACTGAAGGCAGCGTTTAGTTTGAGCCAGTTAAACCCCTAAATTTCAGCATCGGCTCAATACTCGGCTTCGCGCCCAGCCAGCGCTCATACATTGTTTCCAGGTCTTCTGTATTGCCTCTCGACAGCACCATTTGCCGGAAGCGGTCACCGTTCGCGCGCGTCAGCCCGCCGTGGTCCTCGAACCACTGGAACGCGTTATCATCCAGCATTTCGCTCCACTGGTAGGCATAGTATCCAGCCGCGTAGCCGTTGCCCCAGATGTGCATGAAGTAGCTCGACCGGTAGCGCGGTGGCACATTGCTGATTAGTAGGTGCGTCTTCGTCAGCGCCTCCGTCTCAAACTCGTCCGGATTCTGCAACGGCGCATCCGCCGGAAGTGTGTGCCATTGCATGTCCAGCTCCGCAGCCGCCAGAATCTCCGTCAGCGCGTAGCCTTGGTTGAATGTTCTCGCCTTTTGAATCTTCGCCACCAGCTCTGCCGGCATTGGCTCGCCTGTCTTGTAATTCTTCGCATAGTGGTTGAACACCGCCGGATAGCTCGCCCAGTGCTCATTGAACTGCGACGGAAACTCCACAAAATCCCGCGGCACCTGCGTGCCCGACAGGCTGGGATATTTCGTATCGGCAAACATTCCGTGCAGAGCATGTCCGAATTCATGGAACATCGTCGTTACATCATCAAAACTGAGCAGCGCGGGCTCGCCCGGAGCAGGCTTCGTGAAGTTCGCCACGTTGTAGACCACCGGCAGCGTGCCCAGCAGCTTCGATTGCTGCACAAAACTGTCCATCCATGCGCCGCCGTTCTTGTTGTCGCGCTTGAAGTAGTCGCAGTACCACAGCGCCAGCGGTTTGCCGTCCGCGTCGGAGACCTCAAACACGCGAACATCCGGGTTGTACACCGGAATATCGTGCCGCTCCTTAAACGTGAGTCCATAGAGCTGATTCGCGGCGTAAAACACGCCATTCTCCAGAACATTATTCAGCTCGAAATACGGCTTTACCTGCGACTCATCCAAATCGTACTTCGCCTTCCGCACCTGCTCGGCATAGAATTCCCAGTCCCACGGCTCCAGCGTGAACCCTCCGTGCTGGGAATCGATCATCGCCTGAATCTCTTTGGCCTCGCTCGCAGCCTTTGCCGTAGCGGCAGGCACCAGATCGTCCATAAACTTCAGCGCAGCTTCGGGCGTCTTCGCCATCTGGTCCGTCAGATTCCACGCCGCGAAGTTGGGAAAGCCCAGCAGCTTCGTCTTTTCCGCACGCTCCTGAGCCAGCCTTGCAATCGTGCTCCGTGTGTCATTGGCGTCGTTGTGTTCCGCGCGGTTCCATGAGTTGTCGAATATAGTTTTGCGCGTTGCGCGGTTTTCTAACCCTGCAAGATCCGGCTGTTGCGTCGTGTTCTGCAGCGGAAGCACCCATCCCGGCTGCTTGCGCTCCTTTGCGGCCTGTGCCGCCGCGGCCACCTGCGCATCGCTCAGTCCCGCCAGGTCTGATTGGTTGGTCGTCGAATAAGCCCCCGCTTTGGTCGCGGCCAGCAGCTTCATGATGAAGTCGTTCGACAGCGTCGCTTCTTCTTCGTTCAGCTTCTTCAACTGCGCCTTGTCCGCGTCGGAAAGAGCAGCGCCGTTATGAATAAACTCCGTATAGTCCCACTCCACCAGCCGCAGCGATTCGGGATCGAGATTCAGCGATGCCCGTTTCTCGTAAACCGCCTTGATGCGCGCAAACAACTTCGAGTTCAGGAAAATCGCGTCCTGCAGCGCAGCCAGTTTGGGCGCTTCAGCGGTCTGCACGTCTTGCAATTCAGGATCAGTGTTCGCGCCCGTCACTCCATTGAAAACGGCCATCACCCGGTTGAATAATTGGCCCGTTTTTTCCAGCGCAACAATGGTGTTCTCAAATGTCGGCGCATCGGGATTGTCGGCAATCGCCTCGACTTCTTTGATCTGTTCCGCCATCCCCGCTTCGATCGCCGGCTGGTAATCGCTGTCCTTGATCTTGTCGAACGGCGGAGCGTGGAACGGCAGCGTGCTCGGCGCATAAAAAGGATTGTCTGCCCCAAAAGTCGCAGCCGTCTGGCCGCTTGCGGAGGCAACCACAATGGCCCCGGCCGCAGCCATAGTAGAAATGTTCGATAATGCAGTTTTCATCTTTTGCTGAAGTGAGCGCGTGCGCAATGGATTCATCGGACTTTCCTCAAAGCCCCGATTGTAATGCCAACCTCGCCGCGTTTCAGCACCTTTCGTCGCTGTGTTCTCTGCGGTCTCTGTTGTGAATCGCGCTTACGAGCGCACCACCTTATGAAAGCTCACCTCGCGATTCACCTCAAACCCCAGCCGCTTGTATAAATCCAAGGCCCGCTGATTCGCCGCACTCAAATGCAAACATGACAACCATCCATCCCTGCGATGATCTTCGAGCAGCCGGGTAATCAGCACCGCCGCATAGCCCTTGCCCGTGTGCTCCGGATGCGTGCACACGCCGCTGATCTCCACATACCGGTCAAATTTGAACCGCTCGCCGGCCATCGACACCAGTCGTCCATCCACTCGCACGCCATAATAGGTGCCCATCTCACATGTCCGGATCCGGAAGTATCCGGGAAACGCAATCGTCGTCAGTTCCACCATGTCCGCTGCATCCGCGCACGAAAGCTCCAGAATCTCAACTTCGGCCGCGTGCCCGGTCACTGCAATCTCCGCGTCTCCCGGAAACACCATCTGCAGCCCTGCCACCATTCCAGGCACCTTCAACCCCTGGACCTCCACTGGCGGCTCGCCCATCGAATACACAATCTCATGCGCTTTCAGCAGCGAGCGCAAAGCTTCCGACGCTTCTTCGTTCCGGCTCCCGACTGCGGCAAATGGAGCCACATCCGTTTCATACTTGCACGCTATTCCCGCATCCCTCACAAACTGGCTTTGGCGCGTCTTCAACGCATGCCAGATCGGATTCACAAACATCTCTTCAGGCAAACAATCCTCCAGCCCACACATTCCCATAATGCACACCATATTCGATGGAAACCTGCAGGCCCAGTCGCAGAAAAGCCGCCGCGCAATCCCGCTTATGTAGACTGAAAACAATGGCTCCGGTCAAACTCATCGCCATCGACATCGACGGCACCCTGCTTCCCACCACCGGAACCATCATCAGCGCCCGCAACCGTCGTGCCCTTCGCGACGCCGAGGCCGCCGGCATCCAGATCGTCATCGCCACCGGACGCCGCCACGCCTATGCCACGCCGCTTATTGAGCCGGTTGGCCTCAAGCCCTCTACCGTCATGATCACCTCCAACGGAACCGTCACCCGCACCCTCGGCGGTGACCGCATTGATCGCTTCTTCCTCCCCGTCGAAACTGCGCGCGAGCTTTGCCCCATCCTGCGCCGTTTTGGGGGAACCACCGTTTTTACCTTCGACCGCGAAGGCCCGGGTGAGATCGTTCTCGAGTCAATCGTTCAGCTCCACGCCCGCATCGCCGCATGGGTCGAGGCCAACCGCCCCTGGATTGAAGAAATCAGTCCTCTCGAACGCGCCTTCGACTCCCGGGAAGCTCCCATACAAGGCATGGTCTGCGGAACCGTCGCTGCCATGCACGAAGCCGAAGAATGGCTCGAAACCCATGAAATCTCTCGCAAAATCGAGCTTCACCGCACCGAATACCCAGCCCGTGACCTGGCCATCCTCGACATCCTGCCACCCGGCTGCTCCAAAGGCGTGGCCCTTCACCGCCTGGCTCAATCCCGCGGCATCGCGCCTGCCGAAATCCTGGCCATCGGCGATAACTTAAACGATCTGGAGATGTTAGCCTTCGCTGGTCAGCCCGTCGTCATGGCCAACGCCGCTCCCGGTCTCCTCGAAACTGCGCGTCGCCGCGGCTGGCAGATTACCTCCACCAACGACGACGATGGTGTCGCCTGTGCTATCGAGAGCGTCTTCAGTGCCCTCGGCGTCCAGTCTGTCAATGAGCCTGTCGCGAATCCTGATTAGGAAAGTGGATGGGAAATGGTAAAGTGACCGTGATGCCGGGAGTTTTTCCAAAATCAGCGAGAGCGTTTCGCAACTTCGCAGGCTTCGCCCTGCTCGCCGCTCTTGTCTGCGGAGCAACTTCCGCTCGTGCCGCCGAGTACATCACCCTGTCCAACGGGTTCAACCTCATCTGCGACCACCGCGCTCCCGACGGCAGCAAGGTCCGGCTCTATTTGGACTCCGGCAACTCCAATTTCATCGAGGTCGATCCTTCCGAGATCGCCTCCAGCGAATTCGTCAGTCTTCCTGTTCCTGTACCTGACGCAAACCCAGTCTCAAACCCCGCTCCGCAACGTGCTGACGAAAAATTATCCGACGCCGAACTTCATCAGCTTCTCGCACCCGCCGGAGCCGCGCACAATCTCGACACCGATCTGCTCGCCAGTGTTGTTCGCGAAGAAAGCGCCGGTCACACGCGCGCCATCAGCCGTGCCGGAGCCGAAGGCCTCATGCAGCTCATGCCTTCCACCGCAACCGATCTTGGAGTCGCCAATGCCTTTGCCCCAGCCGACAATATAAAAGGTGGCACTGCCTATCTCGATGCCCTGCTCCGCCGTTATCACGACAATCTCGCGCTTGCCCTCGCCGCCTACAACGCTGGTCCCGCAGTTGTCGACCGCTACCACGGCATCCCTCCCTACCGCGAAACGCAGTTGTATGTTGCCCGCGTCATCCACGAGTTCAACCGGCGCATCGCCGCCCGCAAGGCGCATCCCCTTACCCAGGTCGCAACCGCTGTGCGTTAATCCCCGCGAGCGGGCAAAATAGAGGAACAAGGACGGAAGTTTGAAGAAAAAGACCTGGATTCTCTATCTGGTTGTGGCCATCGCGCTGGCTGCGCTTGTCGTGTATGCACGTCACCGAATCAACTTCAACTGGGGTGTCTTTGTCCGCCAGTTGAAGCTTGCCAACTGGCCCATGATCGTCCTCGCCGTCGCGCTCATTTCCTTCGGCTACGTGGTTCGCGCCATTCGCTGGGCACTCTTTCTCAAGCCCGTACGCAAAGTTTCATTTCCCAGCCGCATGTGGTTCGATGTTCTCGGGGCGCAGGTCATCGGCTTCACCGGAGTCGCCCTCATCGGCCGTGCCGCCGACCTCATGCGTCCGTATCTCGTCGCCCGTCGCGTCAAGCTCCCGCTCAGCTCGCAGGTTGCCGTCTATGTGGTCGAGCGTATGTTCGACGCCGGAGCCATGGCCCTCATCTTTTCAACCGTGCTTTTCTTCGCGCCCGACCGCGCCACGCTGCCCCATCCCGAACTGTTGCGGCATATCGCCCTCGTCGGACTCGTCGGCACCGCGGCGCTGGCCATTCTGGCCACCACCATACGCATCAGCGGTAAAGCTGTCGCCTCTCTGGCTGAAAAGACTCTCGGCAAGCTCTCCCACAACCTCGGCAGCTCTGTTGCCGTAAAGATCACCGCTTTCCGCGACGGCCTCGATATGCTGGCGTCCCTCCGCGACGTAATTGCGGCCCTGCTGCTCTCGCTCTTTATGTGGGGCCTCATCACCTACGCCTATCTTGAGACCATCCGCGCCTTCGTCGATTCGCCGCCGCTGCATACCATTACGCTGGCGCGTTGTCTGGTTCTTATGGCCGCCGGAATGGCTGCCAGTGCCCTGCAATTGCCTGTTGTCGGATGGTTCACACAAATAGCCGTCCTCGCTGCCGCCATGCAGCAGTTCTTCAACGCCGCATGGGAGCCGGCCCTGGGATGCGGAGCCGTGCTCCTCATCGTTACCTTCCTGTGTGTCGTCCCCACCGGCCTGATCTGGGCGCGCTTCGACCACGTCTCGCTCCGAAAAGTCTCCGAAGAAAGCGAACACGAAGGCGCCGACGCCCTCGCCGCGCACGAACCAGCGACTGAGCCACAGGCTTAGCCCATCGCGTATATCCGACGGTCAGTCTAAGGCGCGTCTTACCCCACGCCTTACAATGTCCGTCACAATGCCGTAAAAGGCGTGCGTCACCCATTCGCTGATGCGCTCCTGCGTCGGCTGCTCATCTCTTGGAGGAACCAGCCCCAGCTTCGGCAGCACCGACTCATGCGTAATCCTGTTCAGAGTCAGCCCAAACGCCGCGCCCTTCCAGGCGCCCAGCGACGGCTCTGCCTCGACCATCGCACCATAGACTGCCCCAGCCGCAGCGCCAAACCCCCATTGAATGCCCTGCGCAGCAAGCTTCCGCTGCCCCTCCGGCAAGCTGCGCCCGGCAACCTGCTCGGCCAGAGCTACCGACGGCGGAATCTGTCCATTGACCCGCGGCGGAAAAATCTTTTCCGCCAGCATCTTCGCGCCTGCGCCCGCCAGCCCGCCAATCGCCCCCGCAATCGCGCCCTTCAGAATCGACCGCTCCCGCTTCGTCATAGCCCATAGAATGCGCCTCTCGCCGCGAAACGGGCAAGCGGGTGGCTGTTGACGAAAATAGCCGGCCCTGCTCCTGATCAGTTAGACTCGGCAATCCGCTTATCCCGGATTGATGAGTCGTATAAGATTTCGGACGAGCACAGGAGCCGCTGAACCAATGCCGACAAAGCAATCCATCAAAGTTAGTCCCCTCAAACAGAGCGAACTCGAAGAGGCGGAACGCATTGCCCGGGTGGCCTTTGGAACATTCCTGGGCGTGCCCGATCCAGCCGAATTCATGGGCGACCGCCACTTCATGAGGCCGCGCTTCCGCTCGGCCCACGTCAAAGTGATTGCGGCACGCGACGGCGGCCGCCTGATCGGATCGAACGTCCTCACGCGCTGGGGTTCTTTCGGTTTCTTCGGCCCTCTGACCGTGCTGCCCGAGTACTGGGACCGTGGAGTAGCGCAGCGGCTGCTCGAACCCACCATGAAGACCTTCGACACATGGGGCGTCCGCCACACCGGGCTGTTCACGTTCTCGCATAGCGCCAAACACGTGGCCCTGTACCAGAAGTTCGGCTACTGGCCGCGCTATCTCACCGCCATCATGACGCTCACTCCGGGTGCCAGCTCCGTGCCTCGCACCGGAGGCACGACTGCGCCCGTGTTGCTGTCGTCCCCGAGGAAGGCTGAGCGCGAAAAGGCCATCGAGGAATGCCGCAAGCTCACCCATAAGATCGATAAAGGCCTCGACCTCACCGGAGAAATCCGGGCCGTGCTCGCGCAGCGCACCGGCGACGTCGTTCTTACGTATACGCACAATAATCTCGACGGTTTCGCAATTTGCCTGACCGGTCCGGGCTCCGAGGGCGGCGAGAAGACCTGTTACATCAAGTTCGGCGCAGCCCGCGGCGGCGAAGGCGCGGGCCGGCGCTTCGACAAACTGCTCGACGCCAGCGAGGAATTCGCATGTTCACGCGGAGCCTCGATCGAGGCCGGCGTGAACCTGACCCGCGAAGACGCTTACCTGCGCATGCGCGCCCGCGGATACCGGGTGGCCATGCAGGGTGTCGCCATGCAGCGCCCGCACATCGCCGGATTCAATCGTGCTGACGCTTATGTAATCGACGACTGGCGATAAGCTGATGCACGACCTCAGCAAAACCCGCAGCGAATCCGACAAGATGAATCGAGCAGGAAGTGCGGGTGCCGAAGAGGATTGCGTAGATAATTGAGGCGATATTGAAGCGATTGCTCGGAGGTGGTGTGGACGTCATTCGGTGCTGGAAAACCTCGATGGCCTGTGCATCTGCTAGTTTGGTTATTTTTGCTGCTGCTCAGGCGCAGACTCAACTTTCAAAGGTCCAACGCATCCAGGCGGTGCAAGACCACCTAAGCCGCTACTCATCCATCGAGAACGCTCCGAATCAGCAGTTGACCCTGGCATCTCGTATGGTGCAACTGAATGCGCCCGGAGTCAGCATCGCCTTGATCAGGAATGGCCGAATCGACTGGACTCGTGGTTACGGAGTTTGTTCGCTCGGAGGCCAGCCAGTCACGCCGAGGACGCTCTTCGCAGCCGCGTCTATATCGAAGCCCGTCACCGCCATGGGAGTTTTGAAGCTTGTCGACGAGGGAAAGATCAACCTCGATGTGGACGTGAATCAATATCTCAAGCGATGGAAAATCCCCGAAAACCAATTCACTGCGCAAAAGAAGGTTACTGTTCGAGAATTACTATCGCACACTTCTGGCATCGGAACACACAACGGCGCAATTTACGATCCATCACAGCCGTTACCGACAATCATTCAAGTTTTGAACGGGGAGAAGCCCGCGAAGACGGTTCCGGTTCGCGTTGAAGCGGTACCTGGATCGAAGTTTGCTTATTCCAATGGTGGATATCTAGTGCTGTATCTGCTTGTGGAAGACGTAAGTGAAGAGCCGTTCGCAAAATTTATGGAACAAAATGTGCTCAAGCCCATCGGTATGAATGACAGCACCTTTGACGCACCATTGCCACCCAAAAAGGCGGATCACGCTGCAACAGCCTATGCGGAAAATGGCACGACACCGGTGCCTCCGTCCAAATTTTATGAGCCGAATCTGGCGGCTGGTGGGTTGTGGACCACGCCAACGGATCTCGCAAAATTTCTCATCGAGTTGCAGCGTGAATATGCGGGGACGTCGCATCGCGTGTTAGACCAGGCTATGGCAAAACTCATGTTGACCCCAGTCTCTGGCCCTCCCGCTATGCGCGTCGGGCTCGGCATTCAGGTGGGAGGCTCGCCACAAGATCCCTTCGTACGGCACGAAGGTTCGGCCTTCTTTCAAGACGAAATGGATGCGTATCTGCATGGGGACGGAATCGTCGTGATGACAAGCGGAGGCGACGGCGGTCAATTGACCGGAGAAGTAGTCCGGAGCGCGGCAACCGTGTACAACATGCCGGATTTCAAATCAATCGAGCACACAGTTGTTAGCGTTTCGCCGCAAGTTCTTCGTGCGTACGTCGGAACCTATGGCTTCGTAAAGGTTTCGATACAGGATGATCACCTGATCGCAGAGATACCGATGGGCTCGCGTCCGCAGCGACTCTATCCGGAATCGCAGACGCACTTCTTCGTTCTTGACGGTCCGCAGGAACTCACATTCGACCGAGATAAGCAAGGGGATGTCACGGGCGTTGTGTTCAGCACGACCATAGCTCATGTGCCTCTTAAGAAAAGCGGCTAACCGAGATAAGTAAGCAACCATCTCTTGCAATCCCACCGCCTTTCCCGCATAATCAAAAGACGCGCCTTTTATCCTGGCGCATGCATTACCACCACGGCCGGCAGGCAACAGCGCCGAGCGGTGGGAGACGAGGAAGTATGTCGAGAAAAGCAGGCAAGAATGTCGCGAAGGCGCGCGCGGCTGTCGAACAGCGCCCCTACGCACTCCAGGATGCGGTTCCGCTCCTGCAAAAAGTAAAATTCGCAAAGTTTGACGAGACCGTCGATCTCACGCTGCGTCTCGGAGTCGACCCCAAGCACGCCGACCAGATGGTTCGCGGCACAGTCGTTCTGCCGCATGGCCTGGGCAAGACCAAGCGCGTCGCCGTCATCACCTCAGGCGATCGCCTCAAGGAAGCCGAAGCAGCCGGAGCCGAATTCGTCGGCGGCGAAGATCTCGTCGAGAAGATTCAGAAGGAAAGCTGGACCGATTTTGACGCCCTGATCGCCACGCCCGACATGATGAAGTCCGTCGGACGCCTGGGCAAAGTGCTCGGTCCACGCGGCCTCATGCCGAACCCGAAGACCGGTACCGTCACCAGCGATGTCACCGCAGCCATCAAGGAAATCAAGGCAGGCAAAATCGAGTTCCGCACCGACAAAACTGCGCTCGTACACGTTCCTGTAGGTAAGCTCTCGTTCCCGGTCGAAAAGCTGGTCGAGAACGCGCAGACCGTCATCACCAGCGTGGTTCGTGCCAAGCCTTCGGCGGCCAAGGGCAAGTACATCAAGGGCATCTACCTCAGCTCAACGATGGGCCCCGGTATCCCGCTCGACAGTGCAATCGCAGAAGCTGCCGCAAAGGCGTAACGAATTTTCAGGGTTTTTGGCCTCTGTTGTTTGACAGAAATGGCCAGTAAGGAATTGTCATCATGGCATTAAGCAGGGAAAAGAAAGCGGAGAAAGTCGCGCAGCTCGCCAAAGAGCTTGAATCGTCGACCAGCGCCATCATCGGCACTTTCGCCAAGCTCACCGTCGCGCAGGATTACGAGTTGCGCAAGACCGTTCGCGCTGCTGGCGGACGCTATCGCGTGCTCAAGAACAAGCTGGCCGAGCGCGCCGCCAAGGGCTCGAAGATTGAGGCCGCGCTGAAGGGTCTCAAGGGAGTTTCGTCCGTCGCCTACACCAGCGGTGACCCGGTCGCATTGGCCAAGGCGCTTTCGACCTGGGTGGCAGACAACGCCGAGTTCACCTTCAAGCTCGGCATTGTCGACGGCAAGGTTATCAATGTTGAAGAGGTCAAGGCTCTGGCCACCATGCCCGGCAAGGAAGAGATTTTCTCGAAGCTGCTCTTCCTTATCAATGCTCCGGCGCAGCGCCTGGCCACCGTCATCAACGCAACCGGCCGCGATCTGGCCGTCGTCCTCGGCCAGGGGGTCGAGAAGGAAAAGTTCGCCGCAGCGAGCTAAACAAAGGGATTGGCCGTATGGGCCTGCTCTGAAGGG
>JASHRS010000155.1 GCA_030037215.1 Silvibacterium sp. | reverse complement strand
CGCGCGCGCGAAACGTGTGCCATCGCGGGCTTCGGCAACGTAGCCCAGATCGACGACGATTTGTGCGAATGGAACTACGGGGTCTATGAAGGCCGCACGACCAAGGATATTGAGAAGGAGATTCCAGGCTGGTCCGTGTGGACCAGCCCCATTATCGATGGAGAAACCATGGACCAGGTCGCTGAGCGCGCAAACCGCGTGATTGCCCGCGCTGCTGCAAAGGGCGGTTCCGTCGCACTTTTCGCACATGGACACATTCTGCGCATCCTTGCCGCCTGCTGGATTCAGTCACAACCGATTATGGGAAGCAGGCTGGCTTTGGGAACAGGCAGTGTCAGTACGCTGGGTTTCGAGCACGAGACGCGCGTCATCACCATGTGGAACCGCGATCCTGCGGCGTAATTTCGATAATCAGGCTTTTTCCTCCGGCCGGCGCTTCAGCGTGGCCCAGCCCTCTTTAGTCGTCTGCCGCGACCTCCCGAGCGCCAGCGCATCGTCAGGAACGTCTTCGGTGATGCAGGACCCCGCAGCAATATAAGCTCCATTGCCAATGGTTAGCGGAGCCACCAGTGTCGAGTCGCTGCCGACAAAGACGCTTTCACCGATCAGCGTGCGATGCTTATGCACGCCGTCGTAGTTGCAAGTAATGACGCCCGCGCCGACGTTGGTTCCGCTGCCGATCTCGGCGTCGCCCAGATAAGTCAGGTGATTGGCCTTTGCGCCTTTGCCCAGCTTTGCTTTCTTGGTCTCGACAAAATTGCCGACGTGCGCGCCTTCGCCGATCTCGCTGCCCGGCCGCAGGTGCGAGAATGGGCCGATCAAAGCGCCCGTCTCAATCTTCGAATCGAGGATCACGCAGCCCTGACGTACCAAAACTTTATCTGCGATCGTCGAGTTCTCGATCACCGAGTACGAGCGCACGCGGCAGTCCTCGCCGATCCTGGTTTCGCCCAGCAATTGCACGAACGGCTCGATAACGGTGTCGGCGCCAACCTCTACCGTTGCATCGATGACCGTTGTCTCCGGACGCAGGATCGTCACGCCGTTTGCCATCAGATTGCGCGCCGTTTCCATGCGAAGCACGCGGTCGAGTTCCATCATTTCGGCGATAGTATTCGCGCCCAGCACTTCGGCCGGATTTGCAGCCTCGAAAGCCGCTACGCGGTCGCCTGCCTTGACCAGCAGCGCGGCAATATCGGTCAGATAGTATTCGCCGTGCGCATTGTTGTTGGTGAGTTCGTCGATGTGCGCAAAGAGCGGAGCAGCCTGGAACGCATAAATTCCCGAATTAATTTCGCGCACGCTTTGCTGCTCCGGAGTGAGAGCCTTTTGCTCGACGATGGCCGTTACTTCGGGTGAATTGACGTTCTTGCGCAGCACGCGTCCATAACCGGTTGGGTCTCCAGGAGAGGCGGTCAAAATCGTCATCGCTGCCTGTTGCCCGAGATGGAAATCACGCAGCTCTGCGATGGTCTCAGGCTTCAGCAGAGGCACATCGCCGGAAAGCACCAGCAGCGAATCGTAGCCGCGAACTGCTTCCTGTGCCGTCTGGATTGCATGCCCCGTGCCGCGCTGTTCTGTCTGGTGCACGAACTTCACGCCCGTGTCCTTCACAGCGTTCTCGACCTGTGCTGCTTCGTGGCCGACCACGACGTAGATATCCTCAGGCGGAACAATCCGGCTTGCGCTCGCAATCACATGCGTCAGCAGAGGTTTTCCGCCAATCTCATGCAGAACCTTGGACCGTTTTGACTTGAGCCGCGTGCCCTTGCCCGCAGCCATAATGACAATTGCCAGTTTCATACGAACAGGGTACAGGGTTTAGTGAATAGCGTGTAGAGAAGGGTCTACGCAGCCGTTGCGCGTGTCGTTTCCGGCGCCGGGGCCTCTCGCCCTGGCGCGTAAACAAGTGCGTAAGCAAGCATTGCCAGCATGGGCACTGCCATAAAGAAATACCAGTTCGATCCGAGACCAAAAAGGAGAGCGGGAAGCACGAACCAGACAATCAAGATGGGGCGATAAGCCTTGCCCGTCAGGAGCGCCGCAGGAAGAATTGACAGCGTCAGATCATAGAAGTAGAGGTGATAGCTCACCACCATGCTCCAGAGGACCGCGATAGAGAACGCGGTGCGCTGTTCGCACCGACGAATTGCATAGGCGCACCAGGCGAACAGACATAGAGCAACGGCGCTGGTGAGCAGATGGAACAAAATCGCAGGGTTTAGGAAGCGGCCTCCGGCGGCATACAGAAGCCCAGTGAGGTTCGGCATGCTCTGCGGAAAGACATTGAGGTGCTGCTGCGCAACCGCGCTCTTGCCGATCGCAGATGTAGCGCCGGAAAGGATTCGGACGTATTGCGCCGTGCCTGAGATGCCGGTGATTCCGATGCTGGTCAGCCCCATCGCCACTGCTGTCAACAGAAAGCCTGAGCAGAATCGCCAACCCTGACGAATGGCAACCAATACAGCAACAGGGATGGCGAAATGGAACTTGAAGAGGGCAAGCGCAAGCAGGCAACCGGCGCTCACATCCTTTTCAAATTCCAGTTGTCTCCACGCGAGGCAGTAGAGCACGAGAGACAGAACGGAGTCCTGTCCGAGCGCCAAAGCAACCAGCATTGGAAAAAACAGGAAGACCCATTCGGGCCGACCTCCCCACCATGCGGGAAGCGAAGAAAATGCCTTGCGGCAGGCAAAGAAGGCAGCCAGGAGCAACAGCATGTTGAAAGCCAGGAAGCAAAAGTAAGCCGCATGGTAGCTTAGCAGCGAGAACGGCAGGAAAAGCAGCGTCTCATAGGCTGGGTGATAGAACGGCAGATAGCCGCGAGTTCCGGCAAATTCGCGCTGTAGCCGCCACTGCTCCGACAGGTCATACAGTTGCGATGGATGCGTCCTAACCTGATAACCGGCGGTATAAAACGACTGGAAATCGAGCGGCGCCCTGCTGCGTAGAAACAGAACCCCCGCCGATACCATCACGAGGAAGCAAAGGCACCATGCCACGAAGAATGGCTTTGCCTTGAAGGCGGGTGCGCGGTCCACAGATTCCTCCTCGTGGCCACTCATCGTATCACGCACCCTTGATCGGACGACTCCCTGATTGGTGAGGCGTACCTCCTGCCTTACTCCGTTCCTTCACCGCTCATCTGCTGCCGCATGGCTGCGGGCATGGGAATGGTGATGTCAATCGGCGTCACGGGGCCCAGGTTCAGCGCGGTCAGCGGAGTCTCGTACTGCGACTCGTTGCCCACAACCAGAATCGCCAGTTTTGATGGGTCAATATATTTGTTTGCCACGCGCTCCAGGTCGGCAAGCGTTACGGCTTCAATGCCGGCACGGTATTTCGTCAGGAAATCAGCCGGGTAACCGTAGAACTCGAGCTCGGTCGCTGAAGCCAGGACCTTTTCCTTCGTGTCGTAGCGGAAGATGAACGAGTTCAAAAGCTGGTCCTTCGCGCTCGCGAGCTCCGCAGGGGTGAATGGCTTGGTTTTCAGTTCGTGAATCTCCTCAAGCATGGCCTGCGTCGTCTTCACAGTGGTCTCGCTCTTTGTCGAAGCAGCCGTATAGAACATGCCGGGATGGTCATATGAAGCTCCGTAGCCGCCAAAGACTGCGTAGGCCAGTCCCTGTTTTGTGCGCACGTCCTGGAAAAGCCGCGAGCCGAAGCCGCCGGAGAAAATTTCATTCATCACCGCGAGCGCGTAGAAATCGGGGTTGCGCCGTTCGGTGCCCAGGCCAACGATCCAAATGTTGCTCTGGTCCACGTCTGGTTTGTTGACGGAGTAAACACCGGGCTTAGGCCCCGGGAATTCGCCGCCGGGCTTCGGCCAGGCTTCACCGCGCGGCAGTTCCTCAAACGCTGCGCGCAGCGTCTTCTCCATCGCCGCGGGATCGAAGTCACCCTCGACCGCGACGATCATGTTGTTGGGAAACACGGTCTTCGCGTGCCACGCCTTCAGGTCGTCCACGGTCACGGACATTACGGTCGATATCTCCGGCTGGCGCGCGTAGGGGCTGTCCTTGCCATAGACCAGCATTCCCGCCTCGCGTTGCGCGATCCCGGAGGCGTCGTCGTTGCGCCGCACAATTCCCGCAATCGCCTGCTGTTGGGCCAGCTTTAATTTCTGATCGTTGAACGCGGGGTGCTCCAGAAGATCGACAGCGATGCCGAAGACAAGGTCTTCGTCTTTCGTCAGGCAAGACCAGGAGACGGAAGTGGAATCCAGGTCGCCGTCGGTCTCGACCTTCGCGGCCTTAGCTTCCAAAATGTCATCGAGCTGGTCACCACTCTGCGTTGCGGTGCCGCTGGTTCGCCACGACTCGCCATAAAGGTCGATCAGTCCGGACTTACCCACGGAGACATCGCGCGAGCCGCCGCGAATGTTGATGGTTCCGTTGATGAACGGCAGTTCGTGGTCGGGCTCAAGCAGAATCACCAGCCCGTTCTTCAGCTCAATGCGTATCGGCTGCTCAGGGTGAAATGGGTGCAGCGGTGGCACGGGGATCTTCATCCACGGCTCAGGCGGCTGTACCTTCTTTACGTCTGGCGGAACAACGACCGTCGTTTCCTGCGCCATGGCGAAGGCAGAGCAAAGAAGCGCGGCGGCGAAAAGGGCGGTGCAGTGACGCATCTTCATCGCCCACCTCCATGGACAGCCGGAGCGGATTGTCCCGGAGGAGCCTGGTAGTCGACGATCGCGTAGGTGCGGTTGCTCGGCACAAAAATCTTGTTCGCAACGCGCCGGATATCAGCCTTCGTGACGGCATCGATTTTGTTCAGTTGATTGAATAGCTCACGCCAGTCACCGTACCGCAACTGGTAATACGCAAGTTGTTCGGCAATGCCCTGATTGTCATCAAGCCCGCGCAGCAGATCAGCCCGCGCGCGCGTCTTGAACATGGCCAACTCAGCATCGGTCACGTCGGTTGTCTTCAACTTGTCAATTTCCTTATGGATAGCCGTGCGCATCTCTTCCGGAGTATGACCGGCATTCGGGACCGCGAAAAATGCAAACAAGCCCGGATATTTCGTGCCCGGGAACCCGCTGAATCCCTCCGCTTCCGCCGCAATCTGCTGCTGCTCGACCAGCGAACGATACAGCCGCGACGTGCGCCCATTCGAGAAGATGTCCTGAATCGCGTCGTACACTGCATCGTCGGGATCGCGATAGTCGGGCCGATGATAGCCCTCAAGATACAACGGCTGCGTAGGTTCTTTGATAATGACTGATTTCTCCGCTGTCTGCGGAGGCTCGACCGTCGTCATCGGCTCGGGCGGTGGGCCCGCGGGAATTGCGCCGAAATATTTCTCGAGCATCGACAGATCGTCCGGACCCACGTCGCCCACGACGGCAATCACAATGTTCGACGGCACATAGTACTTCCTGTGAAAGGCCTCGGCCTCGGTCGCGGTGATCTGGCTAAGCTCACTCTCCCAGCCTACACCGGGGCGGTGATAGGGGTGCGCCACATACGCAGTCGCCAAGAACTGTTCCACCATGCGCCCGATTGGATTTGAGTCGATGCGCATCATCCGCTCTTCCATTACCACGCTGCGCTCCCGATAGAACTGCCGCGGTACGGGGTTGGCGATACGGTCGCTCTCCATGTAAGCCCAAAGTTGGAGCCGGTTGGAGGGCATGCTCCAGTAGTACTGGGTGTCATCCAGGCTCGTCTCGGCGTTCAGGCCGGATGCGCCGTTGGCCTCGGCAATCTCCGTGAATTCATTTGGAATCACATATTGGTTCGCGGCCTTCTCGGCAGCGTCGAACTCTGCCTTCAGCTCCTTCAATTTCTCCGGGTCCTGGCCTACGCGCTTGCGGTACTCAGCGTCATAAGCTGCATACGCTGTTTCTACCTTGGCCAGCGCGACTTTCTCTGCCTCATAGTCGGTGGTGCCGATATCCTTTGTTCCCTTAAAGGCCAGATGCTCGAACATGTGTGCGAGCCCCGATTCGCCGTCCGGATCATTTGCATCTCCTGCATCCACGATCGTGAAGTACGAGAAGACCGGAGCCTCGGGCCGCTCGCAGACGATCAGCGTTAGTCCGTTCGGCAGCACTTTGACCGTAACGCGGTTCTCAAAATTAGTCAGCTCCTGCTGAACGTTCTGTCCAAAGCAGTGAGCAGCGATTGCCACACAGCAGACCAGCGCCAGCGCGCGCGCGGCAGAGAAGATTTTCATGGAGACCTCGAACCGAAGATGAAGTCAGTTGAGTCTGCAGCAGCGGAACCCGCTGAGCAGCACACAGATTTGACGCTAACCGCGACGCTTTAGGGTGTCAAACGTGCATCAGAGCCGGCAAACGCCGCCCGCACCGACGTGAGGTTGAAATAAATCATCCACCACACACCAATCAGTGCCAGCACCGCATAGAACACGGCGACGCCGAGCAGAATATCTCCGAGAGTGAAGTTAGGATTGTTCGGAAGCGTCAGCGAAGCCATGCCTGACTTTGCGCGTGCAATCAGAACCCCGATCGTCATAATTCCAAAGACAAGAAAATCAAGCAGCCCAAGGAACGCAATCGAGTAGCGCGCCCAGACCTTCAGTCGAAACAGCCCGATGATGGTGCATACGGCCAGAATCACCAGCGCCAGGGTGAGTGCATCCATTCCGGCGGTTGCCATGCGCACGGCAGGAATGCGGGGGATAAGCGGGCTCCTGATCACAAACAGAGCGATCGCGGCCGCGGCCGCTGCCAGCAGTCCCAGGAACGCCATCAACCCCAGCACTACCGCCGCAACTGCCACGCCCGCAGGCACATGTACTTGCTCGTCGGTCATGAGATCGTACCTTAGCATACCCCTTCAGTGCGGATTCAGGTTCTCGGAACAGCGGCTGTTACAGGTTGCGCGTAGTAGGCAGATACAGCATGGGAACGTGATAGTTGGTCGCGCAGGCACGAACAGCCATCTCGATATCCCGCGCTTTGCCTTGCGACTGCGTATACCGATCGGGGAGGGTTCCATCCATTCGTGTCTGGATGAAGACACCGAGCAAAGTCAGCTGACCGGTCACTCCGTGCGGCAGGAACTGTCCCGGCACGCCGCATACCACTACTTCATTGTGCTGCGTCTGCGCGGCTCCGGCATAATGCTGCATGGCCGCCGGCGTTCCCTGCTTCTGCGCCACCTCGTCGGGTGTAAGCATGCCGCCGAGCATGATGGTCTTCTCCCCGATGTGCTGCGGCATGCTCTGGCCTGGAGCCTTCGTGCTGCGTGCTGTCCCGGCATAGTTATCGAACCACTGGTCGGTCGGTGAAGTGGTCAGGACATTATTTTCCGGAACGCTCAGTATCAGGCCGTGATTGCTGTAGCTGATCGGGTTGGTGCTGCTCAGCACGCTCATACTGATTGCCGTCCAGCCTGAAAGCGTGCGGATCGGGTTGTCCAGGACATCCGAGGGGTGTTTAAGAGTGTGGACGAAGAGCTTGTATGCCGGAATAGCCTGACCGTTCCAGTTCTTCGGCTTGTTCAATGCCCCAAGCGTGCCGACAGCCGTGAAATTCGCTGGAGCCCAGGACTGGCGCTTGCCGCTATCGAGGAACGCCGGGAAAAGGTGCGTAAATTTCTGTTTGAGCTGCGCATCCGGGAGAGATTTGAGCTGGTTCCGCAACTGGTCCTTGAGCTGGACCGGCTGGTTCTTCATCAGGAACTCAGCGAGCAGAACGGCGCGGGTCATATGACGTGTCTGCTTGTTCGCTTCCGAATGGATCAGATAGTTGCCGAGCGCCAGCGCGTCGTCGATCGCCTGCTGATCAGCCCGTGCATTGAATTTTTCTGTGAGAATGCGGCCGTACTTTGG
>JASHRS010000154.1 GCA_030037215.1 Silvibacterium sp. | reverse complement strand
GCTTACAAAACAATAGATTCAAGCGGCACGTCCTGGGTCGCAAGTAAAAGCTTGTTCGCCAGCAGGCTCGCCCTGTCCCGCAGCGCGCGTTCGGCTGAAACTCGCGCCAGTTCGGGCAGATTGTTATTCTCTGACAGGTGCGCCAGCACTACATACGCAGCGCCTCCGTCGTATTCGGTCTCCAGAAACTCCGCTGCTGCCAGGTTCGACAGATGACCCACCCGCGACATCACCCGCTGCTTCACGCTCCACGGATACGGCCCGTCGCGCAGCATATCAAGATCATGGTTCGACTCCAGCATCAACACGTCACACTTATTTAGATGCCGTTTCGCATTGGGGGGGATATATCCGAGATCGGTGGCCAGCCCAACCCGCACTCCCTCGGCCTCGAACACAAACCCAACAGGATCAGCCGCGTCATGCGGAATCGTGAACGGCGTCACCGAAATATTGCCCACGCTGAAGCCTTGGCCAGCCGAGAAATATTCCACTCCCGGCAACGCGCACGGATCTTTCTCCGGCTCTACCTTTATTTCTGAAATTGCTGCCAATTCCTCGTGTTCTTCCTCGAAGGCTTCGCGGTCATCCATCTCAGGATTTGTTGGCACGGCACTTGCTTCCATCGCAGCCTTTCGCGCAGCAAGCCATTCCGCATAAGTCATCTTTTTCTGAGGAGTCATCCAGCGCATCCATGCGCGGTGCGTCGGCTCAGTGAAATAAACCGGAATGCCCAGTTTGCGCGCCGTGACCGCGAGGCCCTGCACATGGTCCTGGTGCTCGTGTGTAATCAGGATTGCGTCCAGCGTGCGTGGATCTTCGCCGGCGGCGGCCATGCGCTTGAAGATTTCGCGACAGGACAGGCCCACATCCACCAGAATCCTCGTGCGCGACGAGGAGACAACCGTGCTGTTGCCCCTTGAACCGCTGGCCAGCACCGTCATCTTCACCATTTAGTGAGCATACGCCCGAAGCGTGTGGAAGAGAGGGGCATTCCCTCACAGGAACCAACCCGGCTAACTGAGAAACAGCTAATGAAGGTGCTCAGGGAATAGCGCTTGCGGCGCGCCCGAGCCAAAGTCGACTTTGCTGTCTAGTAAGCGGTTGAAAAAATCGACATCGTCGGACTGTAGCATCCAGACAAGAATGTGTCCGTTTAATTCGACGGCAAATCCCGCAATGATCTGCCGATAAGGGCTCAACTGCTTACCATCCTTCGAGAGTGGTTGACCCTGAGCTGCTGCAAAATGGATTTTGTGGCCCTGAATTTCATACCAGATCGGCTGATCAATGGATGTCATACCCGGAATCTGAGTTACTTGCAGTGCAAGCCCAGCAAGCGCGTTATCCGGCTTCTTCAAAATTTTTGGAGGAACACAGCTGTTATCGATCTCAACCAACAATATGCTGGCCGTCGGATCGGGTTCGATGGAAGGCGCTTTTCCGCCTCCGGGAATTGTGATCTCAGCCTTCTTGGGATCACCGTCTTTGCCGACCATCAGCAAAACCTTATCGCATGCCTCGGACCTTACATGTTCGGGGTCGGTCTCAGGTTGAGTTCCATACATGGCTACATGGCCGCGCTCTGCGATCGCATGCGCATCCTCCGGCAGCAACTCCTGCGGATATGAAAAAGTGAGATGTAACTCTGTATTGGTGTAAGTCCCGGTGGCTTTGTCCTGCGTGGTGCCTTTCGACGTCTCGGGTGGTAAGGACGAGGTTGCTGTTTGTTGTGCAATCCCAATGAGCGGCACAAGAAGAAGAACGAGCAGCGCTGCGGATTTCATCATCCGCAAAATACACAAACTTCACGACGATGTGTAGGAAAAACTTCGGATATGAAAGGCAGATTTACTCCTCTGCTCGTTTTTAGCCAGCCTGCAAAGCGCGCAGAATCTACTCCGACACTCGATAAAAGCAACACCGCCATGCGGGAAAACCATAGACGGGATTACGTTCCTTGGCGACCGCCGGCGCTCTCAGGAAAGAGCCGCTCAAACTCCGGGTCGCCGTGCAACAGAGCAAAATCTGGATCGCGGCGCGCCCAGTCCGCGTCCGTATATCCTGCCTCCCATGCTCTTCGCAGGGCCCTCAATGCCTCGGCTTTCTTTCCCAGATTACAAAAGACGCAGGCGGCGTTATACAACACGTTTGGGTCGCTTGCACGAAGAGCAATGGCAAAATTCGTCTCGCGTACCGCATCCTCCGGGCGATTCAGGGTCGCATAACCAACAGCAAGCAGCATCCGCCCGCGAGCATCTTCCGGCACCAGATGCAGATGCTGCTCGACCGCTGCAGCCTGCCGTTGCCGCCAGTTGCGCAGTGCCTCTTCCTTGCCCAGCGCGCCGAGCGAGTTCGTGATCGGAATGTATACGTTGTAATCATCTCCGCTCGCCTCAATGGCTTCATCGGCAATGTCCGCCACCTCCTGGTAGCGTCCTGAGGAAAACAGCGCCCTACCCAGTAGGTAGTATCCCCCCTCACAGTCGCGCTTCAGGCTGATCCCCCTCCGGACGACCGCTGCCGCTTCTTCATACCCTCCATTCCCGTACAGGATCCAGCCCTGAGCCACCAGCGCCTCCGGTAAATCCGGACGCAGCGCAACAGCGGTCTCTGCGGCCTTCACCGCGCGTTCCATCCAGATAGGGTCGCGACCGAAATTGACATAAAGCTGCGTACCCACGTTGGCAATCGCAGCATGTGCCAGCGCAAACCTCGGATCCAGAATCACGGCGTTCTCAAACATCTGTGCCGCAACCTCCATGTCCTGCCGCTGACGACGCCGTGCATAGCCCTTGCCCCGCAGATAAAGGTCGTATGCCTGCAGATTCTCCGTCGGCTTCGAGGCCAGCGCCTGTTGCTCCTGCGGAGACAGCGTAATCCGCAGCGCCTGTGCGATCTTGCTGGCGATCTCGTCCTGCACCTCGAAGACGTCTTTCATCTCACGGTCGTACCGCTCCGACCAGATAGGAAAATCCGTGCCCGTATCCACCAGTTGCGCGTTAATGCGCAGCCGGTTCCCGGAGCGCCGCAGGCTGCCGCCCAGCGCGTACGATGCGCCCAGTTGCTGCCCGATCTGCGCAGTCGTCACCGGTTTGTCGCGGAAGGCAAGCACCGTGGTACGCGAAAAAATGTTCAACCCCTTGATCTTGGATAGCTCGGTAATAATGTCTTCCGTAATGCCGTCGCGGAAATACTCGTCTTCCTTCGCCCCGCTCAGATTCTCAAAATAGAGCACGGCCACTGATTTCGCGCTGTGTTTGGCTGCTCCTGTGCGCGATTCGCCCGAGTCACTCGCCCGCTTGTGTCCGGAATCAAGATCGCGCTTCAGCCGGATCAGGTCGGTTTTCATTTCGGTCGCGGTCTGGTAGCGCAGATTCCTGTCTTTCTCCATGGCCTTTTCCACAATCCGGCCGAGCGCCGCCGGCAGCGCAGGATTCACCTGCAGCAACGGAACCGGGTCGCGGTTCAGAATCGCGTCGTAAATCACGGCTGCAGTATCGCCCTGGAACGGCAGTACCCCCGTCGCCATCTGGTAGAAAACGGTGCCCAGCGAAAACAGATCCGTCCTGTTATCAGTAAACTGTCCGCGTGCCTGCTCCGGAGACATATACGCCACCGTCCCCAGCGTCGTTCCCGGCATCGTCAGGTCATCTCCAAGCTGCAGTGTCGCTGCCTGTGCAGCGGGACTCAACCGCGATCGCGATACCTCCATCTTCGCCAGCCCGAAGTCCAGAATCT
>JASHRS010000153.1 GCA_030037215.1 Silvibacterium sp. | reverse complement strand
TGCTTTCGCGCACCAGATGGGACTGGTCATAGAACGGTTCCAGATTTACGCCTGGGGGGAGGGCCTTTCTGAGGTTTGAAATTTTGGCTGCGACCTCATCGGCCACAGCAACAGTGTTGCCGGATGGCTGACGCGCAATATTCAGCAGAACCGCCGGATGTCCGTTGGCCGTGACGATGGTATAGACCGGCATGGTTGCGGGGACAACGTCGGCTATATCCGCGAGGCGAATAGGCACCCCAGCAGGCGTGGTTTTGACGACAATCTGTGCGAGCTCGTCGATGTTGTGAACCTGCGAGCCTGTGAGACTGAGAACCAGTTGATGGTCAGATTCGTAGAGCCCTGGTGAATCAATGCGATTGGTTGCGTCGATCGCATTGACGATATCCGAGATAGTAACGGAGCTTGCCTGGAGCCTGGTGAGATTGGGAATGACGTGAAATTCGGGGACTTGTCCGCCCTGGACGGTCACTGTGCTCACACCGGGCAGCCGGTTGATTGGAGGCTTGAGGTCGTAGCTCGCGATCTCCCAAAGCCGCGTTTGGGGAATGGTGTTGGACGTTAGGCTATAGCCTAGAATTGGAAAGGTGGCGAAGGTAAGTCGGTTGGTTGTGATGTGCGCCGTCGACGGAAGCGTTTGCTGGACAGTGGACAGTGCCGCATCTACTCGCTGCAAGGTCTGAGACATATCCACATTCCAGGTGAAAAAGAGACTTACTTCGGCCGATCCGCGGCTGGTTGTGGAGCGTACAGTTTCAAGACCGGGCACACTGTTCACGGCGGTCTCGATCGGCTGCGTAATCATCACCTGCATCTGCTCGACGGGCATTACGCCGTTGTCCACGCCGATGACAATGCGGGGGAAATTTGTTTCGGGAAAGACAGCGATGGGGATTTGAAACGCCAGGAAGATTCCAGCAACGGCCACAACAAGGGTGAAGAAAAAGATGGTGCGCGCGTAGCGCGTCATCCAAAATGACCTTTCGGGAGCCGCAACAGCCATTAGTTACTGTCTCCCGAGCTGCCTGAGTCTTCTTGTGCGCCGGATGTGACTTTGACTTTAGTGCCGTCGTCGAGTGCATAGGCACCCTTCATGATCACTTCGTCTCCGGTGGAAATCCCGTTGACGATCTGCACCATACCGGCGTCCCTAATGCCGATTGAGACTTCCCTCATGTGAGCGACTCCGTCAGAGCCAATGACCATGACGACTTTGTTGCCAGCAGCATTCGTTACAAGAGACTCGACCGGGACCACGATCGCATCCGGCACGCTTTTGCCGGCAATGGAAACCTGTGCCGCTGTGCCGGGTTTCAATCTGTCACCGGGATTAGCGATCTGCACCCAGACCTCAATGGTGGTGCTGCCGGGATCGAGCGCTGGACTGATGAGCGTGAGCTTGCCCTGAACTTGCTTGTCGAGGCCCGGGACTGTTACCGAAGCAGGATCGCCAACCTTGAGTTGTTGTGCCTGTGATTGGGTGAGATGCACCTTCGCTATTAGAGAGGAGGTGTCCATTACGGTGAGCAGGGGCGCGCCAGCAACCGCTGTTTCTCCCGCATACAGGGGCCTCTCAGTAACAACGCCGTCGATAGGACTGCGAATTTCGGAGTATTGCAACTCGGCTTCAGCGGCCAGGTACTTCCCTTTCGCCGATTCAAGCTGTCCCTGTGCTCCTTTGAGTGCAGCCTCACGGCCGATCTGCTGGACGGCGGCAAGGTGTTGCCGAGCGAGATCGTATGCGCTCTGCGCCTGCACAAGTGCAGCCTGCGCCGTGTCAAGATCGCGGCCCGGAATAGCGCCCTCAGCAAAAAGCTGCTTACGGCTCTTTACAATTTGCTCATTCAGATCGAGGTTGGCCTTAGCCTGCGCGAGATCGAGCTCGGCCTTGCGGGTGTCTTCCGGAACCGTTGCCTTCACCACTGCCTGATACGTAGCCTGCGCCGCGCTATAGGTGCCAAGGTTGTCGAGCACCGAGGCTTTCAGACTGCTATTGTCAAGCAGCGCCATAAGCTCGCCTTTTCGGACAGCGGAGCCGCGCTGAACATAGAACTTTTTAACCGGCAGAGAAACCTGCGAAGAGATAACGGCCTGATTCAAGGGGCTCAGGATCGCGTCAGTCTGGATGTGTTCGGTGATCAGTTGGCGTTGGGCGACGGTTGCCTGGACATCGACCCGAACAGAAGAGGGCTCTTCAGCTTGATGGCACCCTATTACGGATGTTGCGGTCAGAGCTCCGAGCAATAGACTTCGGGTAATGCGGATCATGTGAGTTGAGGGCCGCACTCAGAGGACTCCTGTAAGCGTCTGCAAATTCGCCAGCGCAATGCGATAGCGAACTGCGCCGTCGGCGTTCGCGGTCTCGGCCTGAGCAACTGCATTCTCTGCATCGACCACTTCAAGGGCCGTAGCTTCTCCGGCGCGGTATCGCAGCTTGGTGAGGCGCAGGCTGTCCTCAGCTGTTTTCGCACTTAGATTCAGGGATGTCAGCTCATCATTCGCCGTCTTTGCTTCGTTGTAGTATTCGTTGAACTGGGCGATGAGCTTCTTCTGTATGAAGCTTAGCTGCGTCATGGCTGCTTGCTCCCGTGCTTTGCTTTGCTCAACGCGATCATGCGTTGCCATCCAATCCCAAACCGGAATATCCAGCGTGGCAAAGGCCGAATAGCCGAGGTTGCGTACTCCGGCAGGCCCGTTAACGGCAAACTGTGGCGCGTCTATACCGTAGGTCCAATTCAGGGAGAGTGAGGGGAGATAGGCTGCGCGGGCCGCAGAGAGATCTGCTTTGCTCGCGTGCAAGGCTTCCAAAGCACTTTTCAGATCAGGATTATTTTTTGAAGCCGCCGCCTCTGATTCTTCGCGCGAGGGCAGGCCGGGTGCAATCAGGTCAGCATCTGCGATGCGATACGGCAGGAGCGGATTGGGCAGAATCAACGCGCCAAGATCCAGCCGGGCTTTTTCCGC
>JASHRS010000152.1 GCA_030037215.1 Silvibacterium sp. | reverse complement strand
GACGGAGCAGGTGAAGAAGCTGGATGCGGCGAGCGAGGTGACGCCGGTCTATCCTTATTGGCACCAGTGGCAGTTTGGGGAGAGGAATCCGAAGCCGGTGTAGTAGGTGAAATCACGCAGCGCGGTGTGAACAGGGAGAGCAGACCATGCCTACATCCCAGCGAAGTTACCTATAACGCCGTTTCTCAGGAACGTCGTATTAATTCATGCCGGCAAGCGTTCGCCTAGCAACGGGCCGCAATGTGCGGAGCCGGTTCTCCGAGTGCGAATAATTCCCATCAGTGCCGAGCCATGGCCGCGATGGCCATGCCGCAAATACCGGCTTCCTTCCTTCCGCGCTCGCAAAGGGATGCGAGGAGCGGAGAACTACTTCAAAGCGGACTGCGTTAGTTTGACTGCGCAGTATGCAGCGGTGGTTCCGCATTGGGTGGTTGACGTCGCCTGCGTACCGAAGTAGATGCTCGAGGCCTGCCCATCGGCTGAGTCGTTGTCCACGATGATGCCGCTCGCGCCGCCGGTTACACTGCCAGTGTTTGACGCCGTAGCGGCCTGGGTGGCGCTCGTCATCGGCAAGGTGAATGTCCATGCCGACGGTTGGGATGTTCCAAAGAACACGTAATCCTGCGTGGGACCAGTGGCTGATGAGCCGGTCAGGGTGCAAGAGCCGCTGGTGATCGTAGCGGACACGGCACTGGTAAAGGTAAACACCGTAGCGCTTACCACCGTAACCGTCTTTTCCCCATTGATGGCGGCAGCGGCAGCAGCCGTGCAGCCGCCGGTGCCGGAAGCTACGTTGGCGATGGTAACCACTTGATTGCTGACGAACTTGTTGGTTGCCGTGGTCACAGTCACCGTCTTTCCGCTTTGCGTCAGTACAGTCGGGGTGTATGCCACGTCGCTGCCATAGAATTCTGTGGTCGGCGAGCAGGATTGTAGGGTACCGGCAGTGATGAAGGAGCTGTTATTGAACTGCGCCGTTGTTTGAAGGGCGCCTGACACGAACTGATACTGCGCCAGATGTGGAACAGTGGTGCTTTGGAAACATACGACCAGATGGCCATTATTTGCAGCCGTAGCCGAGCTTATTCCTATCTTGTAGTACTGGCTGTCCGGCGTGGCGGAGTGCTGCGGGGCAGCGCCAGTAGCACAGCCTTCGGCATTAAGTGCCACCGTTACCACTGTTCCAAAGCCGGTAGTTGAGAATGGAAACTGGGCGAGTCGCGAGCTCCCCCCGGTGCCGGAGCAATTCGTGGCGAAATAAACCTTTGCGTTCGTCGAGTCAACGATCGGACCGTCATGAATACCACCGTTCGTGCTATTCCCGATCGATTGCGAAGTTCCGACTATAACTCCAGCCGACGAGTAGTCATACACATTAGATGCGCCATCGCCTATGAAAATGTCGCCGGTGCCACTTACATCCACTACCGGGGACGTGAGCATATTGCCGGGGCTTGCCGCGGTGCTGACCGTGACGGGAAAGTGCCCACCCGCAAGCGTCGGTGTTCCGTTGAACACCCCGGTGACGGCGTACAGGTGTCCTGTGTCGTCTCCAACGAACAGGGTATCGGTGGAGTAGTTAACGAACGGAGACGAGCGCGTGTCTGATATCACACTCTCAAAGGCTGCGGCACTCAAGGGAACCATGAAGTCTGTCGCAGTGCTCGCAGCGGTGCTGCCGGGGACGACCGGTGTGGTTGCACAGGTCGGGAGGGTGGTGTCGGGAGGGCCGTTGGTGCATGATCCGTACTCAGTAGCGCCGCTGGCAAAGGTCAGCACGTGCAGGACTAAGCCGACGTTCGAGTTGCTCTCGATATAGGCGATCTTTGTGCCGTTTTCCGAGATGACCGGCGAGGTGGTAACGGCTCCGGCGCCGGAGGCATAGGAGAAGATGAATGCTGGAAATGTACCCGTGCAAAACGCAGGCGCCGTCCCGCTATAGAGATTATTGAATCCGACGATATTGGCCTGCGTGCCGTTCGTCCCGGCGGTGGTAGCCGCAATGGTGAAAGCGGGGAGAGCGGTAGTCGCACTCAGGGCCACCCGGTTCCCCGGCGTGAGCGCGTAGACGTCGACCTTGTTGGCCGACGCAACGGCCGCGATACGTACGAGGGCGGTAGCACTGAGATTACGGTTGATCGCGGCCGCCAGATTGGTCGCTTCGGTGGTCGCGTTGGCGGTACTCGCGGTAGTGAACACCATGAAGGATGTTCCGGTGTTCGCGGTAGTGCTGGAGGTCAGGGTGATGGTAACCGCGGTTCCGCCGGTCGGAGTTACCGTGAAAACTACATTAGCACCACCGGCGCCGGCGACGGTCGTGCTGAATGTGCCGATAACATTGGCCTGTGTGTACCCGGTCGAAGCATTCACGGGAAACACTGCGTAGTCGGCGGTGCAACTCGGCGCCGCGTTGACGTCAAAGGAAAACTTGGCAGGCGACTGGCCCGCAGCGACTCCGGCCGTGGGGCCCAGTGATACGCTCCAATCCTCTTTCAGTTCCGTGCGGAAGGAATGAGCCTCCCTCCCCGGGCTGCCCGGTCCCCAAGAAGCTTCGGGCCGGGATCCCCAGGCGGGGTCCGCCGCGGATTCCCAAGCAGGCGTTGTGCCTGGAGTCGGATCTTCATTCGGGGCGTTCTCATCCGTCAGTGCTGCATTGCCATGCAAGCGCATTGCTACAAAATACCGTGGGTCGTCCTGCAAGTAAGACGCCTGCTCGGGTGTGAACCCTACGGTATAGATGACGTGCTGATCGCTCCAGTCCAATGGAAGCGGGAAGCTCCCATCCGGCCTCTTGAAATTCTGTCCGGGCGCTGACCCGGCAAAAAGCGAAGAAATCACAACAGCAAAAACCGTTATCGAGAAGGATTGTTTGTAAAACGAATTCTTCTTGGCACACATGGTCTGCTCCTTCCAATCTCCCCTTGGCAGGGGAACTCGAGGGTGTTCTTCGTTCACTCGCTTGGTTAGGACGACTCTGGCCTACGACACCCAATTGCACACCAACAGGCGATTCACTCAACGCAATCCACTCGAGACCGGCAATTTCCATCATGCAGCTGTTTGCGTGTGAATCACTTCTACAGCCGGATGCCAAAGCGGTCCAGGGCATCAGTACGCATTGAATCTTACGCCGCGAATCAACTTCATCACCAACCGCCTGTGAATCTCGTTTTCAGTACTTCAATTCCCAATTGACGACCTCAGGCCAATGCGCTCACCGGCCATGTCTTGTTGTGGTCCAGTCGAGATACGCCCTGGGAAGATTTGCCTTGATAGAGACGATTCAGATATTGGTGCCGTGATCGTGCCTGAGTGGCCGGCGGGGTGTAGCTAGAGGCTGCGCAGGTAGTCCTGGATTTCGGGGGTGCTCCAGTCCTGGGCGCCGATGAAGCGGCGGCGAATGATTCCCTTGCGGTCGATGATGTAGGTCTCGGGCGGGCGTGTGGTTCCGAAGGCGAGGTTGGATTTGTCGGTGGGATCGAGGACGACGGTCATGTTGTGAAGGTTGTAGTTGCGGACGTACTGCCGATAGTCGGCAGGGTCGCTGTCGAAGGCGACGGCGAGTACGACGGAGCCTGGAATCTGCTGCTGGAGCTGCTCAAGCGAAGGCCACTCGGCGGCGCAGTAAGAGCACCATGACGCCCAGAAGTTGAGCACGACGATTTTGCCGCGGTATTGATCGAGGCTGATGGTCTGGTCTCCGTCGTGAATGGTGAAGTTGGGCGCGGGCGTGCCGATGTCGGTGGGGTAGCTTCCGCGGTTGCAGCCGGTGGCTGTGAGAACGAGCATGAGAGCCAAGGCTGCTGACCGGAAGATGGAGTGAGAACTCACATTTCTATAATAAGAGACGCTGTGAGTGCGCCTGTTGTGTCTTCCCCTTCGATGAAGCTTTCGGTGATTGTTCCGGCGAGGAATGAGCAGGATTGCGTGGAGGAATGTCTGCGGTCGTTGGTGGCGCAGTCGGAGGATGGATGGCGGCTGGGGCGGGAGTGGGAGATTCTGCTGGTGGATGACCACTCGACGGATGACACGCGGAAGATTGCTACGGGGATTGCGGGCGTGGCGGTGATGGATGCTCCGAAGCTCGAAAAGGGATGGACTGGGAAGGCCAACGCGGCGTGGGCGGGCGCGCTGGCAGCGAAGGGCGAGTGGCTGCTGTTTACGGATGCGGACACGGTGCATGAGCCGGGGTCTGGATTCGGTTCGGGGAGCCGGGCTGTGGTTGAGGCGGAGCGGCATGAGGTGACGATGCTGTCGTATTCTCCGCGGCAGATTGTGCGCGGAGTGTGGCAGCGGGCGCTGATGCCGCTGGTGTTCAGCGAGTTGGCGGTGACGTATCCGCCGACGAAGGTGAGCGATCCGGAGTCACACCTGGCGGCGGCGAACGGACAGTTTCTGCTAGTGCGGCGCGATGTTTATTTTGCGAACGGCGGGCATGAGGCGGTGAAGGGCGCGGTGCTCGAAGACGTCGCGCTGGCACGCACGGTGAAGCGCAAGAAGCAGGGATTGCGGTTCCGGTATGCTCCGGAGGCGGTAGCGGCGAGGATGTATCGCACGTTAGGCGCGATGGTGGAGGGATGGACGAAGAACCTGGCGCTGCTGTTCGGGAACCCGGTGGCGATGGCGGCGTGGAGGGTCCTGGATTTTCTGCTGCTGTTCGGGCTGCCGGTGCTGGCGTGGTGGATTCATAGCGTGAATGCGCGTCCGGTGCTGTGGATTGCGGTGCTGCTGCTGTGGGCGCGGACGCTGTGGCGGTTCTACAGCAGAGTCCGGAAGTCGAATTTTCCGTTTGCCGATTGCGCGATGACGCCGCTGGCGCTTCCACTGTTTGCAGCGCTGCTGTATCGAAGCTGGTTTCAGCATACGGTGACGAAGCGCGTAAGCTGGAAAGGCAGAGAGTATGGGAGCGGGAGATAGTCTGTGTTTCCCACATCTCGAAAACCGCGAGATGTGGGGCACCCACTCCAAGTTATGTAACTCTGCATGGCGCTTGTGACTCTATATATGATGTGACAGTCGAATCGCGCCAGTACTGGAGTATCTAATTTAATAGACCTATGATTCTGCTGACACGGAAGGCTGAGTTTGCGGCATCGCATTATTACTGGAACGATGCGTGGAGCAAAGAAGAGAACGAGCGGGCGTTCGGCAAGTGCGCGAACCGCAACGGGCACGGTCACAATTACACGCTGGAGGTGACGGTCGCGGGCGAGATCGATCCGAAGACCGGGTTTGTGGTCGATTTGAAGGAACTGAAAGACGTGATGGAGCGCGAGGTGGTGAGCGTGTACGACCACCGGCATCTGAATTTAGAAGTGCCGGAGTTCAAGAGGGCGATGCCGACCACCGAGAACATTGCGATTGCGGTGTGGAAGCGGCTGGAAGGGAAGGTTCCGGGGGCGAAGCTGTATCGCGTACGCGTGTATGAGATGGCCGATTTGTTTGCCGATTACTACGGTGAGCCATGAAAGCTTATTTTGGACGGCGGTACAGGCTGAGCGCGTCGCACAGGCTGAATGTTGACTCCATGACGGTCGAGGAGAACAAGGCGGTGTTCGGGAAATGCAACAATCCGTATGGGCATGGGCACAATTACGTGGTTGAAGTGATTGTGGGCGGCGAGGTCGATCCGGTGACGGGGATGGTGTGCGACCTGGTGCAGCTGGATGATTGCGTGAGACGCGAGGTTCTGGAGCGGTTCGACTATACGAATCTGAACGACTACGAAGGGTTTCACGACGTGGTGCCGACGACGGAGAATTTCAACATCGAGATTTACCGTTTGCTGAAGGACAGATTTACGGCGGCGGAGGTCGTTTCTGTGCGTGTGGAGGAGACGGCGAAGAATTCGTTTGAGTATCCGGTGAGAAAGCGGGTTTTGGGATGAACAATAACGAGCATGCGTCGGTTGAGCTGAAGGAAGCGATTCTGGGCGTAACCGGCCTGGAGCAATTTTCGACGCAGGAGATTTATCGCGAGATTATCCGGCGGTACGACGCCGATCCGACGCGGGATGGGCTGGAGAAGACGCCGGAGCGGATGGAAAAGGCGATCGAGTTTCTGACGAAGGGTTACAGCGAAGACCCGGCACAGATTCTGCAGGACGCGCTGTTCGATGTGGATTACGACGAGATGGTGATCGTAAAGGACATCGAGATGTACTCGCTGTGCGAGCACCACATGCTGCCGTTTTTCGGGAAGGTGCATGTGGCATATATTCCCAACGGCAAAGTAGTCGGGCTGAGCAAGATTGCGCGCCTGGTGGAGGTGTTTTCGCGGCGGCTGCAGGTGCAGGAGCGGCTGACCCGGCAGATTGCAGACGCGATCGATGAGGCGATCCATCCACAGGGCGTGGGCGTGGTGATCGAGGCGCGGCACCTGTGCATGATGATGCGTGGTGTGGAGAAGCAGAACTCGTCGACGGTGACGTCGGCGATGTTGGGCGTGTTCCAGAACCAGAACACGAGGGCGGAGTTTTTATCGCTGGTGCGGCCGGGGACGGGGGAAAGGATCTAAGCGGCAAGGGTAAAGGGGAAAGGGTGAAGTGCTGGCCCCTTCGTTGCGCTCAGGGCAGGCCACAGCAGACGCATTACGTGGCCACTCCCGTTGGTCACGGGATGGATTTTCACCATAGACAAAATGCAGGTTCTTCGACTCCGCGCCCTTCGGTCGCTTTGCTCAGGATGACATCTGCTTCTTT
>JASHRS010000151.1 GCA_030037215.1 Silvibacterium sp. | reverse complement strand
CGCTACGAAAATCGCACGCAGGAAGTCTCGTCCATCTCGCGAGGACTCAAGGCTCTCGCTAAAGAACTCAACCTTCCCGTCATCGCGCTCTCGCAGCTCTCGCGCGCCAGCGAGCAGCGTGGTGGTGATAAAAAGCCCATGCTCTCGGACCTGCGCGAGTCCGGCTCCATCGAGCAGGACGCCGACGTAGTCGCCTTCATCCATCGCGAGAGCTACTACAATCGCGACGAAAACGGCCAGCCCGACCCTGACACGGCCAACAAGGCAGAGATCATTATTGCCAAGCAGCGCAACGGCCCAACCGGATCGGTGCATTTGGCCTTTCTCTCAAAATGCACTCGCTTCGAAAATCTCGCATATGGTGACATCGGCGAGCCTTAGAGCTGAAAATACAGTCTTGCGTATATCCTGCATAAACAGGCAAAATCTGACGATTTACGCACGGAAAAGCTTACCTCGGGAGTAATCTGGCGTCAGATTATCCATGACTGCAACACCGCAGTTGCGCCCGGAGCCCGCTCCCGCGCCGGTTGTCATCGACCCCGGTCCGCAAGCGATGCGTGTCCACATTCACATCGATGAGCCAGGCGTTCTCGTCTCGCCCGGCTACATCAACACGCTTGTCGCAATCCATGTCGGTCGCCCCGTACATCTTTCCTGCAAACGCGCGGGCACCACTCATTTTGGAACGGCAATTCACGGCGACGTCGACATTATCCCTGCCGGAACTCCGGCAATATGGGAAAACAAAGAGAAGGACACCGTCCTCATTTGCAGCCTGCCGCCGACGCTGCTTCAGGCTGCCGCCGAAGGACTCGACATCAATTCCGACCGTGTCGAAATCCGCAACCGCTTCCAGGCCCGCGACAGTCAGATCGAACACATCGGCTGGGCATTGAAGGCGGAAATGGAGCGCGGTTACCCTTCAGGCCGTCTGTACGTCGACAGCCTCGCCATGGCAATGGCTGCCCGCCTTTTGCAGGGACACAGCTCGCTTGCGCGCGAGCCCGAGCTGCCCCGCGGAGCCATGCAGGGCCATCGCTTGAAGCGTGTGCTGGCATTCATCGAGGAGCATCTGAGCGACGACCTCTCGCTTGAGACCATCGCCTCTGCCGCCGGTGTTAGCGCGCCCCACTGCAAGGTCCTCTTTCGCCGTGCTCTCGGCGTGCCGGTTCATCAGTATGTCATCCGCCGCCGCATCGAGCGCGCATTATCGCTGCTCCGCGAAGGACAGCTCCCGATCAGTCAGGTTGCTCTCGACTCCGGATTTGCCCACCAAAGTCATCTGGCGCGCCACATGCGCCGCATTCTGGGTGTTTCACCGGGAGAATTTCGTAGTAACTTCAGCTGAATTTCAAACAGATTCGCCGCTCCTCCGAACATGCTTCGCGCCATCCGTACCTGCTCGACAGGCCGTCCTCCATCCAGCAACAATCCGTTTGAAGACCGAGTCCTGGAACCGGAGAGCCTCGATGGCCACTGTATCAACTGCTGCAATCGGCGCAAAGCGGCAATTGCTGCCCGGCATTTTGAAGGGTGGCGCCATCGCCGGTGCTCTTGACCTCTTTTTTGCCTGCTTGAACACGTGGCTGCGTAGCGGCTACGGGCCTTCGATGGTTCTCAAGGCCATTGCCTCGGGTCTTCTGGGTACGCATGCACTTTTCAGGGGCACGGGAATTGCTTTTCTCGGTCTCGTGCTCCACTTTTACATAGCCTTCATCTGGGCTGCGTTCTATGCAGTAGCCGCTCTGCGCTGGAGCATACTCACGCGCCACGCCGGGCTTGGCGGAGCCCTTTATGGGATTCTCATTTTTGTCTTCATGAAATGGGTTGTGTTGCCTCTGTCGGACTACCCCCGGCCCCTCTGGAGGCAGAGTATTTCCTTTGGACAGATAGTGTTAGAGCTTGCGGCGCATATTTTTCTCATCGGGTTGCCAATAGCTTTGAGCGTGAAGTCCCGCGCTACGGAGGTGACAAACGTCTGAGTGCACAACTTTCGGTGTGGCCTTTTCCTGAAAAGAGGCGCATCATATTTGGCACAGACGTTCGCCTGGTTTTCGGAAGTTTCCGTAAGGAGGCTCATATGCGAACGATATACAGATTGCCCGCCGCTGTTTCGCGCGGCCTGCTCCTCCTCAGCTCCGTGTTCCTTCTCGCTTACGCTCCCTGCACACGAGCTGAAGATCCCCCCGATTTTCCTGCAAGCGCTCCGGAGCCGTTTTTTGGCACTTTTGGGCTTGGGCAGCAGGACTATCCATCCGCACAGCCGGTCTCACTGTCGTCGTCGCCGGGCTTGGACATTTATTCCATCAAACCTGAAACTCTTGGCGATCTGATGATGATTCATCAGCGCTATCTGGCCGCGATTGAGGCCTACCAGCGCGCTCCCAAGGATTCGGCTGTTGTGTGGAACAAGCTGGGCATCGCCTACCAGCACATGTACGCGCTCGACATTGCAAAACTGCAATATGAAAAGGCGCTGGCGTTGAACCCCAAATATCCTGAAGCGCTGAACAATCTCGGTACGGTCTACTATGGGCAGCAGGATTACCACAGAGCGGAGAAGTACTACCAAAAAGCCATCCGGCTCAAACCAGATTCGGCCTCGTTTTTCAGTAACCTGGGTACGGCTTATTTCGCCGACCGCAACTACAAGAAGGGTCTCGAAGCCTACCGGAAAGCTTTCTCGCTCGATCCCGAAGTCTTTTTTGGTGATCCGACACAGCATGTTGCTGAAATGGGACCCATCGACGAGCAGATCACGCTTAACTATGCGATGGCGCAGTTGTATGCGCAGGCCGGTATGGTTGACCAGGCGATACGCTGTCTGCGTATGGCCATCATCGACGGCTTCAACGACGACAAAAAATTGATGGAAGACAAAGCCTTTGCAGCACTGCGGTTGACTCCGCAGTTTCATCTGCTGATGACAGAGGAGCACTTCAAGGACCCGAACACGGAGCAGTCGCTCGTGGTCAGAACGAAGCCCTAACAAAACGTACCCGGGCACTTCAAATCTCACCGCAAAGCATCGCCGAACCCAGCTCGACTCTCTAAACTTGACTAGACTCTCTTTATGCGGTGGTCCCTGCGAATTGCACTTCTTCTCTTGTTCTTCTGCGTCTTGTCTTTCCCGCCGGCACGCATAGCAGCGGCCATCCATCATCCCGGCCCGTACGTTCCTTTATGCACTCGCCGGATCACGTTCACCGCCAGCTATCTCGCCGACCTCAAAAATGGAAACGGGCCCGGCTACCTCTTCCGCATCGAAAACCATACGGCCAAGCCTATTAAGCTGGCCGAACCTGTGCCTTCCAGTGCCCACTGGTATGCGCACGTCGGCGACAAATGGCTATGGCGCGCTTCCAGCGGCTCAGGCGGGAGCTATGTCGACGCCGTCAATGAGCATGGCCCGGTCTTTGCCTATCAACCTAAAACTTTGCCCTCCGAGCCTGGATACATTACCGTGCCGGCACATGGACGCTACGAATGGACTGCCGGAGAGCACGACAATCCGGCGCTGGCCTACCAGCCGAGTTGCCAGCACTGCAACTATCCCGGCGAGTATGAATACAAAGCAGTGTTTGCCTATGCTTACCTGCCGCCGGTGGGTCAGCATCCGGAGGAAAAGGATCTTCTGCCCTGTGGCCTCAGAACCACGATGGTCGATATGCCGCCAAAGGCCTCTCCTAAGACTGTGGTTACGCAAGGGAATAAGCAGGCTAAGTAGAACCCGCCACAACTCTGAGATATTTTTTCAGGCCTGCCGACTTTCTCACTGCAAATCGCGTCCTAGCACATTGGTAAGCACGCAGCCGGGCGTCCCGCGTTGGGTTCTTATCATCCCTGGAGGACAAACCTATGCAAAGTAAATTCAACGCGCTCGCACTCACAGGCCTTCTTACTTTGGGAATGACAGCCGGTGCTGCGCTTGCGCAGGATCAGTCGTCGGCTCCGCCGCCGCAATCGGGCACGTATGGTACGCATAACCACCGCATGGACCCGGATACTCAGCTCAAGCGCCTGACAAAGCAGCTTGACCTTTCCTCCGACCAGCAGTCGCAGATCAAACCTATTCTTGAATCCCGCCAGCAGCAGATGCAGGCTCTGTGGCAGGATCAGTCGCTGTCGCAAACCGATCGCCGCCAGAAGATGACGGACATCCAAAGCGACTCGACCAACAAAATCGAAGCTGTGCTGAATGACACGCAGAAGCAGAAATACGAGCAGATGCAGGCTCAGATGAAGCAGCGGATGATGCAGCGCCATGGTGGGGCACCACCAGCTGAAGGCTCTGCTTCTCCCGACGGCTCTACTCCTCCGTCATCACCGCAGTAGAACGTTCGTCTATCGGCAAACAGCCGCCGCGTGTGGCGGCTGTTGCTGCTTCTATTGAGGAACAACCACCTTCGCGCCAGGTGTCTGCTCCGCTTGTGCATGGAAACGCTGGTAGTCAGCGTCGATAACGTTGACATCTGCGCGGTAGCCAATGACTCCGACTGCATGAGCCACAATATGCGCCTGTGCGCCAACCGGCAGCCACAACTCGTTATTGACTAACTTCTGATCGAAGGTGAAGTTACTGCCTTTGCCCACGGAAAACAGCCCAAACCCCAAGTGGAAATTATCATCGAAGCGCGCGACCAGCCGTCGCACTTCGCGGTTCTGCTCATCAACCCACAGCGTTCCCGACATCTTCTTCGACGCATCCTCCGCCATTCCATGTGTCTTTGCGTGGGGATCGCCGACAAAGTCGAAGGCAATTGCACTGCGTCCGTCAATCATCTCTCTTCGCGGATTCGATGCCTTCATCATGCTCAGGATCTGCGTAATGCTCACTTCATTCTTGTCCAGAAACTGCCCGGGTGGAGTTTTCTGTGCTTTTGCGATCTCTTTCATCACTCGATCCTGCTCTTTCGCCTGCTGATCCTGCGTCAGGTCTTTGCCGTCTTTCTTTACCATTCGATCAATTTCATGCGTATTCACAAAGAAGACCTCGTCCTCTTCGCTCTCCGTCTTTTTCACGTTTCCGTTCTTGTCGAGTATCCGTACGACAACGGTTTCGTGCCAGGTGTAGTCCTCGCGTGTTTGATCGACTTTGCGCTGGTGATCTGCGACCTCTTTGAGCAGCGTGGCTGCATCAGGAATCGGCGCGCTTGGTTGTGCCATGCAGGCCGTAGCGCATAGAGAGCCGCAGAGGAAAAGGAGGCAAGCGCGCAGCATTCTCTTTTTAGAATACGCTGCAAAAATCCTTCTTTTTCCTTGCGGAGCGCATCCTACGATAGAACTTGAGTAAGGGAGAGAGAACGATGCTCCGTCTTTTGTTGCGCTGGTTTCTGCACGCGCTGGCGCTGTTGATCGTAACTGAGATTGTCCCCGGATTTCATGTCGCCGGCTTTAGCTACGCGCTCGTTGCGGCGCTGGTCATCGGCCTTCTGAACGCCACGCTGGGGCTGTTGCTCAAAATCGTAACGTTGCCCCTGGCCATTCTTACGCTTGGGTTATTCTTCCTCGTCATCAACGCCTTCATCCTGCGTCTTGTCAGCGGCCTCGTGCCCGGTTTCTATGTCTCGAGCTTTGGAGCGGCGTTTATCGGCGCTGCGGTTCTGGCGCTCATCCACATGGCCTTCAGGGCTCTTATCGACCGGCAGTGAAGTATCCTCGGGGCAAGGGAGAATCCAATGACGACAACCCCGAATACGGCGGATCTCTTTCTGGAATTTTCGCGCTACAAATTGCTGGACCAATACTGGCCGCGCATGCGCGTCTGTGTCGAGTCACTGACGGACGAGCAGGTCTGGTGGTGTCCGAACACTGCCAGCAACAGCGTGGGAAATCTGCTTCTCCATCTGAACGGCAATGTGCGGCAGTGGCTGGTGAACTCGTTCAATCGCCTCGAAGACAGGCGTAATCGCCCCGCGGAATTCGAGCGCGTCGAGCAACTTCCGGCTTCCGTCCTCATCGTTCGTCTCGACGAAACTTTGCAACAGGCGGCTGCGGTCCTCGCTCGCCTGACGGAAGCCGATCTGCTCGCTCGCTACGAAATACAGGGCCGCAACGTCAGCGGTCTTGACGCGGTATATCAGGTCGTGGAGCACTTTGGGTTGCATTACGGGCAAGTTATCTATGTCACAAAGATGCTGCGCGGCGAGGACCTTGGATTCTATCGCGAACTCGACGGCACAGGAGTGTTCCCCGGGAAATCGCCCGCGTGATCTGCACCGTGCTCCGGCCTCTTATTGCTCGGCAGGCAGTGTCTTCGGAACTGCAACTCCTGCCGGCCTTTTCGCATGCGGCGAAATCACCGCGCGACCGGCCGTTGCCTGCCGTACCGAGCGGGGACGGTCATCTGGCAGTGTGCTGACCGGTTGTTGCGCGACATGTGCGGCAGAAGCTGCTCCAATGCCCGCCTGCCCTGTCGCTGGAAGATGCAGCCCCGGAGCAATCGGCAACATTCTGCGCGAGTGGCTTACGCTGCCGGTAACAATCATCACACCAACCGCCGCTGCCGCCGCCACGCTGAACACCAGCCGCGGCAGTCTGAACCGGCGTACCGTATTCTTCTTTGCATCGGTTTGCGCAAGGCGCGCAACAATCCGATTTTCCATCCCCGGGGCTGGAGTGGCCGAGCCAAGCTGCCGCAGCGTGCGGTCGATCTGCTGATCATGGTTTTCCTTCATTGCGAGACTCCTTCCTTCTCCAGCAATGCAGAGAGTTCGCGCCGCGCGCGAAAGATGCGCGAGCGCACTGAGGATTCTGTCGTTTTCAGCACAGACGCAATCTGGGCAGTCGAAAGCTCTTCTACAGCCGAAAGCAGCAGCGCCTGGCGCTCTTTTGCCGGGAGCAGGTCAATCAGCGCCAGAATGCGCGCGTGTTCCTGCGAAGAAATCAGTTCCTCATCCGCCGGACGGTCTGCCGAAGGCAGAACGCGAGCAAAATCCGAAATATCGTCGTTTTCCGGCCGTGTTTTGCCGCGTCGCTTCCTGTCCAGCACAACATTCCAGGTAATGCGGACCAGCCACACCCGCACATCGCGAATCTCAGCAAGCTTCTCGCGATGCTTCAGCACGCGCAGAAAAGCTTCCTGCACCGCGTCCTCCGCCTCAGCGGTGTTTCGCATCACCGAGTAAGCCACCCGGTACAGCGTCATTGAATATTCGGCGACCAGCGCGGCAATGGTCTCAGTCGAATCCACGGTCATGACAGAGGAATATGCAGGAACCATCCAGCCGGCAATCTGCCCCGAATAGGAACTCATGCCATTAAGGACGGCGCATACTGCATTTTCGCTCAAAGATACAGTATTGAGTGCTGCCGGCAGGCTTTGTACAATCGCCGGTCATCACGCGACCACTGGGAGCGGCCAAAGAAAGTCTGTGCTCGGATTGCGCGAAGCGCGTGCGCCTGGATGGCCAGTCCTATTTGGCGCCCGCTAGCTTTTGTGCCGCAATCTGGCCTGCGGCTGTTGTCTTGTCCTGATCTTTCAGTTCCGCATAGAGCTTCATTGCCTCAGCGGGATTCGTCGTCTCGTACAAAGCGGCCAGTTGCAGCTTAGCCGCCGAGGCCGGAACCGTGAGTGTGGGATTCTTCATCAGATCGCGGTAGATCGAGACGGCCTGGTCATCGCGTCCCGTCTGGCGATACAACCCCGCCAGCGCCATCTTGGCCAGCGCTGCCAGTCCGCTGTCATGGGAATCGGCTGCCTTCTGCAGTTCGCTCTCGGCGCTCGCCGTCTGGCTCATATCGAGGTATGTCAGCCCCGCAAAATATTCGGCATTTTTCCCCGTTGTCAGCATGTTGTAGTTATCGGCAACTTTGACAAACAGCGGATTGGCCGCCTTGGCGCGGGCTGCCGCCGTCGGGTAGGTACTCTGCCCAGGCAGAGCAGGCTGGCCGGGTTGCGCCAGCGGCGTGTTGTAAATGTCCATCGCCTGCCCGAACAGGTTCTGCGCTGTTGCCGAACGCGAGTTATAGATCACCACACCTGTAATGATCAGCGCTGCAAGAATGAGTACAGAGGTCGCGGTGATAATTGCATTGGTGCGGTTGGCATCGAGCCAGTCGAGTCCGGAGGCGGTTGCCGTCGCAAAACGATCCTGCTTAAGCGCGTGACGAGTCTGTGTATCCACGGATTTCCTTCAGAAAGCCTTCCAGGCGGGAACTTCGCGCAGGCAGAAACACGGAGGCCGGCTGCCCGCTTTGAGATAACTAAAAGTCTATAGCGACGCGCTAACGGGGTCAACGCAGCCCCGTCCGGGCCTCGTATTCAACTCAGCCTTATCATGGATGAGCGGAGGGGACGCCGATGGAAGCCGAAAAGCTACCGGTACACGCCATTCAACAGGCTGAGCTGATTCTTAAGCTATACGATCTGAGGCGTGAAACCGTGATGCGGGAAGCGCGTTCCTATATTGGTGGGGCGTTCGCTCCCGGGTCGGCCGATGAGCTTGTCCAGATCGTGAGTGCCGGAGACAGAAACACTGGTTTCGTTCTTCAGGTTTATGGTTACTGGGATATGGTCGCTGCGTTTGTGCATCACGGTGCGCTCGACGCCGGCCTTGTTTATGACACATGCCAGGAGATGTACTTTCAATACGCCAAAATTCAGCCCTGGCTGGCAGAGTTTCGGCAGAGGATGAACCTTCCGGAGTGGATGAGCAATCTCGAGCACCTTATAGAAGGCTCTGCAAAGGGTCGCACGCGTATTGCAACTATGCAGAAGAACCTTGCCGCGATCGCTGACGTGCGGTCAGCTCAGGCCCCCGCAAACCGTGTGTAAATGCGCTGTTTTGCGGCGATGGAAACGAAGCAGAAGTTTCGAACTACTAAAATAACCCCATGGAATACCCCATTACCCGTTTGCGCCGTCTGCGCCGTACCGAACCGCTGCGCAATCTCGTCCGCGAGACGCATCTCGAGCCCGGCGCGCTCATCTACCCGCTTTTCATCTGCGAAGGCGAAGCCGTACGCCGCGAGATTCCCTCCATGCCCGGCGTCTTCAATCTTTCCGTCGATGAGGCCGTGAAGGAAGCCGAAGCCGTCGCCTCACTCGGCATCGGCGGACTGCTCCTCTTCGGCCTTCCAGCCGCGAAAGACGAGCAGGCATCAGGGGCCTGGGCCGAAGACGGTATCGTCCAACGCGGCCTGCGCGCCCTTAAGATAACGGCGGCGGCGAAAAAGCTCGTTCTCATCGCCGATGTCTGCCTCTGCGAATACACCTCACACGGACACTGCGGCATCGTGAAGCAAGAAAAGGAGGGCGCGTTCGAAGTAGACAACGACTCCAGCCTCGCGCTGCTCTCAAAGACCGCTGTTTCGCTTGCCGATGCCGGAGCCGACATCGTCGCGCCTAGCGACATGATGGACGGCCGCGTCGCCGCCATCCGCGATCACCTTGACGAAGAGGGCCACGAGCAGACGCCCATCCTCTCTTATGCCTCAAAATTCGCATCCGCCTTCTACGGACCCTTTCGCGAAGCCGCCGACTCCGCTCCGCAGTTCGGCGACCGCCGCAGCTATCAGATGGATGGAGCCAACCTCCGCGAAGCCATGCGCGAAATCGACCTCGACCTGGCAGAAGGTGCTGACATGATTCTCATGAAGCCCGCCATGCCTTACCTCGATGTCATCCGTGCCGCCCGTGAGCGCTTCGACGTGCCCATTGGCGCCTATCAGGTTTCCGGTGAATACTCGATGCTCCAGGCCGCTTTCGCCAAAGACTGGCTCGATCCCGAACGCGCCATGATGGAATCGCTCCTCTCCATCCGCCGCGCCGGCGCAGGCTTTATCGTCACCTACTTTGCAAAAGATGCGGCAAAAGTCCTTGCCTGATTCACCGCACGAACGCAAAGGCTCTGTTACAAAAGAAAGACATGCCCCTGCTCAAGATCGTGATCCTTGCCGTCATTCAGGGCCTTGCTGAGCTGCTCCCTGTCTCCAGTTCCGCCCATGTCGTCGTAGCCGAACGCCTCATGGGCCTCGACGCCTCTTCGCCGCAAATGACGCTCATGCTCGTCATGTTGCACACCGGAACCATGTTCGCCGTCATTGCTTACTTCTGGAACCAGTGGAAAAGGACCTACTTCCGCAGCAGCGGCGCATTTACCCTCATCGCCATCCGCCTTGTCTGGGCTACCGTCCTCACCGCCATCATCGGTGAAGTCATGCAAAAGATCGTCGAGCACACGCTGCTTAAAGGCGTGCCTCACGCTGAAATCGAAGATCTCTTCAATCACCTCGAATGGATCTGGCCCGCGCTGCTCGCCGCTGGAATCCTCATTCTCATCGCCGGACTCGCCACGCGGGATAAAACCTTCGACGATGGACGCGAACCATCCCTTTCCCAGTCCGCCTGGATCGGAGCCATTCAGGGCTTCTGCCTACCGTTCCGCGGATTCTCCCGCTCAGGTGCTACTATTTCCACCGGCATGCTCGCAGGAGTCGCCCGCGAGCGCGCCGAAACCTTCAGCTTCGCCCTGGCGGTCATCCTCACACCGCCTGTCGTCGCGCGCGAAGTGCTGCGTCTTGTCCATGCGCAGCACATCAGTGGCGGTCTGAACCTCGCCTCCGCCATGCTTCCCGGCCTCATCGGAATGGTCTGCTCATTTCTTGCCGGATTGCTTGCGCTCAAGTGGCTCAGCCGCTGGCTCGAAGGCGGCCGCTGGTATCTATTCGGAATCTACTGCGTGCTTGCGTCAGGAGTAGTCTTCTACCTGCACCATATCGGCTACTGATCGGCCTTGACCGCAAGTCCCTGGCCAACGGAAGGGCCAGCGCAGTCAACATCAAGATGGCGCCTAAACGGCTAGTTTAGTTCTCCATCAAAAAATCCGGAGCCACCGGATTCTCATACAGCGAATAATCCCGCGTCACCACGGTCAGCCCGCCCGGAGTGACAAAGTAATTCTTCTTGTCTTCGTTCGCGTCGTAACCGATCACCGTTCCTTCCGGCAGTTGCACATCGCGGTCGATAATCGCCCTCCGGATGCGGCAGTGCCGTCCGATGTTCACATGCGAGAACACAATGCTCGAATCGACTTCAGAATAGGAATTCACGCGTACATCCTGCGACAGCACGCTGTTGCGCACCGTGGCACCGGAAACAATGCACCCGGCCGACACAATCGAGTTGATCGCCATCCCTGTGCGCCCAGGCTCGCCGAAAACGAACTTCGCCGGCGGATACTGCCGCACCCGCGTGCGGATAGGCCACTTGTTGTCATAAAGGTTGAAAACCGGCGACACCGATGCAACATCCATGTTCGCGTCGTAATAGGCTTCCAGCGTGCCCACGTCGCGCCAGTAAAGGGCCAGTTGCTGGTTCTCGTCGACAAAGTTGTACGCACACATTTTGTACTTGCCGAGAATGCCCGGCAGAATGTTGTGCCCAAAGTCGTGCTTCGACGTAGGATCTTCCGCATCCTGCAGCAGCGCCGGAAGCAGCGCATCTGTATTGAAGAGATAAATGCCCATCGAGGCATCCACCATGTTCGGGTTGAACGGTGAGCGGAAGTTGGTGCTCTTCGGTTTCTCGTCAAAGCCGACAACTTCGCCGTTTTTGGCAACTTCGACCACACCGAACCGCGAAACCTCTGAAGGGTCGATCGGCAGCGTTGCGATTGTTACATCGGCGCCCATCTCTTCGTGATGCTCAAGCATCTTGCCGTAATGCATCTTGTAAATGTGGTCGCCTGAAAGAATCAGTACGTGCTTGGGCTGTTCGGCGCCGATTGAATAGATGTTCTGGTAAACGGCGTCGGCGGTGCCCATGTACCAGTTGGCACTCACCCGCTGCATCGGCGGAAGAATCTCGATGAACTCCCCAAGCTCCTGCGCGACGGAACTCGTCCATCCCTCGCGGACGTGCCGGTTCAGCGACAGCGCCTTGTACTGCGTCATGATGTAAACGTGGCGCAGGTCGGAATTAATGCAGTTGGAAAGTGTGATATCGATAATGCGGTAGTTCCCGCCAAAAGGTACTGCCGGCTTGGCCCGGTCGCGCGTAAGAGGGAATAGTCTTTCACCCGCTCCGCCCGCCAGCAAAACGCCCAGTGTGTCCCGTATCGGCATGGCCGAACCCCTCGCGCCTTCTTTTTATGCCTTGAAGCTGCACCTTCCAGAACGAAGGATAGTACCACACCACACGGTATTCAATCTTTGAGGTCTATTCCTCCGGCAAAGCGTCTTCTCCCTCGATGGCGATCCGAAGCGACTTCAGGAAGTGAAGGTCCTGCGCGGTAAAAGTGCGCTCACTCTCCGTTTCCCCTGCGCCGGCTGCCATCGACGCCTCCTGAGCCGCCACGGGTTGCTGCTCGGCAAGCTCATTCAGTCCAATCGTCGCCTCGAGCATCAGCAGCACGTCAAAGCCCTGCTTGCGTATGTCCTGCACCACTCCCGCAATGTATTCCGATTCGGAGACGCTCGCGTGAATGGCCTCTCCCAGTTTCTGAACGAGCTTGCGAACTTTTTGATTCAAGATTGGCTCCGTTCCGCTCCTCACCACCCGCGCGTCTGAGGATACTCCCTTAACCTTACTTCCGATGTCCGGTGGCTGCAATCCGAAATCGTGCTGCTCACTGCTAAACTTCTCCATATGAAACCGGACCGCGTAGGCCGCAGATTAGGCATTGGCGTGCGCGTCGCCTCAGGAATGCTGCGCGACCGCGCCGCGCAGACAGCAGAGACCGTCCGGCAGGATGCTCCTGCCTACGCTGCTCGCGGCAAAAATGCGGTCGAAGGAGCAAAAAGAGGAGCCAAAAGGTTCGGCGAGTCCATCTGGGGACCCTTTGTTCATGCCGGCAGCGTCCTCTGGCTCGAAATCACGGGACTCTTCTTCGGACTGTTCAGCCTGTTCTTCGCCCAGGGAGTCTACCGGCTCCGCGCCGACTGGCGATCCGGACCCGGCCACCAACATTTTTTGATGTATGCAGTTGTAGCAATTGTGTTTATGTACTTCGCAGTCAGCTCGTTTTACCGCGCAAACCGCAAGCAGCGACAGCGAAAAGCTCAGCTTCCAGACGGAAATTGAACGGTATCTTATAGGATGGGTTTCTCATGCCCGAAAACCGCACCGTACCCGTAGACACCCTAATTCCACATCTTAACTATCTCGATCTTGAAGCTGCTATCGCATGGCTCGGCAAAGCCTTCGGCTTCAAAGAACACTTCCGCTACGGCGACCCGATATCCGGAGCGCAGCTTCAGATCGGCAATGTCTACATCATGGTCTCGACAGAACGCCCGCCTCAGAGAAAGAGCCCGGCAAGCATAGGAGGCACCACGACCCAAAGCCTCACCATATTTGTCGACAATGTCGACGAGCACCATGCACACGCAAAATCAGCGGACGCAACCATCGTTGAAGAACCGCACGAAACCGTTTATGGCGAGTATCAGTACGCAGCCCACGATCTCGATGGCCATCTCTGGATTTTCTCGCGCCATGCCCGCGACCTTAGCCCAACTGATTGGGGCGCAACGCTGGCCAAATAGTACTTGGACTCAGATCGAATCATCGCTTCGTGCGCGTCTTTCCTTCAGACCC
>JASHRS010000150.1 GCA_030037215.1 Silvibacterium sp. | reverse complement strand
GCACGGTGGGATTGCCGTTCGCGTCCAACGGCGTGTCATAGGTCGGCGTATAGGCGTTCTGGAATGCGTGTGTATTGCGAAACTCGCCGCCGAATTCAAACGTTGAGGAAAGCGAGCCAAGGCGGTAATTGAAGCCCATCCCCGCCCACTCCTGCAGGTTGAGTTCGACCGCCTGGCCAGTGGTGGTGATGAACTGCGTCATGCCGTAATTGCTGAGGTCGTACATGGGCGACGAGGCTACATTGCAGTTCGCTGACCATTGTGGACGATAAACATTGGACTGCGCGTTGGGGTCGAAGGTGCAGGCCGCTTGTCCTGCAACATTTCCGTCTCCACCCGCAGGAAAGCTGGGATTATTGAGAGCATTCGAGGTCGGAGCATAGTCTACTTCAGGATTGCCGCCGGCGTTCAGCTCGCGCGAACGGGAAACCGCCGAACCCCAGTGGAACCAGGAGCTTGTGAAAACGTGATTCCCGCCAAGCGAAATCGTGCCGATGGCAAGATCCGGCCGCCGCAGGGATTCATAGTAGCTGGGAGCATGATTGGTATGGATTTCGTAATACCACTTATCGCCCCAGTCCTTGAGATCGGAGAGCATGAAATGCATGGCCAGTGTGGAGCGCTCGCTGACCTTGTAGTCGAGAGTGCTGGTTCCGCCCCACCGTAGCCGATCATAGCGATATTCGCGCAGGGTAATCTTGTTGAAGTCCGGCGTGGTCGATCCGTCCGGGTCGAGGATCGGGTTGGGCTCAATGTCATTGATGCCGCGTCCATTGTAGTCGTATTCCGCGCCGCCGATCAGGCCCCAGCGCTGCGTGGCGCCGAAGCGCATGCCCGCGGTTGTATCCACCTTGCCCACATAGCGGGTGTTCAGGATGGGCGTATAACCCATGGTCGTTTCCATGCTCAGGTAGGGTCGTGTCCCCGCCGTTTTGGTTACAAGGTTGACCGATCCGCCGATGCCGTCCGCATCCTGATTGGCAGAGATCGTCTTGTTCAGTTCGATCGACTGCACCATATCGTCGGGGATGGTTGACAGATCGACCTGTTGAATGGCGACCTCCGGCGCGGGAACAGTCACGCCGTCGATGGTGATATTGGTAAGCCGCGGATCGAGACCACGCACCTGAACATATTCACCTTCGCCTTCGTTGCGCTGCAGCGTGACGCCAGGCATCCGGCCCACGGCATCGGCGATATTGGCGTTAGGCAAAGCCAAGATCTCAGTGCTGGGCAGAACGTTGACAATGTTCGCTGAGGTAATTTCTTCGTTGACGGCCTGGGTCATGGTTTGCTGCGGACCGGCCTGGGCCGTTACCACCACTCGCTCGTTGGCGGACCCAACCTGAAGCACGACGTTGAGAGTATGTGTCTCGCCGGCGGTCAGAGTGACGCTCTGCGTGAACGGCCGAAAACCCGTAGAGGTGATGCTGATGGTGTACATGCCGGGCGCGAGACCGGTGACACTGAACTGTCCTGTGCCATTGGTTGTGGTTACTGCGCCCCCGGGAGTGACTACCACACGCGCACCTTGTACCACCGCATTGGAGGTGTCAGTTACATGACCGCTCAGAGTGGCATTTTGCGTCTGACCATAAAGAATAGCCGGTCCACACGCAGACAGCGTCAGCAGAACCGGAAGAATGCGCCAGCGAAAGAATTGCAGCATCGTATACCTCCGTGAGGTGCGTCTTGCAGGGAAAGATATGATTCAAGTCTGCTGAAATTCTCCTGAAGGGTGGCTGAATCGATCATGAGAAGATTGTGAATTCGGCGGTAGAACTGGCCAATTCAGGTTCGATCCAGCAATCCGGTAGAGCATGTGGTCTACACTGTGACCAACTGCAATGAGCAATTTGCGCTTGCTCGAGGTTCGCCGGCAATAACGGCTGGCAGGTTCGTCAGACAAATAAGGAGTAGCTGTGCGGGTTCTGGTAGTTGAGGACCATGCCGGACTGGCAAAAAACATCGCCCGTGCGCTGCGTGAGTCTGCGGCTTATGTGGTGGATATCTCCCTGGACGGGCAGGACGGCCTGTTCATGGCGCAGTCGAATCCATATGATCTGATCCTGCTTGACCTTATGCTTCCGCGGCTGGACGGCCTTGAGGTGTTGCGACAGCTTCGCGGCCGTGGCGTCCGTTCCCCCGTTCTTATTCTCACCTCGCGAGATGACAAAGAGACAACCGTAGCTCTTCTCGAAGCCGGAGCCGACGATTACATGACCAAACCCTTCGATACCAGCGAGATGGTTGCACGCTGTCGCGCGCTGATCCGGCGCTCGCATGGACTCGCCGTGCCGTTGATCGAGGTGGGTGATCTGGTTATTCATTCCGAGGAGATGACGGTTACGCGCTCCGGTCGCCCGATTAAGCTCACCACTATGGAGTACCGGCTGCTTGAGTATATGGCTCACCGTCCGCGAGCCGTGCTGTCCAAGAATGAGCTGCTGGACCACCTCTACGACTACAACTGGGAGAAGTTCAGTAATGTGCTTGAAGTCTATATCTCCTCACTGCGTCGCAAGCTGAATCAGGGCTCAGAAGCACCGCTCATTCACACGCTGAAGGGGCGCGGATACGTGCTTACCCGTTAGGACTGCAATTTGTAACAAGCCGTTAATATTAGTTGCGCTCTGCCCGCCTACAATTGGCAAAACCTCGCCGAGCGAAAGATGCAGCTGCCAATCCGAATCCGTCTTTCCATCTGGTACTTCGTTATTTTCTCGTTTGCCGGACTCCTTCTCAGCGCTGCTTCCTATTACCTGGCGCGCCGCAGCCTTTACCTTGAGCTGGATCATGAGCTGGGCGAACATATCGACGATGTGCGCGATTTCTTCCGCGCGGAGGGCCTCGGCGGAGATTACCAGCGCGAGCGCGCGGAAATCGCCGCTCAGTTTCAGTTGCAGGACGAAGGAAAGTGGTTGCAGATCCAGGACGACCAGGGACGCTGGGTTTTTCGCCCATGGCGTATGCAGATTGCTCCTCACGATGTGCCGTTGGCAAAGTCCTTATCTGCCGACGGTAATTATGCTGAGTTCCCTGCGGGCACAAAGAGAATCCGCTCGCTCCGGCGTTCGTTTACCGTGAATGGTCACACGTTTGTCGTCGAATCGGGCATGACGCTGACCAAGGCCGATCAGACGCTCCTCCATTTCCGCAATGGGTTGCTGCTCATTTCGCCTGTGATTTTCCTCATCGCAGGCTTTGCCGGACACCTGTTGAGCCGGCGGGCGCTCGATCCTGTTGCCGCCATCGCGCGTGAGGCCCAACGAATTCACGACGGCAACCTGCAGACGCGCCTGCCTCAGCTTGAAACCCGGGATGAACTCGCCCATCTTTCATCGACATTGAATGAGATGCTGGAGCGGATCGAAGCCGGAGTCCGCAGCGTACGCGACTTTACGGCTTACGCCTCTCATGAACTGCGCACCCCTGTGACCTTCATTCGCATGGAGACGGATCTCGCACTGCGTTTCGATCGATCCAATGCTGAATACCGGGAGGCCATCGCGATGATCGACGCTGAAGCATTGCGCATGTCTTCGCTTCTCGACAGCCTTCTCTTCCTCGCGCGCACCGATGCCGGCGCCGAAAGCGCGCAACTGGAGCCTGTGAATGCTCGCAAGCTCTGTCTGCAGGCCTGTAAGAAATGGAACTATCAGTTTAAGGGGCGAAAGTTATTGGTTTCCGTACCTGCTGAGCCGGCGATGGTCATCGCAGACAAGATGTATCTCCCACGCCTCCTCAGTATCATTCTTGAGAATGCCGGGAAATATACGCCTGCCGGAGGACTCGTGGAGCTCAAACTGGAAATCATGCAAGAATTTGCGCGGTTCGAAGTTCACGACTCCGGCATAGGGATTCTGGACATGGATCGCGGCCGTATCTTCGATCGATTTTTTCGCGGCAGCAATGTTCAGGAAGCGAACGCGCATGGCTCCGGCCTAGGCCTTGCTCTGGCGGCCTGGATAGCCGCACGCCACAATACTTTCATCGAAGTTTCGAGCACACCCGGGAAAGGCAGTTGCTTCTCGTGGGTTCTCTCTCTAACTCGAGAGTATGAACAGAACCCTTCGGACATGGAGTTAGAGGCTCATAGGAGCCATCAACAAGGACCTGCTGCTTTGTTCCCGATCGGGTAGCGGACACCGGATCGTTCGAGTCATTTGTCATCCCCCGGCTTGATGGTCGAACGGATGACCATGAATTGATTCAGCGTGTCGAACCAGAACGGTGCGCCGAGAGTCATTGCAATGGCGGTCGCAAGCCAGCCTACGAGAATAAGGAAGATACCGAAGATCGAAGATTTATGCGGATGACGCAGGCCGGCGACCTGTTCTCTCGTCTGGTGATAACTCACTGACGTCCAGCCGAGAGGCAGCGTGGTTAGAGATTGCAAGGCTCCAATAGCGTTGAATGTGGTCGCGTTCGGAGCAGTGTTTGCGTGTGCGTATTGTTCCGCAGTAGTGACCGTGTAGGAGCGTATAGCAGGGCTGATCCATAAAGCCTGCCCGAGTTTGATCGAGTCCACATTCATGCCGACGGCGATGAGAAGCCCGAGAACGAGAAGAATTTTCTGTGTCCTCCGCTTGTACCAGCCGGCGGCGCGATCCATACCGGCGTTGTACCAGTCCTCGAATGCATTGCGCGTCTTCGCAAGGTCTCCGCCAGCCTGCTTTACCAATGTAGAGATGGCTTCTTTGGCCTTGCTGTCGGGGAGATCCTGCAAACGGGTTAACATTGCACCCAATGTAACTTGTTGCACGGCAGGAGTGGTTGCGGGAGCCGTCTGGGCGGGAGCTGCGGCCGTGGCGGGAGCTGCGTCCAGGTTGGGGAATACCACATCGAAGAGAGCGCTGGCGAACATGGGCGAAGGTATATAGGACGGGAGGGTCGAGCGAAATTTTTTGAACCACGTGCCCGCTTGCTCGACAGGAGTGCTTCTATAAAGGCTTTGTATGAGGCCGTGATCGTAGATTGCCTGGGCGAGCGTTACGGCTGTGCCGGCGCCGTCGGCTGTAGCTGCCGACTTCAACCCGCCAGTAAACAGACTTTTGATCCCTTTTTCGAGGTTCTTTCCGCGCGAGCCAAAAAATCCGGCAATGGCCTCGTTAATCGCAGTGCAGAAAAGGCTCAGGACGAGGTAAACAAGGGCCAATCCCATGGCTACTTCAAGTGTTGTGGAATTAAGCATGGAAGCGTTCTCCCGGCTGTGTTTGGGCAAAAACTGTATTCAGCGCATTGCAGCCTGTCAATAAAAATCGAGGGTCAGATGTCAGGCCTCACAGATAATCGCTCCTGTATGAATCCTCACTTCACAACCTGGAGCCCCGGCTGAATGATCCGGTATAGGCTTCCACCGATTGACGGGAACTGATAGGCAAGCCAGGTCAGCACCGGGACTGCGCCGAAGGTGATGAGGCGCAGGTAGAACTCCCAGCCGAGCTCGTTGGCTGTCGTGTTGGTGATGCGGCTGAGAATGGCGTTACGATGCATCTGTGCAAAGACCGAAACAAAGCCGAGGGTGAGACTGGCGAGCAGGAGGGTAAAGCACCAATCAATGAATGCGTGGGGCTCGAAGGGATATGAGTTCCAACCAATGAGTGCAAGAACAAAGGCAGTCGAGACGAAGAGCATGAGGTAGCGGATATTGATGAGGACGGCGCGAATGAGCGCGACATAGCGAATAACAATCAGCTCCTCAGCCAGTTGCATGAGAGATGGTGACGCGGGTTCCTGCTCCTTTGATTTGTCGGTCTTCTCCTTTTCGAGACAGTTATCCTCGACAAGGCCTGTCCGGTCCTTGTCCCAGTGAGAAGCGAGGAAATCTTCAATAAGAATGGTGCAAAACCGGGCGTAACCCTCTTCGATGTGAAAGATGTTGCAGAGCTCGGTGGAGTCCGCCGGGAGGTCCCACCGGCAACGGGAAGGGCAGGCATGTTCGTACTGTCCGGCTCGTTGGGCTGCTGCTGCGAGTGCGTCGTTCCGTGGCCCGTCCGGAAGCCCGGGGAGTTCCGCCTGTAACGGAGGGCGCACGGCACGGCACGCCTTGATGCTATTCATCAACTGGTAAATGCGGGTATTGATTATCTCGAATTGAGCCACAAGTTTTGCCTGCAACCCAGGTTGTTTAGCAAGTTCGTCGTGGTGAATAAGCTGGCGAATGGACTCGGTGGAACGCGCCATGTCGCGCCAGCGGATGTGGAGGCCTTTCTGGCGGAGCATGCTGAACCAGCCCCCTCCATTGAAACGCGTGAAGGCGAAGCGGATGGGCATGCGTTCGAGTGGTTCGAGCAGGCCTCTGCTGAGCGATCCCCAGATGAGGATGACCCTGAGCCAGCCGGAGAAGACAACCATGATAAGTGGAAAGAAGAGGGCAGCAACGAGGAATTCATAGAGCGTGGGACCACCGGAATAAGGCAGAGGCTGGAAGAGAAAGTGGTCAAGCGCACGGGTCTTGCTGGCGAACATGCACAGGCAAAACAGGATGACATAGATGATGAAGAGAGCGGTGTTGATGTGGTGGTATACCCAAGATGCGATCCTGCGGACCCGTTTATCTGTTCCAGCGTGAATCTTGACGCATAGCCTGCGGATCACCTCGCGGCTGATGAGCAGACAGGTGATATTCGCGTAGAGGCAGTTGTCGCTGGAGCGAGCGCAGCTTTCGAGCGTGTTGTCGGGAACAAAGAGGTCGTAGGCATTCCGTGAGGGTGAGTAAGGCGGCGGTGATGAGGGACGCCGAGCAAGCCGTGGCCTGTGTATATCGGAAAACCGAAGGCGCGCGGTCTGATAGATGGACCACAGATACCATGCGAAGAGCAGCAGGATGATCGGCAGCAGTGGGCACACACCATTGAGCGGGCGCAGGCAACGAAAGCAGAAGTAGAGTCCGGCGTAGGTGTAGTAGCCATTGTGGATATCACTTCCGCAGATGACGATCCACAGTGTGACGATACCGACGAGAGCTGCAGCAGCAACAAAATTGAAAAAGCCATAGAGAGGCTGCCTGGAGCTCGATCGGTAGCGCCAGGTCTTTATCACGGTGCAAACGATGGCCAATGCGGCACAGACGAGCAGGAGCAGAGCGAGCGGGTATCCGCCGGGCGCGAGGTGAAAATAATGACCGACGCGAAGCAATGGATAGGCTATGACGAAAGCCAACGCGGTGAGGACCGAAGTGCCGATGTTGACGTGAATGGCGCGGCGATGAGGCAAATCGTTATGGTCGATTGCAAGATCGCGTGTGAAGGGCGACCAGAAGTCAGCGCTTATGAGGAAAATGCAATGGCCTATGCAGGCGAACAGGATAAAGCCGACCAGAATGCCCCAAGACAACGATGGCAGGATGCCGGAGTTCTCGTTGATGGATTCAGGAATATATTTCCAGACAGGTTGCTGTGCAGGCGCGCCTTCATCCGGAATAGAAGTCTTTTCTTCCGTGCACAGCCCGGTCTGAGGCCGTCCGGAATTGAATGAGATGGTTGGCAGTATCTCGGGATGATCGCTCGCGCACCAACTGAGAACGGCGAGCGGGTAGTAGCCATCGTCACCGATGACGGTCGCCCAGAGAGGAATCTGCTGAAACTGGACGGGAGGCAGAAGGCCATCCGGGGTTACGATGCGATCGGCAACGGGATAGCTGCGGTATCCGGCAAGCGTGGGAGGGAAGGCTGAGTTTCCGCTGCGGAAGGTGAAGCTCGCGGCGTTGTAGACTTCTTCCGCCTCGTAGTCGGCATGCAGCCACTGCACACGATTTCCGAAGTCGAGCGAAGAGAGCAGATATGGGGAGATGGAGATGGAGCCGATGTAGGGAGCATTGTCGGTGTCCCGCTCGAAGAGAAGATCCCCGCCGCTGAGGATGACCAGACGCGCATCCGGACAAGCTCGATGCAGGAATTGTGCCAGGAAAAGATCGTCGAGCACGTTGGAAGCCGAGATGAGGATGAACTGGCTGCGAGCACGCTGAAGCTGATGCGCGATCGCCATGAGCTGCGCTTCGATAGACAACGGGCTCTGGACGGTAGAGAAGCGAGGAACCGTGTCATCCGCGGAATAGTCCTTAAGTGAGAGGTTGAGATACGGAGTGGGAGTGGACGTTGAACTTTGGCCAGCAGGCTGGGTAGCCTCAGCGTTGCGGAGCAGCGACAACTCGCGAGGGAACCGCAGATAGAGGATGGTTCCTTTCCTTCCCAGGTCCGCATCGGACTTGCGGAATGTGGTTGGAGGGTTGGCGGCGGATGCGAAATTTGCAGCGCCACCAAAGACGGTTCCAGCTTCAGAGAGGACGGCAACCCGGCTGAGATCGTAGCCTGTCGCGGCAAGAGATTGCAGAAAGCGATCCTGCTCAAACGAGATATTCTCTCCAAACGAGCGATAGATGCCCATGTCGCCTGGGTCCAATTCCCGCACAGCGATTGCGGTGCCAGTGACGCCTGTGATCGATACTCGAGACACGCACAGGCCTGGCAGGGCCGCTTCGATGCCCGCATGCAGAGACGCAGCTGAGCCGGAGTAAAGTGGGCCGATGATGGAAAGCTCATCGTTCGGGTTTGGGCACGGGTGCTTCTGCTCGGGACTGCTTACGCGACGATCGCGCTGATGGTGGATTCCATCCGCAATGTGGTGTTGAGATTGTGGAGTGGATCGATCAGATGCAGGGCGAGGGATTGGGAACCAGTCGCTAACGGAGAGCCGTGCACCCTGATTCTCGAGGAGCTGTTCGTAGTGAAAGGCGTTCTGCAGCTGATTGCCATTGATGCCGAGGGCCGGAGTTTCGGCCACAAGAAAGAGATAGATCACGCGCCGATAGTCTCGCGATGAACGTTCGGCGGCATCCTCGGGGTTCCATTCATGCGCTTCGGCTGTGTAGCGAAGAATGATGAGGCCAGGCTGGCGTTCGCGGATACTATCTGCTGAATTGGGTTTTGCGGCAGACGACGGCTCGCCGGGAGCCCCGGTCTGGCTTCGCCACGGGAGCCAGTAGTAGCTGCCGAGGTAGTGGTTGTCGGCGGCAGCCAGCAGCATTGCATCGATGGAACGGTCGAAGTCGAGCGCGAGGTGGCTGTGAATCGGATCCGGAACGGTTGCGATGACCGCGCTGATTTGAGCAGCGAAGGGGCCACTTGTGGGCATGCCCCAGGCGTCGGGCCCACAGGAGGGTGTGCCTGTGGAAGGCTGGAGCTGCAGCTTGACGCCAGCAGTCTGGGCGATGGTGACATTGGAAGCAGGAGGGCCTGACATAGGCGAGGAGCTGACAGGCTGTACAGCAGACCAATAGTTGCAAGATGCGATCCATGGGCCGTCGCTTACAGGCGCAGCTGCAGACGCGGCGATCGCCGACGCCGTTTGCTGCTCAGTTCTAGGGGCGACGCTAGTCCTGGTCTGAAAAATCAACCCCGCCAGGAGGGCAACTCCGAGAGTGGCGCCTACCGTTTTGTTCATGCCTGTTCTACCCGCCTCAGGGTGGAAATGACCACCGCTCCTTATTGGAAAACGGCGCAAAACTCAGGTTATGCGTCATGAAACATCAAATCGGCCAGTCGCCGACCGTGGCGCATGCGCTCCTGAAAATAGTGCAGAAAAGCAAGATTGTGACAGCGCAGAACAGAGAGAATGGGAACAAAATTCAAAACTAGAGTGATCCGGAAACCGGACACTTATTGCTGCTTAAATGAATCGTCAGACTCCGCGCCGGGACGCGGCTTCCACGCAACGCTGTAATACTGGCCGCGATCACGCGCCCATGGATCAAAGGCATTGACCACGTTTGCAAGTTCGGGAGCCAGTTCCGGAATGTTGCGCAAGAGAATGCGCTTCATCGGCGACACCGGCTGTACATGCCCGTTCGGTGCACCCTTCTCGATCATCTCGGGGCCAGGACCGTTGTGGTTTACCCAATTGACGCCGAGCGTGGTGTAAAACTCAGGACGGAATGACGAGGTAAAGAAGCGATCGCTGAAGAGTCTGCGCGAGGCATTGAGGATGAAGACGACAAACTGCGTCTCTGAAATTGCGAAGCCATGCGGACGCCGGTATTCGGCGAGGTATCCGACAACTGTATCCACGTCTTCGACGTTGTCGACGAGCGTTCCATTGGGATGGCCGAGACAGTCGTTGATCGGGGTGCCGTCATCGTTGACCTGCGCGTCGGTAATGACCTTGGATGCGTCGCAGATATGCTGACCGTAGAGTTCGCGTAGCGTTTTGACAGCGTCGTCCTGTTCGGCCCAGTCAGGGGTGCCCGGCGCCACGCCCGGATCCCTGAAGTCGTCGAAGCTGGTGAACTGGCGCAGGCCGTATTGCCGCCTGAACTCGTTGAAGCGCGGTACTCCACGCTCACGATCGCGGATGATGTCGAGCGCTACGACATCGATCTGCTGCGTGGGACTGTCCAAGCGGCCCATTTTCAGGTTCTGAAGAAAGAGCGGGGAATTGTGCAGTGTAAGAAGGCCGAGTCTTTGGCGACCGAAGGTGAGCGCCCAATTCTCGATTCCCAGGTTATGCATGTAGGGAGTTGCACCAGCCTCAAAGGTTTCGACGACAGAAATTCGCTTGACGATCTTGTTGGGGTCTCCACTGAGATCGCGATATTCAAGAAGATCGGGTACCAAGGGGTGCAGCCGGTAAACGGAGACGAACTCTTCAGGGAAATTGAACGGCGAGCCAAAGTGATTTATGCCGCCGTTGGTGTATTTCGGGTCGGTAATTTTATATCCGTGAACCTTGCTGCCCAGGCCGAAGATCCCGGGCCCAGATGCGAAGACGGAATACCACTGCGTGGCCTTGGTGACGTCTTTTGATTTCCCAAAGTTCTGTGTGATGACATCGCTCAACGCATCTGAGGCGAGTCCGCCGTTCTGGCCAAGCAGGCCGTTCCAGTTGCCATTCATCCCGAGATACAAGGGTTCATCGTAGAGTAGTTGCGGCGTCCACTCGGTGGTGTGAATCTTGGCAATTTCGGCAGCCACGACCAGACGCGCGATTTCGAAAAGCTCGTCGGGAGTTACGTCCTTGTAACGGATGACTTGTTTGGGGTTGGCAGGATCGCGCAGGCCGCAATCAGCATTGGGCGTTTGGGCGGCGACTCGACGAAACTCCGTCACGAAGGAGTTGTGCTCGCGCGCAAACAGGTTGTGCAGGAAGCTAAGGCCGACGGTCCAATTGTCGGGAAATGCGGTTGCTTCCTGGCCGGTCCATTCGGGGTTAATCGGGTCATTCGGACCAAAGACAGGGAGATATCCGGGGCCGGGTTTGCCCGGAACAGGGACCAGCAAGAGTTTTGCCGGGTCGGATGGATCACGCTTCACGCGCTGGCGCGAAGTGTCGTCGTAGCCGTAGAGTTGCGATGCGTCCCACCATGCGGTGTTGGTGTTGGCCATAGTCTTTGGCGCACGATCCATGTAGGTCTTTCCGTTGGTCGTGAAGGTTCCCGGCGGCGAATTCTGCGCGACGTAGGACTCATCCATGCGGTCACCTGGGCGGCAGCCGAGCTTCTGAATATCTTCTGGAGTAAGCGGGACCTCGACGTTATTGACAAGTTTGGTGGCACAACCAACATTCATATATTCGGCTGCGTTGTGGCCCTCCTCAAGATGCGAGAACCAGTCGTGCGTCATGAACTGGATCCAATATGCTGCGAGCACATTGAAGAACGGCGCCTTTTGGTAGTCGCAGTTTGCATCGGGCGAATCGTTGGGCAGGCCATAGCCTTCGTTGCACTTTTCTGGATGCGACTGAATGCGAGTAAACAGTCTGCGGCTGATGACCTGCGGATCAGGTTCAAGCAAAGAGAGGCGATTACCGTGGCGATTCCGTGTGAGTTCGTCGAGCCCTTCATCCGGGAATGAAGTCTCGAACTCAACGTTGCGCGCGAACAACATACCTGAGGAACCCATTGCGGGATTGAGAATGTCGTTGCATACGCCGGTGACTGTGCGCCAGCGTATGAGTTCCCCTTTGCAAACCTGAGGGCCTGCGCCTCCGACCTGTTGATATAGAGGATTGTCAGGTTTGAGCCTCATCTCGGGCCAGACTTTGAGAGCTGGACCGCCCACTCCATTGTGGCCCTGCACAAATTGCTGGTAGGTTCCAGCGTTGTCGAAAAGATTGAACTTGATCAACTCGACTCTCTGGAGTTCAAGGTCCACCAGAGCTCCGGCGACTCCACGGTCTGCAGGAAGCTTGGCGGAGATGAATCCTGTGGGCAGTGACGACATGTCTCCGGTGCCCCAGTAATTACCCCAGTCAACCCAGGGAGTATCGCGAAACTGAAGAGCCCTTTCGCCGCCGCGACATAGCGCTGTCGCTTCGGATACCTTGCCCTGGAATCGCAGGCTCTGGTCTTCGGGAATCTTGAGAACTTTTAACTCGTCCTTGACCATCTGCCCGCAGGCGAGCAGGGCCTTTGCTTCCTCCTGCTTATCGTTTGTGGCAGGCGGCGCATTCTGAGCGCTTGCCAGAGAGGCTGGCCTACTGAGTAGGCATGTCACAGCTAACAGAAACGGCGCGAATCTCCAATGGCTCATATTGGTTCTCCCCTACCGCGCAGCTATCAACGCCGGGTTGCCGCGCTCTGATTTAAGCAACCACCGCAACACTGCTGTATCCGGGAACAGGAATGCCGTTTTGCAAAGAGATGTTGCCCGGCTTATATCCGGCCTGATATTGGCATCGAATAACGACGCTATTGGCAAGCGAAGAATTGGCTGCAACCGTCCTCGGCGTGGGAAATCCCCATAGTGGGTTCCATGACTCGTGGATTTGATCGAGCGCGAACTTGCTCTGCATCGGCACTGAGTAACTCGTCAATGCCGCGGGTGTGAAGATGAGCCCTGCGGCCTGCGCCTTGCTCATCATCCATGACAGCGTGATATCAGAGAGAGTGGTGCTGTCGTCCGCAGCACCGGGAGCGTATCCTCCACCTACGTCGCAGTGAACTCCGCAGAACCAGACCTGCGCAATCGTCTGACCGGGCGCTGGCTGTGAGGTCCACAGCGTGGGAGGGAATTCTGTGCGCCGCTCGTCGATTGCCAGTGCCTGGCAAGCATTTTGAATGCTGGGATGAAGGCCTGTATCAAGAAAGCCGTAGAGCGCGACATCTACTCCGCCGAAGATGGCGGGGATGCCTAAAGAGCCGACTGTATCCCATACGCCGACCATCACAATCTGTGCGTTTTCCATTCCATAGTTACTGCTTAGCCCGGCCAGCAGAGCCGCGCGCTGGTCTTTGTTGCGGTAGGCCTGGAATGCGGTTTCGACAAGAGCGTCGTCGAAGTTCTTCGTAGGAAGGCCGCAGTTTGCAATCATGCCAGCAAGGCTGCGGGCGGTATAAGCTCCTCGACTGAAGCCGAAGAGGTATACCTGATCGCCGCTCTCATATACTTGCGCGATCTTTGTGTAGCCATCTTTGATCTTCTGGAATAATCCAGTGCCGAACGCGCCGCCCAGCAGTTTTTCGATCGGATTTCCGTCGGCTCCAACACCGCTGTCGTAGTACGGAACCTGATCCGCGCTCACCTGGATGGCGTTGTAGATCTTGAATACGTTTGTGTTGTTGGATGTTCCGTCCCACGTACCGTCTGCACAAAATGCAATACGCTTCATAGCTACTCCGCTCCCAGAGAGTTCCGATACTTATTGATTTTGATAAGGCCCAGAACGGATCGCGGGAATGCTGATTCTGGAAAAGCGCGATGGAGGCCTTCGCGCAGACAGCCAGGGAGGTGTGGCCCCACTTGAAGCGCTTTCTTTCGCAAACTGCCCTGCGATGTGAGGAAGAAAGGCCGCGGTAATACTAGCACTCGAGGGTCGTCCGGGCAATACGGAAATGCATCGGCGTGCGTGCCGGATTTAAGCGCTTCAGGGCGATAGCAGGGCGGCAAAATATGGGTTCAGCATGCGGCCCTGCGGGTCCATGGATCGAACAGCAGCGGAAAATTGAGTCCAGCGCTGGCCGTATGCTGTTTGAACGTGTTGCCGTTGAACAAACGGGCTCTGGTTCAGCAAGGGAATGCCTCCGCGCTGAAAAGCAAAATCATTGAAGGCTTGAAGAAATGCATCCCAGGCGGTGTTGTCAGTGCTGGCGTGAATGGGATCAATAGAGAAAACTTCCTGATCCTGCGTATACGAGAGCAGCGAATTTGTATCGCGGCGAATGTGATACGCCCCGAGAGGCATGTTGCAGCGGAAGCCAGTTGCCTGGAAATGCTGATCGACAAAGTCGAGATAGGCCAGATACGTCGCGAGCCATTGAGAGCGTGGGAAGGCCCAGAAGGTGAAAACGTATCGGGCGTCCGGCGGTGTGTTGTGGTAGTCGATGATCTTGTCAGGAGCGAGTAATGTTATTCCACCAAAGACATGAAGCGTGGAGTAGAGCAGCTTGCCCGCGTCAAAGGTGCCCTGCTGAAGAGCATTGCGCAGCGCGGGATCGGCAATGAAGCGGTCGATAAGCTGGGCGGTGTGGGCCGCTTCATAGTTCCACAATGTGCGGCGGACGGCTGCCTGAAGCGATGAGAGGATTCCTGGATCAGCGATGCGTTGACGCTGCTGGAAGATTGCGGTTCTTCCTACCGTCCAGCAGATCAGGCCTTCGGAGGTATCGAGAAGATTGTCGACTTCAGCCTGCGTGAGCTCATTCGCAGGTCGCGGCAGGTAGGTAAAGTGCAGAGCTTCGATCGGCTTTATACGCAGTGTTACTTCATAAACGATGCCGCAAAGCCCATAACTCGAGCGCATGGTGTACAGCAGGTTGGGATTATCGGTTTCCGAAGCTTCAGCAAGGTCTCCAGAAGGCGTGACCCACTTCATCGCGATGACATAGGAGCTGACCTGGCCGAATTCGATTCCATCGAGAGCATCTTTACTGTGACAGCAAGCAGCAGCACCAAGTGTCATGTTGCCGATTTCGATGTTCAGCATCATTTGCAGACCCTGCGCGCGCAGAGCCTTTGAAGCATCGATGATCTGCATGCCGCCCTGCGCGGTGAAGGCCATATTAGTGCTGTCGATGGTGATGACCTGGTTCATCCGGGTCATGTTGATTACGGTGCCGCCGTCGGATGAAGCGCAGGGAGTGAGGGAGTGGTAATTTCCCATGGCGCGAACCGGACTGGGATAGTGAGCAGGGTCGCGCAGGACGTTCTGTATGTCCTGAACTGTTTCTGCGTAAACGAGTTGTTGAGGAGTGGTGGTTATGCTTCCGTCGTAGTTCGTTATCTGATTTGGCATCGGTACCCTCGTGGAGGCCCTTTTCTGACGCCATCAGAGCACTGAGGTGCCCGGACCGATCGGTTGTCCAGTGGGGACTTTAACACGCATACCAAAGGCACGGCTAGCTGAAATCTGCTCAATAGACTTTGCGAGCGCGTCCATAGACGCAAATCCGCGGTATTCTGGAAACCCCCCACACACAGTGCGCGACATGCAGAGGGAAGCGGGGTGCAGGTCGGGACCGAGCAATAGCACAATATTTAAGCCAATGGACAGGACATCGGCGGAGGTGCGATATGGCGGTTGGTCTGATTACGTGGGGGAGGTTCACAGACGCATCCGGAAATAAGATCACGGTGCCTGCACCGCCGACCGATCCAGGCAAACCGTGGCTTTGGGATATGCTGCGCGCGCAAGCGTCCGCCATCGGTTCAAGCTTCGATTTCGTTCAGTTGCCTCCATGGTCGCTGGCACAGGGCGGAGCGGGAGCAGGTTGCGATGGATATGGAGTTTTCCAGCGGCGGAACCTGAACGGCACACGCTACGGATCGCTCGAAAGCCTGATGTCAGCAGTTGCCGCGCTGAATGCGCACGGCTGCCAGACATACGGGGATCTTGTGCTGCACCAGATGAGCGGGGAGAATGGCGGGCCCGGCGTATTTCGCTACGTTGGCGCCGACGGCAAGACAATGGACGGACGCGGCCAAACAACCCCTGGATGGTTTCGCGGCGGCATGAAGGAAGATGATCCAATTCCACCCTTCTGCAAAGAAGATAATGTGCCGGTTCCGGCAGACGATTATCCGTTTGGGCGTGAGGTCAGTTACCAGAATTGCCATCCGGCGCATGTGACCGAGAACGACGCAAAGGACTACTTGGTATGGGTGCAGGCGCGAACGGGAGCGGTGGGGTTTCGGTTCGATGACACCAAGGGAACTTATGTGTCTTCTGTTCGAGGCATTATGGACGTGCTGCCCGACGTGCCGTTCTACAGCGAATACTTCGATGGAAATCCTGCGAATCTTAATTGGTGGGCGACGAGCGCCCCTATGAGCGGCCGATCTGCAGTTGAGGATTTCACGCTGCACTGGAGAATCCAGGCGGCATGCAATGGGTTTGATGCGACCCAGTTCGACAATGGAAGCGCGGGGTACTGGCAGTGGAACTCGGGGCTTACCGCAGGGTTCGTGGACAATCCCGATACCGACACGAGCCCGGGACAGCAGGTCATTTTCAACAAGGGCCTGGCTTATGCCTACATGCTGTCGCTTCCACTGCGACTGGCACTGGTGTATGGGAAAGATTATTTTTCGGCAGAAGTCTGGCCGGGCGCATATGGTCTTCAGCCGCTAATCGACAATCTTTGCTGGATCAGCCGGATGTTTGCGTGGGGCAATTACGAGGTGCGCTGGGTCGATCGCGATATTCATGTAGCTTCGCGCGACGGCAACGGCGGGCAAATGGGCTGGAGCGGAGGATTGCTGACCGCGCTGAACTTCAACGTACTGACACCGCGCACCATCACGTGCGCCACTCCATTTGGAGCGAACCGCTGGCTGCATGACTACACGGGGCATCATCCGGATATATGGACGGATGGGAACGGGAACGCAACTTTTACGATTCCGTCGAATGCCTTTTCAGGTGGGCAATCGTACCTGTGTTTTGCGCCGGGCGGCGTTAACAGGCCTTATCCGATCAACGCAAGCGCGACCAGACAGACATATTTCGGCGCGATCGATCTGGATGTGATGCCCGCCCGGAACGGGCAACAGACATTACCGCAACGTTTATATTGCGCAAAGGGTACGAGGGTTTCTCTAAATCTGTCTGCAGATTTGCCGACGGATGCCGCGATTACAGCGACGGTGAGCACAGAGAGCGGTGCAGCTGTTGCGCAGCAAAGGATCGGCGCGGAGCCGACGCATTCAAGCAATGAAATACCGGCCACGGACTGGCACTCTGTGTCGCTGGAGGGCACGGGCTTGCCGGATGCCGGAGTCGAGTTTCAACTGGCCGTGACGTATACAGGCGCATCGGACTGATTCGACGCGAGAGGAGGGCCCCATGAAGGCTTGTCATATGACCGTAGTAGTGTGCGCGCTACTGGCTACAGCTGCTGCGAATGGCATGTGCCAGTCAACCATGGTGCCGTGGCTTACGCGCGCCGCCGACAATTCGAGAAGCGGCTGGAATCCGAATGAGACGCAACTGTCACAGGCTTCCGTCGGGACGAAGGGGATTGTTCGTGCAACAATCATTCCCGTGATCGGCGATGCACGCGGTATGGAGGCACAGCCGCTTATCCTGCCGAATGTGAAGACGACGCTCGGAGTGCGCGATGTGATGGTGCTTCCGTCGATGGCGAATGTTGTGCGTGGAGTTGATGCGCATGACGGGTCGAGCATATGGCAGGTCACGCTGGGGATGCCGGTTACAGGCTCAGCAACGATCGACTTGCACACGATCAATGATCACTGGGGGTGTTTATCTACCGGCGTCATCGATCCGGACACACAGCGGTTGTACCAGGTGTGCTGGGTTTCACCAGATAGTACGGGGAATCCGCAAACGGCGCGTTACTACATGTTCGTGCTGAACGTAGCGGATGGCAGCGAAGTGGTGCAGCCGGTGATGATTCAGGGAACAAGCGGGACCCAGGACTTCAACGCGGCAATGCGCAAGCAGAGGTCTTCGCTGGTAGAGACGAATGTCAATGGCGTGAAAACAGTGTTCGCATGTTCGGGCACGGTCTACGAGACCCAGGCTGGCGTTGCCTCCGGTTATTGCTTTGCGTTTGATGTTGCAACGAACAAGGTGAGTGCGCTGCTGGCGCTGACTGCGGGTGAGGGCGCCGGCGTTTGGATGGGCGGTCAAGGTCCGGCTGCCGATGCGCAGGGCAACCTTTACGTCATCACCGGGAATGGAGACTTCGACGGCGTGAGCCAGTGGGGCGAGTCGTTCCTGAAGCTGGGATACACGCCGCCTTCGGGAGGCAAATCAGGGAGCCTGCAGGTTGCCGATCACTGGACACCATGGACTGACGCGGTCCGTGCCGGACAGGCGCCTGCTCCGGCAATGAAGCTCTCAGGGGTGAGCGCACCCTCCGAGGCGATCAAGCCAGTGGGCGGCGGAATGAACATTCCCCTGAAGAATGCGAAGCTGGTGCCGATGATGAATGACCGCGGCACGCCGATGCTGCTGGTTTATCCGCAGATGGCAGCTGGTGCGTGGTCTGATGAAGATTGGGGATCGGCGGGTCCGGCATGCATCTTTTCAATTGGTGTCTGCATTGCCGCAGGTAAGGATGGAATCGCCTATCCAGTAAAGACTGCAAACCTTGGCGGGACGACCGTAGCGGACCTGGCCAATGCGAAGGCCAACTGCGCAAAACTCGCAGCGCCTCCAGTTTGGCTGACGATGAGTCCGGGGCCTGTCGATCCATGTCCGAACGATCCCACAACTCTGAACTTTTTTCCGTGGGGAGATACGGCGCATCTGCACATGACACCGGTGCAGTTTTTTGATCCTGTGCTCAATTCATGGACGATCTTTGCATGGGGTGAGAACGCACAACTGCATAAGTGGGCCGTAAGTCCGACGGGACAATTGACCTATGTCGCTCAAAGCAACGAATACTCGAGTGCGGATGTGCGAGGGACTCCACCGGGAGGAATGCCAGGCGGATTCTGTACGGGTTCGAGCAATGGAGCAGACCCGAACTCGGCGATTCTAGTCTGCACGATCCCTTACGGCGATGCCAACGCCCATGTGGTGAATGGGAGGCTGCTGGTCTATGACCCCGTTCATCTTGCGGCAGACGGGTCGCTGAAGGTGTTGTGGGACTCGCAGCAGTGGGGCGTTCAGTTTCTGTTCAATAAATTCGATCCTCCAGTGATTGATGGAGGTCAGATCTATGTGCCGAATTACAACGGAGGGGTGGATCTGTACCGTCTGACGCCATAGCGAATGATGCTCGCCGAACGATCCTGATTGGATTACTCGTCTGCTGCCGATGCACGGGGTTTCTTGAGCAGGCCTACAACCTCATCGTCAGAGATCTGCGAAAATTCGCTGTAGAACTGCCCCACAGCATAGAAATGTTCAGGGGCATACAAGACAACAAGCCGGTCAGTAAGTGGCCGGAGCCAGTTGCATGTTGAGCGAGGAGCGACCGGGACGGCGACGATAAGGCGGATGGGTTTCATCTCACGCAAAGCGCAAATCGCGGCATAAATGCTGGCACCGGTTGCGATACCGTCATCGACAAGAATGACGGTTCGCTCTGCAATCGAGAGCGGCGGCAGGCCGCTGCGATAAAGCTGGGCGCGCTCCTGGAGCTTTGCAGCAGTGGCGCGGGTTACCTCCTCGATCTCTTCGGGCGTTATGCCTGCACTTGCAATTGCTTGTTCATCGAGAAATCGACCATCGCCTGCAGCGATTGCCCCAAAGGCAAGCTCCTCCTGGCCGGGGACACCGAGCTTCCGGGAAAGAAAGATGTCAAGGGGCGCATGCAGCTCCTTCGCGATCTCAAAGGCAACGGGAACACCGCCACGCGGAATTCCAAGCACAATTACGCCTTCTGCGCTGGCATATTCGCTAAGCTCATGCGCCAGCAATTTACCCGCTTGCTGTCGATCTCTAAATCTCATGAGCGCCCCTCTTTAATGACGTGCCGCCGCTACATCAGGACCTTGAGCAGCTGTTTTATCAGCTGTGACAGCGGCAAGCGCACATCATTGATCAGTGGAAGGACCAACCAACAGCGGTAGATTCTCCCAGGTTGTTTTTGGGAGCACCTACGACAGGTTGATTGTCGAAGTTATCGTAAAAGCTAAAGCTGACATAAAGGTTGCTGAAGAATTTGTAGTAAACATCCTGATTGAGAGTCATGCGAACACGACCTGGGGAGGT